>NZ_BAABHF010000045.1:0-242533 GCF_039541955.1 Actinoallomurus oryzae | reverse complement strand
GCCGGGTCGCAGGAGACGTGGGATTTCACCGCCAAGGCCCAGACGAAATGCATCGTCCTCTCCTTGTCACGCGAACGCTTCGACGAGCTCGCCGAGCAGTCCGAAGAGCTGCGCGACCACCTCGCCGCGCTCCGCGACCAGGAGCGGCCGGCCCAGAACAAACACGGCGAGGCCGCGATCACCCTGGCCTCCGGGCACGCGGGTGAGCCGGTGTTGCCGGGGACGTTCGTGGATTATGAGTTGTCGCCGCGGGAGTACGAGCTGAGCGTGGCTCAGACGGTGTTGCGGGTTCATACGCGGGTGGCGGATCTGTACAACCAGCCGATGAACCAGGTGGAGCAGCAGCTGCGGCTGACGATCGAGGCGCTGCGGGAGCGGCAGGAGAACGAGCTGGTCAACAACCGCGAGTTCGGCCTGTTGCACAACGCCGACCTCAAGCAGCGCATCTACACCCGGTCCGGCCCGCCCACCCCGGACGACATGGACGAGCTGCTCAGCCGCCGCCGCAAGACCCGCTTCTTCCTCGCGCACCCGAAGGCCATCGCCGCGTTCGGCCGTGAGTGCAGCCGCCGGGGTGTCTACCCGCAGAGCGTCGAGGTGGAGGGCCACGCCGTGAGCTCCTGGCGCGGAGTGCCGATCTTCCCCTGCGACAAGATCCCGATCGGCGACGACCGTACGACCTCCATCGTCGCGATGCGGACCGGCGTCGACGACCAGGGCGTCATCGGCCTCCAACAGACCGGCATCCCGAACGAGGTGCAGCCGAGCCTGTCGGTGCGCTTCATGGGGATCAACGATCAGGCCGTCCTCTCGTATCTCGTCAGCGCGTACTACTCCGCGGCCGTTCTCGTACCCGACGCACTGGGCATCCTCGAGAACGTCGAGATCTCCCGCTGACGAGAGGTGCCCATGACTGAGCGAAGCGAGGGAATCAAGGACGCGTACCTGTGGTCACCCTCCCCGACGAAGGAGGGTCCATGACCACCACCGACCATCCGAGGACCACCCGCGCGGCGGGCGAGATCCTGGCGTGGAGCCGGAGCATGGTCGATCCGGCACTCCGGTCGGCCATCGACACGCTCCCCGCGTCGATGCGGCTGGTCGCGGGCCACCACTTCGGCTGGTGGGACGAGCGCGGTCAGCCGACCAACGCCGCCGGAGGCAAGGCGATCCGCCCGACGCTCACCCTGCTGGCCGCCGAGGCCGTCGGCGCCGAGCCGTCGTCGGCGGTGCCCGCCGCAGCCGCGATCGAGCTGGTGCACAGCTTCTCACTGCTGCACGACGACGTGATGGACGGCGACCGTACGCGCCGGCATCGCCCCACGACCTGGGCCGCGTTCGGGGTGGGCGCCGCGATCCTCGGCGGCGACGCCCTGCTGACGCTCGCCTTCGACGTGCTGGCGGCCAGCGAGCACCCGGCCGCCACCGCCGGCATGCGGTGGCTCAGCACCGCCGTGCAGAGGCTCGTCGCCGGTCAGAGCGCCGACATCGCGTTCGAGACGCGTGCCGACGTGGAGCTGTCCGAGTGTCTGTCGATGGCCGGCGGAAAGACCGCGTCGCTGCTGGGCTGCGCGTGCGGCCTGGGCGCGCTGTTCGCCGGGCAGCCCGACCAGGCGGTCCGGCTGCGCGCCTTCGGCGAGCAGCTGGGCCTGGCGTTCCAGCTGGCCGACGACCTGCTGGGCATCTGGGGCGACCCGAAGCTCACCGGCAAGCCCGTCTACGCCGACCTGCGCCGGAGAAAAAAGTCGCTGCCGGTGGTCGCCGCGCTGACCTCGGGCACCCCGGCCGGCCGTGAGCTGGCCGCGCTCTACCGCCGGGACCTGCCGCTGTCCGACGCCGAACTCATCCACGCCGCCGATCTGATCGAACGCGCCGGAGGCCGCGCCTGGTGCCGGCGAAAGGCCGGCGATCTGCTCGCCGACGCCCTCCACCACCTGCGCTCGGCCAACCCGGCCGCCCGCCCCGCCGAGGAACTGACCACGCTGGCCCGAATGATCACTCACCGCGATCACTAACGGGGCGGTTCGGGGACGCGAAAGCCGAATCAGGAGGTGATGGGATAAGCGGACTGGAAGGCCAGCCGCCGGTCGGCGCCGGCGGCGAGTTCGGTGAGCAGGTCGTCGAGCGCCATGAACACCTCCCACGGCTCCCGCCCGGCCGTGGATGCGAGGTGGTCGACGACGCGCTGCTCCAGGTCGGGCACCCGTTTGCCCTTCCACACCTTGTCGGCCAGGCTCACCAGCAGATCCTCGAACGTGACGTCCGCTCCGTCCCAGGTGCCATGGGTCCCGGCGAACCGCGCGAGCCTCTCGTCCACACCGTGGTCGAGCAGCAGCCGATGCCCGCGCCGCTCGTGCTCCGAGCCGGGCCCCGAGAGCTCCTCGGTCACGTAGGCCTTGCCGACGTCGTGCGTGGCCGCGCCGTACCGCACCGCCTCCTGGTCGACGCCGATCCCGGGAAACCGCTCGCCCAGTGAGTCGAGCAGCCGGCACGCGACGTCGTGCACCGCCCGCAGATGCGCTCCGAGCCGAGGAGGCGCGTCGAGCCGGTGGAGCAGCCCCTCCACATCCTCGGGCAGCCGCCGGAGCCCCGCCTCGTCCCGCAACGCCCGATCGAGAGCAGAGGATGTCATCCGCGCACGATAGTGAGGTTCGGCCGATCCGCACCACCCGGCCGACGTACGCCCCGGCGATCCGGCGAGGACGGCGCTGTCGGTGCCGGACGCTACGGTCTCGGCATGAGCTACTCGCTGACCCTCTATCTCGTCGACCTGGAAAAGGCCCGGGGCGCCATCGGCTCCGGGGACGACAAGCTCCGCCGGATGATCGGGGGCCGGTTCAAGACCGCGCTCGCTCACGCGGACGAGTGGTTCGACAGCGAGATCGAGTCGGGTGCTCCCACGCGGTACGAAGCGGTCAAGGCCGTGATCAACGGCGGGCCCTACGACGCCGCGCACGGCTTCCAGTACGGGTACGCGTACCAGACGATCTGCGAGTTCTACGGCAGGTTCCTGGACAACAACGATTTCTCGCCGTTCCGCGGTGAATGGCTGGAGATGGTCGACGAGGGTCTCGCCAAGCTCGGCATCGGTGTTCGCGTCACCGACTTCATGTACGGCTCCATTCCCTCGCAGCTGCCTCGTCCCGAGCATCTTCCCTGCTACGGCGAATGGTCGCCGCAGGAGTGCGCACAGGCCTTGACCGCATGGGAGGCCACGACGGCGGAGCAGCGTGACGCTCTCGACCGTGAGGTCCTCGCGGCGGTCAACTCGTGTATCGGCTGGACACGTGAGGCGCAGGCCAGGCCTGGTTGGGGTGTCGCCGGCTTCGGCTTCTGATCGCCGGACGGCATCGCCCTCATCCCCGCGGCGCGCTGCCATGGCCGGGCACATCGCCATCCGCGGCAGGAGTGCGCGCAGACCTTGGCCGAATGGGAGGCCGCGGGAGCGATCGCAGAAGAGGTTCTCACCGGCGTCGCGGCCGGTGGCACCGAGGCGGGCGGAGATGCGGCGTACGACTGTGCGAGGCTGATCGGCATGGTGGCATTCGACAGCCATGAGCGTGTTCGCCGGACTTACGACGTGGTCGCCGAGCCGTACGCGGCCGGCTTCCGGGACGAGCTGGCCCACAAGCCGCTCGACCGGGCGTTGCTCACCGCCCTGCTGGAGCAGGCCGGTGCCGGCGCGCCGGTGGCGGATCTCGGCTGCGGGCCCGGACACGTCACCGGCTGGCTCGCCGACCAGGGCGCGGCCGCGGTCGGCGTTGATCTGTCGGGTGCGATGGTCGAGCTGGCCCGCAAGGAGCATCCCGCCGTCGAGTTCCGCCAGGGCGACCTGCTCGACCTGCCCGCCCGCGACGGGGAGTTCGCCGCCGTCGTCGCCCTGTACTCGATCATTCACCTGACCGCGGCCGAACTCACCCGCGCCTTCCAGGAGATCCACCGGGTGCTCCGCCCGGGCGGCCGGCTGCTCGTCTCGTTCCACATCGGCTCCGAGGTACGGCACCTGACCGAGTGGCTGGGCCGCGACGTCGACGTCGACTTCCACTTCTTCGCCCTGGACGACATCGCCGACGAGCTCGACGCCGCCGGCCTCACGACGTACGCGCGGCTCGAACGCGGGCACCACCCCGAGGAGGTCGAGACCCGCCGCGGGTACCTCATGGCGCACCGGCGATGACCACCCTCGCCTGATCCTCGCCGCCACGGAGCGGTCCGCCGCACCTGCCGACCATGCCGGGAGCCTGCCAGGCCTGTTGACCACGCCGGGACCCAGCCCCGCCTGCCGTGCCTTGCCGGAATGGTCCGCTGTGCCTGCCGGCGGTGCCCGAGCGATCCGCTCCACCCCCTAGCCGCGCCGGGGTGACCTGCCTCCGCCTGCCGGACTTGGTGGGGCCGTTGCCCGGTGTGGCCGGGCCATGGCCGGGCTGAGCGCTATGGCCGGTTTAGGTCATATATCGGCGAGTTTGCCCAATGTTTGTCTGCACGCTCTCCCCGCGCAAACCGTGATCTTTAGGTTCCTGGTGCTGAAGATCAAGCCAAGGGAGATCCACATGCACGGGAGCCCCGCAGTCCGGGGTCGCGGGATCACGAAGTCCTTCGGCGACGTACGCGCGCTCGACGGCGTCGATCTGGACGTGGCGCGCGGGCAGGTGCACGGCCTGGTCGGGCCGAACGGCGCGGGCAAGACGACGCTCCTCGGTCTGCTGCTGGGCCTGGCGATGGCGGACAGCGGCAGCCTCGAGATCCTGGGTTCGCCGGTCGGCCGGACGCTCGCCGTCCCCGACGGCGTCGCGGGCTTCGTCGACGGGCCCGGGCTCTATCCGTCGCTCACCGCTCGGCAGAACCTCTCCGCCCTGCTCTCCCTGCGCGGGTACGACACCGGTCACGCGGTCGGCGTCGACGACGCGCTGGAGCAGGTGGGGCTCACCGACGTCGCCGACGATCGCATCCGGGGGTTCTCGCTGGGCATGCGCCAGCGACTCGGGCTGGCCGCCGCGCTGCTCACCACACCGCGGCTCCTCGTACTCGACGAGCCGGCCAACGGCCTGGACCCGGCCGGCAAGCACCACGTACACCGCGTCATCACCCGGCTCGCCGAGGACGGGACCGCGGTCGTCCTGTCCAGCCACCGGATGGACGACCTCGCCGCGCTGTGCTCCGAGGTCACCCTCCTCTCCACCGGGCGGGTCGTCTTCTCCGGGCCGGTGGGCAAGCTCGCCGCCGAGAGCGGGGAGCTCGACTACCGGGTGCGCACCTCCGACCGAACGGCGGCCCACCGAATAGCGGCGGACACGCCGGGGCTCCGGGTCGTACCCGGTCGTGACCGCGTCGAGCCGGATGCCGACGTGCTCGTGGTCCGCGGCCCCGTACCGGCCCTCGACGAGCTGGTGGTGCGGCTGGTGCACGCCGACGTGGCGGTACGAGAGCTGGCGCCCGTGGTGACGCCGCTCGAGGCCGCGTTCCTGGCCCTCACCGGGGCCGGGCAGACCGACGAGGAGGACCTCTCGTGACCGGGCGAAGCGAGCGAAGCGGAAGACACCGCACCTCGGCCACCACCCGGCGAGAACGCGGAGCGCTCTCGCCGGCCGGGCCGGAGGAGTGTTCAGGAGCGCGCGAAGCGAAAACGCAGCCGCTGTGGTCACCCTCCCCGACGCAGGAGGGCTCATGACCGCGACCGTCGCTCCACCCCCGGTCGAGGCCCGGCCGGCGCCGGTGTCGCGGAGCTACCGGTTCGAGCTGGTCAAGCTGCTGTCCCAGTGGCGGATCCGCGTGCTGCTGCTCGCCTGCTGGATCGCCCCCGCGGGTTTCGTGGCCGTGGTGAGCCTGCAGAGCATGCTGCCCGCCGACACCGTCTTCGGCCGCTGGATGCACAGCACCGGCTGGGCGGGGGCACTGGTCGTGCTGGACTTCTCCCGCAGCTGGGCGCTCCCGCTGCTGACGGCCCTGGTCGCCGGGGACGTCTTCGCGACCGAGGACCGGCTGGGCACCTGGCGCCACCTCCTCGTCTCGGTCCGCTCGCCGAGGCGGATCTTCGTGGCCAAGGGCATCGCCGCTCTCACCGTGCTTTTGCTCCTGGTCGCCGGGCTGGCCGTCTCGGGCATCGCCGGCGGCCTGGCCGCGGTCGGCAACCGGCCGCTCGTCGGCATGGACGGCCACCTTCTGTCCCCCGGGGACGCGGCCGGCACGGTCCTGCTCTCGTGGGCCTGCGTGCTCGCGCCGACGCTGGCGTTCGCCGCGATCGGTCTCCTCGGCTCGGTGGCCCTGGGGCGTTCGACGATGGGGCTGCTGACGCCCGCGCTGCTCGCGTTCGCGTTGCAGCTCGCGCAGCTGCTCCCGCTGCCGGTGGCCGTACGGCTGGCCCTGCCGAGCCACGCCTTCCTCGCCTGGCGCGGGCTGTTCACCAGCCCGGCGCAGGTCGGCCCCCTCCTCATCGGCCTCGTGGTGAGCCTGGCGTGGGCGGTCGTCGCCACCGCGTTCGCCTACCACCTGTTCGTCCGCCGCGACTTCACCGACCTGGCGTACGACGGGTCGGGCCGGCGCGTCCTCGTCGCCGGGGCGCTGCCGCTGGCCGGGCTGGTCGCCCTCACCGTGGTCGCGCTCATCGGCGCGACTCCGGCCACGGGCTCCGGGATCGAACGGGCCAAGGTCCAGGACTCGCTCGCCACGGCGTACGCCCACCTGTACCGGATGCAGACGCGGGAGCTCCATCGCCCCGGCGTCACCGAGGCCCAGCTGCGGGCCACCGCGTCCTGCGACAAGGGAGGCCCCCGCGTCCCCGACCACGGACCGGGCAACGACTGGCGGTGCGTCGTGTCCTGGCATCTGCCCGGCACGACCGCCGTCGGCCAGGCCATCTACCAGCTCGACGTCACCGCGGACGGGCGGTACGTCGCCGACGGAGACGGACCGAAGGAGGTGAACGGCTACTTCCAGGTGCGCACCCCGACCGGGGACGCCCCCAATCCTCTGTGGCAGTTCGACGGGAACGTCGACCTGCTCGCAAGCACCAAGGGATAACTCATGCACGTCACGCGCCAGCGCGTCGCGAAGTCCCGCCGTAGGTTCTTCGAAAGACGCACGGGCCGCCGGATCAACACGGTGGCCGCCGGCACCGCGGCCATCGCCGTCGCCAGCGGAAGCATCGCCTACGCCTCCACCGAGGGGTTCGGCACCCAACAGGTCGGCCAGACCACCAAAAAGGGCCAGGTCGTCTCCAGCGACCAGTACATCAACCCGATCGGCAAGCGCCTCGTCATCAACAACGGCAAGATCATGTCGTCCACGGTCAGCCCGGACGGCACCCACGTCGCGGCCTCGGTCACCGACGGTGGGATGGCGCTCGCCATCGTGAACCTGAAGGACTGGAAGGTTCAGCAGCTCGTCGGCAACAACGCGGCGGCGAACCTGAAGATCGGCGGCAACGACGTGGGCCAGGAGGGCCCCACGTACTCGCCCGACGGTTCGCAGCTGTGGCTGGGCCAGACCGACGGCTACACCAGGTTCACCGTGAACTCGGACGGCACTCTCGCCGACCCGACGTCCATCAAGATCCCGGCGGACGGGCCCAAGCACGCGCTGGTGGCCCAGGCGGTGTTCTCGCCCGACGGCAAGACCGTGTACTCCGCCGTCAACGGCCAGAACCGCGTGGTCGCCATCGACGCGGCGACCGGGGCCATCCAGCAGAGCTGGAACGTGGGCAACGCCCCGCGTGGCATGGTCAAGGTCGGCAACAAGCTCTACGTCAGCAACGAGGGCGGGCGTCCGGCGAAGGCCGGCGACACCACGATCAACTCCTACAACACCCAGGTGCCGGCCGACCCGAAGACCGGTGCCACCACCACGGGCACGGTCAGCGTCATCGACCTGGCGAACCCGGCCGCCGCCCCGGCGAGCATCGCCGTCGGCCTGCACCCGACCGCCCTGTACGCCACGAACGGCGCGCTGTTCGTCACCAATACCGCCACCAACGACGTGTCGGTCATCGACACGTCCAAGGACAAGGTCGTCCAGACCATCGCCACCCGGCCGTGGCCGGAGGCGTCGGTGGGCTACGAGCCCGACGCGGTGACGCTCACCAGGGACGGTCACCTGCTGGTGACGCTCGGCCGCGCCAACGCGGTCGCCGTCTACCGGTACACCAGGCCGCTGGAGCCGGTCAGCTACGTCGGCCTGCTCCCGACGGACTACTTCCCCGCGGAGATCACCACCGTCGGCAAGGACGTGCTGGTCTCCAACACCCGGGGAATCGACGCCCTCCGCACGCCGCCCGCCAACAGCGCCGGACACGGTACGCACGACACGACGTCGAGCCTGCAGAAGTTCACGCTGCCGAACGATGGCGTGATCAGGTCCTACACGGCCAAGGTCTTCCAGCAGAACGGCTGGACCCCGGGCGCGGTCAAGACCGCCAAGGGCAAGGGCGCCAAGCCGGTTCCGGTCCCGGTGAAGCTCGGCGATCCTTCGACGATCAAGCACGTCTTCCTGCTCGTCAAGGAGAACCGGACCTACGACCAGGTCTTCGGCGACATCGCGAAGGGCAACGGTGACGCGTCGGTGGCCCAGTTCGGCGAGAACGTGACGCCGAACCAGCACGCGCTGGCCAACCAGTTCGGGCTGTACGACAACACCTACGACATCGGCACGAACTCCGCCGAGGGGCACAACTGGCTGATGCAGGCCGACGACCCGGAGTACACCGAGTCCTCGGCCGGTGAGTACCTGCGCAGCTACGACACCGAGAACGACGCCCTCGGCCACCAGCGGAGCGGCTTCATCTGGACCGGTGCGCAGGCGGCGGGCAAGACCGTGAAGGACTACGGCGAGTTCCAGTCGATCGAGAGCAAGCCGTCCGGCGCGACGTGGCAGAACCTGTACTGCGACGCCAAGACCATGTCCGCGACGGGGAAGCCCACCGCCTACCCCATCGGAACGGGCTCGGCGATCCCGTCGCTCAACCAGGTGTCGGTGCCGGGCTTCCCGATGTTCGACACCAGCGTTCCGGACGTCTACAAGTACGAGGTCTGGAAGCAGGACTTCGAGAAGAACGGTCCGGCGAACCTGAACATGTTCTGGTTCTCCAACGACCACACCGGTGGTCCGGCGAACGCCGCGGCCCAGGTCGCCGACAACGACCTCGCCGTCGGCAAGGTGGTCGACGAGATCTCGCACAGCAAGTACTGGAAGGACTCGGCGATCTTCGTCGTCGAGGACGACTCCCAGGCCGGGCTCGACCACGTCGACGGCCACCGTGCCCCGATCCAGATCATCAGCCCCTGGGCCCAGCACGGCACCGTCGACAGCCACTACTACTCGCAGATCACCATGATCCGCACCATCGAGCAGATCCTCGGGATCCACCCGATGAACCAGAAGGACAGCGCCGCCACCCCGATGACGCGAACCTTCACCAACAAGCCGGACAACACGCCGTTCACCGCCGTGCCGAACCGCACGTCCCTGACGCTGGGCGTGTCGCCCCAGCCGACCTGCGGCGCGGACACCCCCGCGGCGCAGAACCCGAAGGCCGCGCCCGCGCCGACGACGACGAAGGTGCCGGCGGCCGAGCAGCAGGTAGCGGCGCAGTGGCAGAAGTGGCAGTCACAGCAGCACTTCACCGGGCCGCTCGCCAAGGCGGACTCCGCCAACCCCGAGCAGATGAACCACTTCACGTGGTACCAGACGCACGGGTTCGCCAAGCCCTACCCGGGCGAGACGAAGATCTACGCGCCGGACAAGGTCCCCGGCGCCTACATCCCGTCGTCGGACAACGACTGATGTAGGGATCACATAGGAGGGCCCCTGGCCGGCGTCGGCCAGGGGCTTCTTCTGTTCCCCGTGCGGCGAACCGGGGACTCAGCGGCCCACCGCGACCTCCCGCGCCATGCCTGACAGCTTCTCGGGGTTGCGCATGAAGTACAGGCCGGTGACGAGGCCGCCCTCGACCCGCACCGCCATGACGCCGTCGATCTCTCCGTCGAGCCGCAGGACGAGACCCGGGGCGCCGTTGATCCGCACCGGCTCGAGCGATATCTGGGCACCGACCAGGTCCAGCCCGGCGGCCAGCAGACGAGCCACCTTGCGGGCCCCCACGACGGGCCGTCTCACGGCCTGCTTGAGCCCACCGCCGTCGCTCAGGGCGACGACGTCCGGCGCGAGGATGTCGAGCAGGCTCTGCAGGTCGCCGGTCTCGACCGCCCGCTGGAAGGCCTGCAGGGCGGCGCGGGTCTCGGCCGGGGAGACGACGTCGCGTGGTCGGCGCGCGGCGACGTGGGCCCGCGCGCGGTGGGCGATCTGGCGGACCGCGGCGGGACTCTTGCCGACGGCTTCGGCGATCTCGTCGTACTCCAGCTCGAACACCTCGCGCAGCACGAAAACCGCCCGCTCGGTCGGCGGGAGCGTCTCCAGCACCAGCAGCATCGCCATCGAGATGCTGTCGGTGAGCTCGACGTCATCGGCGACGTCGGGCGCGGTCAGCAGCGGCTCGGGCAGCCAGGGGCCGACGTAGGTCTCCTTGCGGCGGCGGAGCGTGCGCATCCGGGTGAGCGCCTGGCGGGTGGTGACGCGCACCAGGTACGCCCGCCGGTCGCGCACCGTGTCGAGGTCGATCTCGGTCCACCGCAGCCAGGTCTCCTGCACGACGTCCTCGGCGTCGGCGACGGAGCCGAGCATCTCGTAGGCGACGGTGAACAGCAGGTTCCGGTGGGCGACGAACGCCTCGGTGGCGGGGTCCGGGCGGGCGGCACCGCTCACGCCCGCGCCGGGTGCCGCGTCCTGCTCCGCCATCGGTGGCTCCTCATCCGTCACCCTCGCCTGCCCCCCGCGGGACGCCGGACCCCACTTCGGGGCGGCCCGGCAGACCGGCGAGGGGACGAAACAGGATCACATCACGGCCGGCCGGCGGTCGCCATCCGCCTATGGTGCACGTCACACGCATGAGCTGTCACAAAGGTCGCGGCACCGGCACCTCGTGTACGAGAACGCACGAAGGAGACATCTCATGAATCTCGCCCTGTGGATCTGCGCCGGACTGCTGGCCGTGGTGGCCCTGACCGGCGGTATCAGCAAGACGTTCGTGCCCAAGGAGAAACTGGCCGCGGCCCGTGGTGGGGGATGGACCGAAGACGCCGGCGTCGGCTTCGTCAAGGCCCTCGGCATCCTGGAACTCCTGGCCGCGGCGGGCCTGATCCTGCCCGCGATGGTCGGCATCGCACCGGTTCTGGTGCCGGTGACCGCCGTCTGCTGGGTCTTGCTGATGGTCGGTGCGATGATCACTCACGGCCGGCGGAGAGAGGCCGGGTTCGTGATGCTGAACCTGCTCTACCTCGCGCTCGCGGCATTCATCGCGTGGGGCCGCTTCGGTCCGGGCTCCTTCATCGGCTGACCAAGTGTCGGGCGCGTCGTCACTCCGAGGCCGTGACCGCCGGATAGAACGGAGGTCCAGCGCCGGTGGGCCTCGTCTGGAGGGCTGTGATGCGTGCCATCGTGATCGAGGAATTCGGGGGACCGGACTGCCTGGTCTACACCGAAATTCCGGACCCCGAGCCCATCGAGGGGCATGTCGTCATCGACATCAAGGCATTCGGCATAAACCACGCCGAGATGCATATGCGCAGGGGCGAATGGGCCGAGGCCGCGAGGGTGAGCGGCATCGAGTGCGTGGGCCTGGTGAAGGCCTGCCCGGGCGGTGAGTTCCCCGTCGGTGCCAAGGTCGCGGCGCTGATGGGCGGCCTGGGGCGCACCATCGACGGCAGCTACGCCGAGTACACCCGGGCGCCGGTGTCGAACGTGGCCCTGATCGAGTCCGATCTCCCCTGGGAGGTCCTCGCCGCCATCCCGGAGACCTACGCGACCGCGTGGACATGCCTGTTCCGCAACCTGGAGATCGCCCGAGGCCGGACACTGCTCATCCGGGGCGCGACCTCCGCGTTCGGCCAGGCCGCGATCAACCTCGCGGTCGACGCGGGCGCACGGGTCATCGCCACCACGCGTAACCCCGAGCGCTTCGCCATGCTGGAGGAGCTCGGCGCGCAACGCGCCGAACGCGAGCAGCCCGAGCTCGCCGGGCGAATCGCGGAGGCCGGGCGGCTGGACGCGGTACTCGACCTGGTGGGCAACAGCACCATCCTCGATTCCCTGCGGCTCCTACGGCGCGGCGGCCGCGCCTGCCTGGCCGGCTGGCTCGGCGGCCTCGACCCGATCCGCGACTTCAACCCGTTGGAGCAGATGGCAAGCGGCGTCTACCTGACCTTCTTCGCGAGCTTCGTCTTCGGCACCCCCGGCTTCCCGCTGTCGGACGTGCCCCTGCAGACGATCGCCGAGCGGGTCGCGGCCGGCCGGCTCAGGGCCAAGCCGTCGCGCGTGTTCCGCTTCGAGGAGATCCGTGAGGCGCACCGCGTGATGGAAGCCGGCCAGGCCAAGGGAAAAATGGTGGTCGTCAACCCCTGAACGCGATGGCGATCGGACCGAATCGGCGCGGCAGGCGGACGTCGCCCCCGTCAACTGGTGTAGAGGTCCGGCGTGCAACTGTCGGACCTCGGTGAGGACGCCGTCGCCACAGTGGCACTCGATCAGGTTGCCGTTACGGTCGCCGACGGCGTTCCAGGTGGACGACGGTGCTGGCGTACTCGCCGCGGGGCAGGTCCAGCGGCAGGCCGTGGTGGGTCAGCACGCCCGCGTCGTACTCCGCCCCGGTGCTCGTGTCCCGGTAGCGGGCGGACCGCGGCAGGCCGGCCAGTGGCAGCGGCGGCACGCCGAAGCCCATCCGCGGCGTCTCGCGGAAGGCGAACACCACGACATCGTCGTCGCCGGTGAACTGCAGCGCGCACAGCCCGTCGGCGTCCGGCGGGCGCAGCCGGTAGAGCCGGCCCTGCTGCACGAGCGGGCGGATCCGCTTGTACAGCGCGACGAGTGAGGCCGCCTCGCGGCGTTCGTCGTCGGACCAGGCGGCCAGGTCGCCGCCCAGCCCGAGCACCCCGGTCATCGCCACGTGGAAGCGGAACGCGAGCGGCGTCCGCCGCCCGGTGACGGTGTTCGGGCTGTCGGTCACCCACGCCTCCAGCACGCCGGGCGGGTAGAGCTGGGTGAAGCCGTGCTGGATGCGGAGCCGGTCGGACGCGTCGGTGTTGTCCGAGGCCCAGACCTGGTCGGTGCGCGCGAGGATGGCCAGGTCCAGGCGGCCCCCGCCGCCGCTGCACGACTCGATGCGCAGGTCCGGCCAGGCGGCGCGCAGCCGGTCCATGACCAGGTGGACGCCGCGCGTGTGCTCGATCCACAGCCGGTCCGGGTCCGCCGCCCCCGGCCAGCCGGCCTCGCTGAACGTCCGGTTCATGTCCCACTTGAGGAACACGGCGCCGGTGTCGCGTACGAGCCCGTGCAGCCAGCCGCCCGCCCACGCGCGTACGTCGTCGCGGCCGAAGTTGAGCACGAGCTGGTTCCGCAGCTCCGTACGGGCGCGGTGCGGCTGGTGCAGCACCCAGTCGGGGTGACTCCGGTACAGGTCGCTGTCGGGGTTGACCATCTCCGGCTCGACCCAGATCCCGAACCCCATGCCGAGCGAGCGCACGTGCTCGGCCAGCGGCGCGAACCCGTCGGGGAACAGATCGGGGTTGACCCGCCAGTCGCCGAGGCCGGCGCGGTCGTCCTGGTACGGCCGGAACCAGCCGTCGTCCACGACGAACAGCTCCGCGCCGAGCTCGGCCGCCCGGGTGGCCAGCGCCGACTGCCGGGCGACGTCGATGTCGAAGAACGTCGCCTCCCAGGAGTTGTACAGGACCGGGCGGGTCTCCTCCGGGTGCGGCAGGACGTGCCGCCGTACGTGGGAGTGCCAGGCACGGCTCGCGGCGCCGAACCCGCCGGCGGTGAACATCCCGGCGCTGACCGGGCTGTCCAGCCGCTCGCCGGGCGCGAGCCGCCAGGAGATCCCGTCGTGCCCGAACCCGGTGGAGACCGACAGCCGCCCGAGCGGTGTGCGCTGCACGGTCATGCGCCACGAGCCGCTCCACGCGAGCGCGACGCTCCACACCTCGCCGTGCTCCTCGCCGGCCGTGCCGTCGTCGACCATGACCCAGGGGTTGGCGTGGTGGCTGGTGATGCCCCGCCGGCTGGTGAAGACCGTCTCGCCGGCGGCCGCTGCCTCCCGCCGCAGCCGGGTCTCCGCGCCCCACATGCCCGTGACGTGGGACAGCCGGTAGTCGTCGCGGTGCGGCAGCGCCCAGGAGGCCGCGTCGAACCGCAGCACCTCGATCGGTTCGGCGTCGCCGAGGTTCGTCAGCGACACGGAGCGTTCGAGCACGTCGGAGTCGGGCCGCAGGCGGTAGCGCAGGGCCACCTCCACGGGGTAGTGCCGGTCGCGCAGCCGGATCGTCAGCCGGTCCACGGTGATCTCGTCGCCGACGGGTTCTAGGTCGAGGCCGCGCGCGCCGTCGGCGAACCGGACCTGCAACGACGGCACGCCGTACCGCACGCCGCCGTCCCAGGCGTACTCCTCGGTGCCGTCGTAGCGGGCCTCGAAGCTGGTGCTGCCCCGCTGCCGGGCCCCCGACTCGGCCCGCACCGGCAGCGCGGCGGCCTCCGCGTCGGTGAGGGCGGCGCCCCAGTAGACGTGCGCCAGGCGGCCGTCGGTGAGCCGCAGGGCGTACGTGGTGTTCGGGGTGTGCAGGAACCAGGTCGCGGTGTCCGGGTCGAACCCGGTTCCCGTGGGCCGGAGCGCCGTCACTGCCCCTCCTAGTCGATCGTGTACGAGTACAGGTCGCCCGCCGTCAGGTCGAACCGCAGCCGGATCGGCCCGGTGGGCAGGGTCGTCTTCGATCCCCAGCTCACCGTCGTGCCGAGCGTGTCCGTGGTGATCGGCGTCGCGTCGGCGGCGGTGTAGCCGGGCACCGGGTTCCCGTCGGCGTCGAGAACCTCGACCCGCAGGGCGCCGGAGCCGGGGGCGGCGTTGACCGTGAGCCGGGTGCCCGAAGGGCTGAGCGTGCGCGTGGTGACCTCGCCGCCGCCCGTACCCGCGTGGAAGGACTCGAACCGGTCCTTCGGCCAGGTCACCAGGCCGACGCGGGCGTTGCCGAACGGCGTCGTGCACAGCCCGGCGGACACGTCGGCGGCCGAGCAGCTGTGCTGGCCGGCGAACGCCGCGTAGTAGAGCCGCACCTGGTCGCCGACGGTCAGCAGGGTGGTGCCGGTCATGTCCCAGCCCCAGTCCCAGGAGCCGGCCGCGCCGGGCGTGATGAGGTTCGCGCGGCTCGGGCGGCTCCAGGTCAGCAGGTCCTGGGAGGAGGCGAGCTCGACGTGCTGGCGCCCCTTGTCGGGGCCTGGATCGGCCAGGGGCGCCGGGCTGTCGGTGATATCGAAGACCCACGGCAGGCCGAGGTACTGCTCGCCGTACCGGATCGCGGGCATGCCGTAGACCTCCGACCAGCGCGCCTGTCCGGACGGCGCCGGGTCGGTGATCGCGGCGTCGTCGCGCGGGTCGGCGGCGAACGACGGGCGCGGCGACGTCCAGTGAACGAAGTCGGTGCTCGTCGACATCCACACGGTGCGCGGCCCGGCCGGGTTGGTGTTCGCGGCGTAGTTCACCGGATACTGCTTCGACATCGCGACGAACCGGGACGTGTCCGGGTCGTAGGTCACGTTGACGACGTCCCAGCCGTTCAGGACCGGCTCGCCGGAGTTCATCTCCGTCCAGGTCCTCCCGTCGTCGGACTGGGCCGCGTAGTAGCGGTTCGGCTGCGGGCTGCCCGGACCGTGGGCGTGCAGCATGAAGTAGCGCGGGCCGGTGGAGGCCGGGTTCGCCACGACGCCGCCGGGGCCGTACGGGTAGACCGAGTGGGTCGCCGTCGACCGGTCCCAGCGGACGCCGTCGGTGCTCTCGGCGTAGCCGGTGCAGTAGCCGCAGGCCGAGCCGTCGGCCGCCGTGTACCACATGCGGTAGCCGCCGCCGGGCGCGGGCAGCACGGTGCCGCTCAGCCGGGGGTTGGCGTCCCAGGTCCCGCCGTTCAGCACGACTCCGGCGCCGACGCTCGCCAGGGCCGGGTCGCCGGTCTTGGTGCCGGGGTGCACCACGCGGGTGAGACCGGAGTAGGACTCGACGCGTTGGTCGCCCACGAACAGCACCGCGCCGGTGCCGACCGCCTCGGCGTACGCCGCGTCCTGGCTCGACCGCAGGACGACGTCGTCCCAGAGAGTCGTGCCCGTCGAGGCCTGGTCGTCGTACAGCCGCACGGTGGTGGTCGTGGCGCCGCTCGGCACGGCCGCGGACGCGGTCACCTTCGTCCAGCCGCTCCCCGCGCCGACGTCGACGCGAGTCGGCGGCTCGATACGGCTGCCGTCCGCGCGGCGGTACTCCAGGTAGAGCGCGCCGGTGCCGCCCGAGGCCCAGGCGGAAGCGGTGATCGTCTCGCCGGTGGTGACCGGCACGGCGCGGCTGAGCGCGGACACCTCGGCGGTCGTGGAACTGTCGGTGATCTTGAGTGCTCGCAGACCGGAGTGCGCGCCCGAGGTGACGACCGTGGCCGAGCCGCCCGGCGCGAAGACGGTCCATTCGGTCGGGCGGGTGCCCTCGCGCCGTTCCTCGAACCCGGCGTTCGGCACGCGCCGCGCCGGAGGCGGCGTGGTGGCGACGGCGACGTCGTCCCACAGCGTCGTGCCCTGGTCGGCGACGGTGCTGTAGGCGAGGACGGTCGCGGTGACCGCGTCGTCCGGCACCACGCCGCGCGCGATGACCTGCTGCCAGCCCGTGGCCGCGCCGGCCGCGGTGCTGACCGCGGCGACGCGGGAGCCCTCGGCGTTCCAGAACTCCAGGTAGAAATGGCCGCCCTGTCCGGAGATCCGATCCATCCAGATGCTCGCGGTCAGCTCCTCACCGGGGGAGGCCGCGAGGTGCTCGCTGCGCAGGCTCGCGCCCGCGGTCGCGGAGGCGTCGGCGATGCGAGCCGCGCCATGGCCGGAGTGGGCCGGGGAGGCGACGACGGAGACGGCGCCGTCCGTGGTCCACCGGGCCGCCGACGAGTCGCTCTCCTCGAAACCGGCATTGGGGACCAGCCGCATGCCGGTCCACGACGTCGCGTACGCGGTGACCGGTAACGCGACGACGGAGCCGCTCACGAGCGCCGCACCGAGGCCCAGCCGGGCCCTCCGCCGGGCGTGCCATCGCACCATGGCCTCCCACCTTCGGTCGGGGGATCCCGGTCGCGCCGGGTGCACCGTTTCTCCATGAAAAGGCATTCCATGTCAAGGCCTGAAGTCTTGACATGGAATGACATTCCACACCACTCTGAGCGCCCCGGACCCGGCCCACAGGAGGTCGTTCATGGTTCAACGCGCTGGCCGGGCGGCGGTACGACGACGTGTCGCGCCGGTCGCCCTGGTGACGGTCATGCTCGGTGCGTTCGTGGCGTACCGGCCCGCCGCAGCGGGCGGCCAGACGCCGCCCGGCACCGACCCCGGCAAGGCCATGACGTTGGTGCCGAACGCCGGCTTCGACGCCGGCGACCGCGCCGGCCATCCGATCGGCTGGTCCGTCGAGGGCGACGAGGCCGGCGCGAACATCGTGAACCTCTCCGCGTACCGCACGGCGGGGCTCGGCTCCCTGGAGGTGAACGACCGGGGCGACGCGGTCACCGTCTCCAGCGACCGGATCGTCGCCGCCGCGGGCCGGGAGTACCGCCTGTCGGCCAAGGTCAAGGGCAAGAGCGGCAAGCCGGCGGCGCTCTCGCTCGGCTTCACCGGCTTCGACGGCAAGGACCTGGGCGACCACGTCGCCACGCCGGAGCCGAGCACGGACTGGCAGACCGTCACGGTCTCCGGCGTCGCGCCGGCCGGCGCCGCACACGTGACGGTGCGCGTCGCCGCAGGGGACGAGGGCGTCTCGTACTGGGACGAGGTGAACCTCGCCGAGGCGCCGCAGGCCTACGACCCGAACCTCGGGCCGGCGCGGGAGCTCTTCCTCGACGACTACCGGATCGCCTCCTCCAAGGACGTCGGCCGGGTCGTCCATCCGGCGAAGAAGCTGCCCGAGCCGGTCATCCGGCCCGACCGTCCGTGGGAGTCGTCGGCCTACACCTACGGCTCGGTGTTCAAGATCGGGGGTGTCTACCGGCTCTGGTACGACTGCAACAACGACGTCGCGCCCGGCTACTACCTGTGTTACGCCGAAAGCCGTGACGGTAGGAAGTGGACCAAACCGCTGGGCCGGGGGAGCGTCGGCTACAAGGACATCCCGGCGTCCAAGACCAACATCGTCATCGCCGGCGGCGGCACCGTCGCGTACAACCCGGAGGCGAGCCCGGACCGGCGGTTCGCCCTGATGCAGTTCCACTCGGGCGTGGTCAACCAGACGCTCGGTTACTACGTGTACTTCTCCAAGGACGGCTACAACTGGACGCTCGGCGAGGACAGGCCGGCCCTCCTCGACGGCGACGTCTCGCAGGTGACCTGGGATCCGCGTACCAAGCGGTACATCGCCACCATCAAGAAGCGGATGTTCACCTCGCGCACGCCTGGCATCTACGACCGCGCGGCGTTCGTCTCGACCAGCAAGGACTTTCTCACCTGGAGCACACCCCAGCTCGCGGTGGCCGGCGACTACGCCGACGACGGCGCGGCCGAGGCCCTGAACGGGCTGGAGGGGCAGATCTACGGCATGCCGGTGCTGCCGTACGAGAGCACCTATGTCGGCATCCCGTGGGTCTTCCTGACCACCGACTACACCACGGGGTCCCAGTCGTCGGCCGGCGCCGGACCGGTGCTGCCGCAGGTCGCCTCCTCGCGTGACCTGACCGACTGGAGCCGTCCCGTACGCGACCCGGTCCTGCGGCCCGGCGACCCCGGGGCCTGGGACGACGGCGCGCTCTACACCTCCTCCAACGCGCTGGTGACGGACCGGACGATCATCATGTACTACGGCGCGTTCAACGCCGGGCACGGCGGTCAGGACCAGACCGCGCCCGACCCCGACGCCTACGTCGGCCAGACCGGCATGGCGACGTGGCGGCGCGACGGCTTCGTGTCGCTGACCAACGCCTCCAGGCCGGGTACCGGCGAGCCGGGCGAGCTCACCACCAAGCCGGTCGTCTTCCACGGCGACACGCTCAAGGTGAACGCCGTCGTGCACTCCCGTGGCTCGCTCACCGTCGAGGTGCTCGACGCCGCGACCGGCAGCCCGATCTCCGGTTACGCCGAAAGCGACGCGCTACCGGTCACCGGCGACCAGTACGCGGCGACGGTGAGGTGGAAGGGCGGCAGGACGCTCGCGTCGCTGTCCGGCCGCCAGGTGCAGTTTCGGTTCCACCTCACCGGGACGGATCTGTACTCCTATTGGGTGCCGTCGGCCTGATGGGGCCGAAAACCCCCTGATCGGCCACGATGCCCTCTTGACGTGGGGGACTCCGCACCTTCATTGTGTACGTGAAATTTCGTTCCATGTCGGTGCGGACCCCCCGGTTCCCCATGAACAGACCGACTTTGCGAGGTTGCGATGGCAAGACGGTTCAGATACGGCGCCTTCGGCGTCGCCGTTCTCGCGGCCGTTTCGGCCGCCGCTTGCACCGGTCCGGCGGCGGACTCGGGCTCCGGCGGTGCGTCCGGTAAAAGCGCTATCAACGTCTACCTCTACCAGGAACCGGCCGGGATCTTCAGTCCGCTGGCCCCCTCCAGCGGCCCGGACAACCAGGTGATGTCGTTCCTCGACCAGGGCCTGCTGGCCGTCGACCCGAACTACAAGCTCCAGCCGCAGCTCGCCCAGAGCTACGACGTCTCCCGCGACGCCAAGACCTTCACGTTCCACCTGCGCCAGGGGCTCAAGTGGAGCGACGGGCAGCCGTTCACCTCCCAGGACGTGCTGTTCAGCTACCGGCTACTGGCCGACCCGAAGAGCACCAGCGCCACGGCGGGCAGCTACACCGCCGTCGAGGGCGTCAGCGACTTCGTGTCCGGCAAGGCCAAGGCCATCTCCGGCTTCAGCGCGCCGGACGACGCCACCTTCGTCATCAAGGCGACCAAGCCGGACATCGGGCTGCTCGCCCAGATCGGCACCGCGTACGTCATGCCCAAGCACATCCTCGGTGACGTGCCGGTCGCCCAGGTCGCCAAGAACTCCTACTTCCGCGCGCCGACGGCGACGCTCGGGCCGTACAAGTTCGTGGACTACAAGACCAACCAGTACGTCCATGTCACCGCCAACCCGGGCTACCCCTCGCCGGCGAAGATCAAGGACGTCTACCTCAAGCCGATGACCTCGGACGTGGCGACCGCCCAGCTCGGCAACGGCGGCATCGACATCGCGTCGTTCTCCCCGGCCGACCTCAAGACCGTGCAGGGCTTCGACGACGTCGCCGTGCAGGAGAAGCCCGGCGCCGGGTTCGTCCGCATCGCGCTCAACCAGACCAAGTCCTCCTTCAAGGACGTCCGCGTACGCCAGGCGTTCCTGTACGCCATCGACCGCAAGGCGCTCGTCGACAAGGTGCTCGGTGGCAAGGCGACCGTGCAGAACTCCGACTTCTTCGCCGGCAACACCCCGTCCGGGATCAACGAGTACGGCTACGACCCCCAGAAGGCCAAGTCGCTGCTCGCCGCGGCCGGCTGGGACCCGAACCGTACCGTCGAGCTGCAGTGGGTGCCCGGCCAGCGCGACCGTGACTCGACCACCACGATCGTGCAGAGCCAGCTCGCCGCGGTCGGCGTGAAGGTCAAGCTCAAGCAGGTCCAGGCCGCGCAGATCGCGCCGACCTACGACAAGAAGTCCTACGACATGACGCTCTACGGCGGCGGCAACTACGCGGTCGACTCGTGGAACGTCAATGTGATCACCGCCTGCGACCAGCAGTACCCCAAGGGCGGCAACATCGTCTGGTTCTGCGACAAGAAGCTGGACGACCAGATGGCCAAGGCCAACGGCACCGCCGACGCCGCGCAGCGCAAGGCGCTGTACGACCAGGCCGTACTGGAGGAGAACTCCCAGGCCGACCTGATGTGGCTCTACGACCCGACGGGTCTGTGGGCGGTGAACAAGCGGATCAAGGGATTCCAGGCGCCCGGCTCGCAGGACAGCGCCTTCTGGAACCCGGCCGGCTGGTCCCTGTGACGACGGTACCGATCTCGGCGGGCCGCGCGCCGACGACGCCGCGCGGCCTGGCCGTACCCACGAGGGGAGGACGATGGGCGCCTACATCATCCGCCGCCTGCTGATCAACATCCTGGTCTTCTTCCTCATCACCGTCGTGATCTTCTGGCTGGTGCACAAGGCGCCCGGCGACCCGATCGCGATGATGGTGCCGCCGGACCAGCTCAACGCGGGGAGCGCGGCCTTCATCGCCGCCAAGCGGCACGAGCTGGGCCTGGACCAGCCGCTGGTCGTGCAGTACTGGCACTGGCTGACCGACGCCCTCCACGGTGACTTCGGGTACTCCCTGGTCAACGGCCGGTCGGTGACGTCGCTGCTGGGCGAGCGGTTCGGCCCGACGATCGAGCTGATGGGCACCGGTCTGCTGCTGTCGCTGGTGATCGCCTTCCCGCTGGGCATCGTCGCCGCGCTGCGGCGCAACAGCAGAGTCGACTACGCCGCGACCGTGGTCAGCCTCGGCTCGGTGTCGATCCCCGCGTTCTTCCTGGCGCTGATCGCCATCTACCTCTTCACGGTGAAGTTCCCGATCCTGCCGTCGTCGGGCATCTCCGACCCGAGCGCGCCGAGCCTGGTCGACTCCCTCCGGCACCTGGTGCTGCCCGCACTGATCCTGGGATTCGCCAACTCAGGGCCGTACATGCGGTACGTCCGCAGCAGCATGATCACCGAGCTGGGCGCCGACTACGTGCGCACCGCCGAGGCCAAGGGCGCGACGCGGCGCCGGGTCGTGGTGCGGCACACGCTGCGCAACTCCCTGATCCCGGTGCTCACCTATGTCGCCGCGAACCTGCCGCAGCAGCTCGCCGGCGCGGTCGTCATCGAGCAGGTCTTCGCCTGGCCGGGCATGGGGCAGCTCGCGGTCAGCTCGGTCGGCCGGCACGACTACTCGGTGATCATCGGGTTCGCCTTGATCATCGCGGTGCTGGTGCTGATCTCCAGCCTGCTCGCCGACGTTCTGTACACACTGGTCGACCCGAGGGTGAGGCTCGGATGAGCGCGATCGAGCTGGAAGCGCCGGCGCCCGAGGTCGCGCGCCGGTCGCCGGGCCGCCGGGCGCTGCGCCGGTTCCTGCGCCACCGGATGGCCGTGGCCGGTGCGGTCGTGCTCCTGCTGATCGTGCTCGCGGCGGTGTTCGCCGGCCCGATCTCCGGGCACGACCCGAACGCCACCGACCTGTTCGCCACCCGCGCCGCGCCCTCGGGCGGACACTGGCTCGGCACCGACGCCACCGGCCGCGACGTCCTCGCGCGCCTGCTGTACGCCGGCCGGGTCTCGCTCGGCGTCGGCATCGCCGCCGCGCTGCTCGCCGTCGTGGTCGGCACGATCGTGGGCAGCCTGTCCGGCCTGCTCGGCGGCTGGGTGGACCAGACGGCGATGCGGCTCGCGGACGTGTTCATGTCCTTCCCGTCGCTCGTCGTCATGGTGGTGATCGCGGGTGTCATCGGGCCCAGCGTCACCGCGATGGTCATCGCCATCGGCCTGTTCCAGTGGCCCCAGTGCGGGCGGCTGGTCCGCGGCGTCACCCTGGCGGTGCGCGAACAGGAGTACGTCCAGGCCGCGCGCGCGGCCGGCGCCGGACCGCTGTGGCTGATGCGCCGCCACATCGTCCCCGCGGCGCTGCCGCCCGTCAGCGTCGTCGCCACCCTCGCGGTGGCGCAGGCGATCGGCCTGGAGGCCACCATGTCCTTCCTCGGCCTGGGCGTGCAGCCGCCCGCCGCGAGCTGGGGGAACATGCTCACCGACGCGCAGAGCCTGACGGTCATCTCGAACATGCCGTGGCTCTGGCTGCCGCCGGGCCTGGCGGTCGCCGTCACGGTGCTGGCGGTCAACTTCATCGGCGACGGCCTGCGCGACGCGGTCGACCCCCGGCGGACGTGAGGAGGAGGACGCCCATGACCGATGCCCCGCTTTTGTCCATCGAGAACCTCGTCGTGGACTTCGACACCGACGACGGCCTCGTGCACGCCGTCGACGGCGTCAGCCTCACCGTGCGCGCCGGCGAGATCGTCGCCGTGGTCGGCGAGTCGGGCTCGGGGAAGAGCGTGACCGCGATGTCGATCCTCGGCCTGGTCCGCACCCCGCCCGGCATCATCCGCGAGGGCCGCGTCCTGCTGCGCGGCGAGGACCTGCGGGCGGCGAGCGGCGAACGGCTTCGCGAGATCCGCGGCGGTGAGGTCGGGATGATCTTCCAGGATCCGATGACCGCGCTGAACCCGGTCATGACGGTGGGCCGCCAGATCGCCGAGGCGCTGCGGCTGCACGACCACGACCTGGGCGCCGACGAGGCGCGGGCCCGTGTCGTCGCGCTGCTGCGCGAGGTCGGCGTGCCGGACGCGGACAAGCGCTACGGCCAGTACCCGCACGAGTTCTCCGGCGGCATGCGCCAGCGCGCGATGATCGCCATGGCCATCGCGAACGACCCGGACCTGCTCATCGCCGACGAGCCGACGACCGCACTGGACGTCACCATCCAGGCGCAGGTGCTCGACCTGCTGCGCACCGCGCAGCGCGACACCGGTGCGGCGACCATCCTCATCACCCACGACCTGGGTGTCGTCGCCGAGCTGGCCGACCGGGTGATCGTGATGTACGCCGGGCGGATCGTGGAGGAGGCCGACGTGCGCGCGCTGTTCGCCCGGCCGCGGCACCCCTACACCGTGGGGCTGCTGTCGAGCGTGCCGCGCGCGGACCTGGACGGCGAGCTGCTGTCCATCCCCGGCAGCCCGCCCAACATGATCGATCCGCCGAGCGGGTGCGCGTTCCACCCGCGCTGTCCGATGGCCCGCGAGCGGTGCCGCACCGAGCGGCCCGAGCCGTACGACCTCGGCGACGGGCGGCGCAGCGCGTGTCACTACGCGGACGAGCTCGACGAGGGCCTGGCGCTGTACGCGGCGGGGAAGGAGGCCGGGTGAGCACGGAGACCGAGCGCGAGGAACTGCTGCGGGTGGAGAACCTGCGCAAGTACTTCCCGATCCGAGGCGGCGTGCTGCGCCGGCACCAGGGCGACATCCGGGCGGTCGACGGCGTCAACTTCACGCTGAACGCGGGGGAGACGCTGAGCGTCGTCGGGGAGTCCGGGTGCGGCAAGTCCACGACCGGCCGGATGATCGTCCGGCTGCTGGAGCCGACCGGCGGCCGGATCCTCTACCGGGGCGAGGACCTGACCGCGGCCCAGGGCGGCCGGCTGCGGGCGCTGCGCCGCGAGATCCAGATCATGTTCCAGGACCCGCACTCCTCACTGTCGCCGCGGATGACCGTGCACGACATCGTCGCCGAGCCGCTGCGCGTCCACGGCCTCTACCGCGACGGGGGCCCGGCGCGGGTGCGGGAGCTCCTCGACCTCGTCGGTCTGTCGGCGGAGTACGAGAACCGGTACGCGCACGAGTTCTCGGGCGGCCAGCGGCAACGCGTCGGGCTGGCCCGCGCTCTGGCCCTGGACCCGAAGCTGCTCGTGCTGGACGAGCCGGTCAGCGCCCTGGACGTGTCGATCCGCGCCCAGGTGGTCAACCAGATGCGCCGGCTCCAGCGGACGCTCGGGCTGGCGTACGTGTTCATCTCTCACGACCTGTCGATCGTGCGGCACATCTCGCACCGGATCGCGGTGATGTACCTCGGCACGATCGTGGAGATCGGCACCCGCGACCAGGTCTTCACGGCGCCGCGGCACCCTTACACGCGTGCGCTGCTGTCGGCCATCCCGGTGCCCGACCCGGAGCTGCGCGGCGAACGCGAGCGCATCACGCTGACCGGCGATGTGCCCGATCCCAGCGATCCGCCCTCCGGATGCCGGTTCCGTACCCGATGCTGGAAGGCGCAGGACGTCTGCGCCACCGAGACACCCGCGCTGACCGGCCGTACGGGCGATGGCCATGCCAGCGCCTGTCACTTCCCCGACAATGAGGTCGCGGTGGTCCCCTGACCGGGATCCCGCTCCCCGTTCCTCGACCGTACCGCCCGTGCAGGAGGCAGATCAGGTGGCCGCTACATCGCGCCGCAAGCAGGCGCCGATCGACGATGCGCGTCCCGCGTCGGCGAACTACCACGCCAACGCTCTGGCCCGCGGCCTCGCACTGCTCGAACAGATGGCCATGCGGCCCGAGCCGCCCACACTGGGCGACTTCAGCGAGTCCACCGCGCTGCCCAAGAGCACCCTCGTACGGCTGCTCAGCGTGCTGTGCGAGCTGGAGTACGCCGTGCGGGTCGACGACCGGCCCTCCTACCGGCTGGGCCACAAGGTGCAGCGGCTGGCGACGGCCTACGTCTCCTCGCTGGACCTGTCCGAGGTCGCCGGGCGCTACCTGCGGCCGGTGGCGGACCGGACCGGCCAGACCGCCAACCTCGGCGTGCTGGACGGCTCGCAGGTGCTGCACATCTGCGTGACCGAGCCGGACCGGCCGCTGCGGTTCATGGCGCCTCCGGGCACGCGCGACCACGCGTACTGCACGGGCCTGGGCAAGGTGCTGCTCGCGCACACCGACCCCGCGCAGGTGCCCGCCTCGACGCCGGACGAGCCGTTCCCGGCCTTCACCGAGGCCACCATCACGACGCTGGAGGCGCTGACCGAGGAGCTGGCGCTGACGCGCGAGCGCGGCTACGCGCTGGACGACAACGAGCGCAGCGGCGGCCTGCGGTGCGTCGCCGTGCCCCTGCTGATCGGCGGTGAGTGCCTGGCGGCGATCAGCGTGTCCGGGCCGTCGGGGGAGTTCACCGAGGAGCAGCGGGAGCGGTACGTCGCGGAGCTGCGCGCCGCCGCCGAGGGCCTGACCTCCGACCCGGACTTCGACGCGGCCCTGCGCATCGTGCACCGTTCCCTGCGCCCGGCCGGTTTCACCCCGGCCGGGGAGCCGTGACCGGCACGCTCTACTGGGTGAAATAGCGCGGCGGGTGCGCGGGGTCGGCGGAGCAGACGAACAGGCCCCCGTGGCCGGCGCGGCCGACCGTCATCCCGACCGGCTGCCGTGCCAGGTCGAACTCCGGGTCCTCCCGCTCCAGGTGGCGTTCCTCCAGCGGCCAGAACCGGTGCGGCTCCCCGTCCGGTCCCCAGGCGCCCAGGGCCCACTCGTAGGTGTCGAGTTGCAGGAGGAGGGCGAGCGGAGCCTCGCAGGCAAGGCAGGTCAGCGACCTGGGCATGTCGCTCACCGACCAGTTCATGCTGCCGCCGACCTTGTAGCCGGGAATGGCGGAGCCGTCGTCGTACAGGTCGCGCTCGGCCGGCCAGGCCGCGACGCGGTCGCGGAGGTCCTCGGGGAGCTCTTCCTCCCATGGGTACTCGACCACGCGTTCCGGCTGAAGGACGCAGGCCCGGGGGATCATGTCCCACTCGTAGTCCCAGTGTTCCTCCGGATCCGGCTGGTCGGTCAGGACGTCGGTGACGTCCGCGGCCCGGCGCCAGAACACGCGGCACGCCTGGCCCCAGCCCTCGGGGTGCGGCCGGTCGTGCCATTCGGGGCACCACAGGATCTGGAGCAGATCCGTACCGGCGGGGAAGCCGGCCTCGGGGACATCGGCGGCGGTGAGCTGCGCGATCGGGACCATCGGGTACGGGTCGGCGGCACCGCCGTGGCTCTTCTGGTCGGTGCACTCCGGCCATGCCTCGCCGGCCGGCCACAGCAGCGGACCGCCGATGTGGCTGTCGCGCATCCCCGGTTCGCCCCGCCGAGGATGCAGCCGGACGGTGGTCCGGGCGTACGGGATCAGTTCGGGGAACACCTGGGCGAGGTCGACGGAGGGCGCGCCGGTCGTGAGAGACATGCCCGGAAGCATCCCAGGTCCGGCGGGGCCTCCGGCCCGGAGGCCCCGCCGGGGTCAGTCCTTGTCGCCGAGGTAGGCGACGGCCTCGATCTCGACGCGGACGTCGGGGTGGCCGAAGTCGACCACGACGGTCGTCCGGGCCGGCGGCACGTCGCCGATGCGGCGGGCGTACAGCTCGTTGAACGGGGCGAACAGCGTCGCGTTCGCCAGGTAGGCGTTGACCTTGACCACGTCGGCCAGGCTCGCTCCGCCGGCCCGGAGGACGGCCTCGACGTTGTCGATGGTGGAGTTCACCTCGGCCGCGAAGTCACCGATGAACACCGAGCCGTCGGCCGCGGTGGCGACCTGGCCGGAGACGAACAGCAGGTCACCGGCGCGTACGCCGTGGCTCAACGGGACGGCCGGCGTGGGGAAGTGCTCGGGGTGGATCGTTCGCATCGCAGTGCCTCTCTCACTCGGGTGCTCCGACCATACCGTTGACATGGAACGGTATTCCGTGTCGTATTCCGGGGGGATGCCGAGAGAGAGGGCACAGCCGATGTCCCGGACCACCAGACTCCTGCACGTCCTGCCCGCCTTCGTCCTCGCCGTCGCGGCGGCCGGCTTCATCGCGGGCCCGGCGAACGCCGCCGTCACGGTGCGGACCTATGAGACCGACCCGGTCGGCCAGGTGCCGTCCGGCTGCTCCACCCCGTCGGGCGCCGCGTCCGCCGTGGTCAGCTCCACCCGCGGGCGGGCCAGCGCACGGTCCCTGCGCGTGTACGACCCCAGCACCACCGCGATCACCAAGATCGCCTGCTCACAGCCGGCGCAGCAGGGTGCGGAGCTGAGTTTCTACGCCTACCCGGCCGCGCTGCCGAACGGCTTCCTGGTCGACCTCCTCGGTCACCAGAAGGACGTCGCGGCCCAGCAGACGGCGTTCCACCTCGTCGTGGACGGCAACGGCCGGATCCGCTGGTACGACGCCGCCAACTGGACCCAGGTCGCGCCGGCCGGCACCGTGCCGCTCACCAAGTGGACCAGGATCGACATCCAGGTGCCCGCGGACATGAGCGCCGCGCACGTCTACGTCGGCGGCAAGTACGTCGGCGACGGCGGACCGGTCGGCGTGCGGGCCCTCACGGACATCACCGGCTACCAGTTCTCCAGCGACGGCACCGCCCCCACGGGCGACGACGTCTACCTCGACGACGTCGGCTACGGCCCGGCGGTGAACACCCCGCCGCCCGGCGGCACGGCGCCGTTCACCATCGCGCCGCCGGTGACGATCGACCAGTCCTCGGACATCGTGGAGATGCCCAACGCCGCCGTCATCGAGCCGCACGGCTCCGGCCGGCGGGTGCTGGTCGCCTACCCGGCGCACGGCGACAACAACACCACGAGCGGCACCCGGATGGCCTACTCCGACGACATGGGCAGGACCTGGGTCGACGACCAGGCCGCCAACCCGATGCCGGACGCGGCCTCCTTCAACCTGACCCGGCTGCGCAACGGCGATGTGCTCGCCGTGTCCTACCACACGTACATGGTCGCGGGCTCCGGCGACCTCAAGGCCGAGGTCGACTCCAGCGTCTCCCACGACGGCGGCGCGACCTGGACCGCCCGTACGGGTCAGATGACGACGCCGACCGCCATGCGCCCGATCTCCACGCAGACCGACCGGCCGGGGTACTCCCAGGGCGGGTTCGTGCTGGTCCACCCGGCCGTGGAGGACCCGGACGGCACGCTCCACCAGTCCGGATACGGTTACTACGCGGGCGACACCAAGTACCGGCAGATCGTGCTGAAGTCCACCGACGGCGGCGTGAACTGGACCCTCGACGCGACCGTCGCGGTGAACCCGAACCTGACGACCGCCGCCGGGTACGAGGGCTTCTGCGAGGGCGCGCTCGAACGCGTCCGGGACGGGTCGCTGCTCATCGTCATGCGGATCGGCAGCTACCTGCCGATGTACGTCTCGCGGTCCACCGACGACGGCAGGACCTGGTCGGCGGCGACACCCCTGGCGGCCGGGCCGGACAGGCAGAACGTGGTGAGCGTGTACCCGTCGCTGTCGCTGCTGCCGGGCGGACCGCTCGTGCTGATGGTCGGCCGCCCCGGGCTGGCGCTGCTCAGCTCGCCCGACGGCAGCGGCCACACGTGGACCCGCCCGGTCGAGGCGGACTACCAGAACTCCGCGAACGGTGTGCTCCTGCCGACCGGCTCGCACAGCATGCTGGTCTTCGGCGACCGCGGCGCGAACTGGTCCCACCCGACGCCGTCGCCCTACTCGATCTGGTCGCGCGCGGTCACGGTGGCCCGATGAAGATCCTCACCATCTACGCCCACCCGGCCGACACGATCACCAACTGTGGCGGGACGCTGGCCCGTCACGCCGCGGCCGGTGACGAGGTCGTGGCGCTGATCCTCACCCACGGCGGGCGCATCCACGCCAACCGGTACGCCGAGGAGTGGCGCAAGGAGGCACCCGACGAGGCGATCGCCGGCGCGGGGCTGGACGACATCGTGGCGCACAAGAAGGGCGAGCTCGAACGCGCCGCCGAGATCGTCGGGATCGGGAAACTGCTCACCCTGGACCTCGACGACACGATGGCGGTGGTGCGCGAGGAGGTCGTGGACGAGGTCGCCGCGGTCATCGCCCGGGAGCGGCCGGAGGTCGTCATCTGCGACTACCCGCAGAACCCGGCGATGACCGCCAACACCCACACGGTCGCCACGATGACCGCGCTCGCCGCCCTCGGCCGCGCCGCCACGCACCTGAAGAACCTGGACGGACGGGCGGAGACGAACGTCCGTCAGGTCTTCTTCACCTCGGTGCCGGTCGCGGTCACCGACGGGCTCAGCCTGTACGGGGTGCGTAACGACCTGTTCGTCGACATCACCCCGGTCGTGGGCACGAAGCTGGCCGCGATGGACTGCTTCGAGAGCCAGGGCTACGCGGGCCTGTTCGCGCGCAAGCTGGTCGAGTCGAGCAACGGGGAGTTCGGCCGGGCGGCCGGGGTCAACTTCGCCGAAGCCTACTCCCGCCTCTACAACGAGACCCACGATCTGCTTCCGCTGACGGAGGCCGCGCTGCGGACCGACCCGCTCACGAGGCACGTGGAGTACTCCCGCATCGACGTACGGGCGAGCTTCCCCACGTCGTGAGGGTGAGGGACGGTGTCCCCGGACGAGCTGGGGACACCGTCTCCTCCGGTGCGGATCGCTCGGTGCCGCTCGTTCGTGTGCGTGCTCGTTCAGTGGCGCGCGTGGACGGGCCAGTGGTCCACGACCTGCTCGTCCTCGACGACGTGCAGGCGGCTCCACATGTTCGTCGTGCCGCAGGCGTGGTTGGGGACCACGCGAAGCAGGTCGCCCACGCGCAGGCTCGCCGTTCCCGAACCGGTCAGGTAGCCGTGCTCCTCGTTGCCGTTGCCGAACACCACGCCCTCCAGCGGCCGGCCGGACACGTCGCAGACGGTGCCCAGGGTGCCGCCCGCGAGGCCGTCGGAGCTCATCGCCTTCACGCCCGCGTCGATGATGACGGTGCCCGGCCGCTGCGCGCTGACCACCCGGGTGAGCACGGTCTGGGCGCAGCGGTCGAGCGTCGCGCTGCCGAGGCGTACCTGGCCCGAGTCGTAGTACACGTAGGTCCCGGGCCGGGCCTCGGTGACGCCCTCGGCGAACGGCGCGGACGTCGCGCCCGGCGTCGAGCCGACCGACACGATCGGGCAGTCGAGCCCGGCCGCGCGCAGGTCCGACACGACGGAGGCCAGCAGATGCCCCGCTCGCCGGCCCGCCTCCTCCAGAGCCGTACGGTCCCGGTGTTTGCCCAGGTGTCCCTCATGGGTCATGACGCCGCGCAGCTCCAGGCCCGGCAGCCCGGCGATCCGCGTCGCCGTCTCCACCGCGCGGTCCGGGTCGACGCCGGTACGGCCGAGGCCCGTGTCGACCTCCAGCAGGAACGGCACGGTCACGCCGCTCGACGCCAGCGGCGCGGCGACCTCGGCCGAGTCCAGCCCGAGCGTCAGCCCGCCGCGCCGGAGCGCCTCCACCGCGAAGGCGACCTTGGCCGGGCCGACCGGCTGGTGCGCCCACAGCAGGTCGCCGACTCCCTCGTCCTGCAGTAGCCGTACCTCGGCCGGCGTCGAGCAGGTGAAGCCGATCGCGCCATGGTCGAGCTGGCGGCGGGCCACCTCCAGGCACTTGGAGGTCTTGAAGTGCGGGCGCAGCGCGACGCCCGCGCCTCGCAGGGAGGCGGCCATGTCCGCGACGTTGCGCTCCAGTCTCGTACGGTCCACCAGCAGCGCGGGGGTCGCCAGCTCGGCGAGCGGTGTCACGCTAGCCCCATCTCGGCCCGCGGGTCGCCGTCCAGCAGCCACTCGATCGTCGAGGACTTGATCGGCGGGAACCCGGACGGATGGGAGGACGCGAGCGACCGCAGGCCCTCGGTTGCCTCGGCCGGGGTCCACAGCGGGAAGTCCGAGCCGAACACCAGCTTCTGCACGACGTCCCACTCTTGCGCGCGGGCCAGTGCGAGGTAGCCGTCCAGCGGCCGGGCCCAGGAGGCCGACACGTCGGAGTACACGCGCCGGTTCTTGCGCAGTGTCACGATCGTCTCGCGCTGCCACGGGTGGCCGAGGTGCGCGATGATCTGTACGAGGTCCGGGTGCCGCCGCGCCACCTCGTCCACGACGAGGGGGTTGCTGACGGACAGGTCGCCGGCCGGGCTCGGCGTCGCGCCCATGTGCCAGAGCACGACCAGCCCGTTGTCGGCGGCGGCCCGGTAGAACGGGTCGTGCTTCTCGTCGCGCGGGTCGAACAGGGCCAGTACCGGGTACAGCTTGATGCCGCGCAGCCCCCGCGCCACACCGTCGGCGAGCTGGTCGAGCACGTCCGGGTCGGTCGGGTCCAGCGCCATGAACCCGATCGTCTCGGTGGAGGTCTCGGCGCAGAAACGCTCGGTGAAGTCGTTCGGCGTGAGCACCCCGGCGGCGGTCGCCCGGATGCCGAACACGCACGCCGCCGTCACCGGGGCCATCGCCCGGTCGTACTCCTCCGGCCCGTAGTCGTGCGCGTCGCGGCCGTACACCGGCCGCCAGTGCTTCTCCCACTCACAGCCCCAGTGCTCGGGCCGGTGACAGTGGGTGTGAAAGTCGATCACTTGTCCTCCTGCTTGGCGCGGAGCACCTCTCCGGGGCGTTCGCCGAGGTGGGTGCCGTCCTGGACGACGATCCGCCCGTTGACCAGGACGGCGCGGACGCCGTCCGGGTACTGCTGGGGGTCGGCGTAGGTGGCCCGGTCGCCGATCCGGTCCAGGGCGAACACGACGACGTCGGCGGCCTTGCCGGGTACCAGCTCGCCGCGGTCGGTCAGCCCGGCGCGGGCGGCGGCGGCCCCGGTGCACTTGCGGACCGCCTCGGCGAGCGGGATCCGCCCGGTCCGTACGTGGTCGGCGAACAGGCGCGGATAGCAGCCGAACGAGCGCGGATGGGGAACGCCGGCACCGGTCGGCCCGCCGGGGTCGAGGGCCTGACCGTCGGAGCCGATCACGGTCGCCGGATGCCGCAGGACGGCCAGCAGGTCCTCCTCGCTCCGCCCGCCGGCCACCATCATCACCGCGTTGCCGAACTCCCCGACCAGGTCGAGGACGACGTCCGCACCGTCATCGGCCAGGTCCGCGACGGTACGGCCCTCGATCCCGGGCCGTTCGGCGGGGATGCGGCTGACCGTGATGTCGGACCAGGAGTTCGGCAGGTCCCGCCACTCCTCGCGGATCCGGTCCCGTACGCCGGTGTCGGCGAGCCGCTGCCGCATGGCGGCCTCGCCACCGGCCTGGGCCCAGGCGGGCAGCAGCTGGGACAGCGGCGCGTTGCCCGCGAGGTAGGGGTACACGTCCGCGGCGACGTCGACGCCGCGGTCGCGCGCCGCGTCGATCAGCTCCAGCGCACGGGCGACCTTGCCCCAGTTGCGCCGCCCGACCGCGATCAGGTGGGAGACTTGGGTGCGGCACCCGGTGGCCTCGGCGACGCGTAGCACCTCGCGCACCGAGTCCAGCAGGTGGTCGCCATAGTCGCGGATGTGCCAGGAGAACAGCCGGTCGCGCGAGGCGGCGACACGGCCCAGCGCGGACAGCTCCTCCTCGCGGGCGAAGGTGAGCGGCGCGTACATCAGTCCGGTGGAGACGCCGGCGGCGCCCGCGTCGAGGGCGTCGCCGAGCAGCCCGCACATCCGGTCCAGCTCCTCCGGCGACGCCGGCCGGTCGCCGAACCCGACCACGCCCGCGCGCAGCGGGATGTGCGCGACGAGTGAGGCGACGTTGACGGCCGGGCGCGCGGCGGCCAGCACGTCGAGGTAGCCGGGCAGGTCGGTCCAGTCCCAGGCGACCGCGGGGTCCAGATCGAGGTACCCGGCCGCGCCGCGCAGCGCGGCGACGTCGCCCAGCACGGGCGTGACACCGAGGCCGCAGTTGCCGATCAGCTCGGTGGTGACGCCCTGCCGGACCTTGCTGTGCGCGTACGGGCTGGACAGCAGGGTCAGGTCGGAGTGCGTGTGCACGTCCACGAACCCGGGGCACACCACGCATCCGGTCGCGTCGAGGGTTCGGGCGGCGGGCCGCCCGGCCAGGTCGCCCACGGCCTCGATCCGCCCATTGGAGATCGCCACATCGGCGGCGCGCTCCGGCGCCCCCGTCCCGTCGGCGACCACGCCGCCCGTGATCAGCAGGTCGGTCATGGGACCTCCTTCGTCGGTCCCATGACCAAGGTGCTCTGCTTGTCGATTCCCTCGCTTCGCTCGGTCATAGGCGCACGCTGTTGACCAGGTCGCCGATGCCGGCCAGCCGCGCGGTCATCCGGTCTCCGGCCTTGAGGAAGCGGCCCGAGGCGAGCCCGACGCCGGAGGGCGTCCCGGTGTAGATCAGGTCACCGGGCTCGAGGGTCATGATGCGGGAGGCGAAGGCGATCTGCTCGGCCACATTGAAGATCATGTCACCCGTGCTGGCGTGCTGCATGACCTCGCCGTTCAGCTCAAGCGAGATCTCCAGGGCCTGCGGGTCGGGCACCTCGTCGGAGGTGAGCAGCCACGGGCCGAGCGCGGCGAACCCGTCGAGCCACTTGCCGCTCAGCCAGTCGAAGAACCCGACGGCGGAGTCATCGGTGTCCCGCTCGTAGCCGTAGTCCATGGCCCGCGCGGACACGTCGTTGCCGACGGTGTAACCGGCGACGTGGTCGAGCGCGTCGTCCACCGCGATGTCCTTGCCGCCGCGTCCCAGCACGACGACCAGCTCGACCTCCCAGTCGATCCGGTCGCTGACCGAGGGCAGCGCGATGTCCTCGCCGGGGCCGCTGATCGCGGTGGGCGGCTTGAGGAACAGGCGCGGCGAGATCCGCGACTTGTCGATCCGCTCGCCGCCGGTCTCGGTGACGTGGTCCTGGTAGTTCGCGGCGACCGCGAGGATCTTGCCCGGCCGCAGGAGCGGCGCCAGCAGGGTCACGTCCTCCAGCGGGTACCGCACGCCGTCCGTGCCGGGTCCGGGGCGGCCGAGCAAGGGGGTGACGTCGCCGGGACCGAGGTCGGTCACGTGGGTGTCGTCGATGATCCGGCCATGGCGGACCTGGCCGTCCTTGCGGTACGTGGCGAGCTTCACTTGCGGCCTTCCTGCGAGTGTTCGGGGGAGAGGGAGACGGGCCGGCCGGTGTCCAGCGACCGCCGCGCCGCCTCGACCACGCGGATCGCGGCGAGCGCGTCGGCGGGGCCGACCTCGGCGGGGCGTCCGCCGGTGATCGCGGCGTGCAGTTCGGTGAGCATCCGCGCCAGGGTGTCCGGCCCGGTCCAGGCGGTCCGTACGCCGGCGGCCGTGCGCAGCGTGGCGCCGGGCTTGGTGGCGTCCACGTTCATGACGCCGTTCGAACCGCTGATCCGGTAGCGGTGCACCGCGAGGCCGCCGGGCCGTACATCGGCCGTACCGGTGATCCGGCCGACGGCGATCGCGCTGGTCAGGGCGCGGTCGTGGTCGAGCAGGAGCAGCGTGACGCCGTCGCCCGCGCGGGCGTGCACGCGGCGTACGGGCAGGCCGGTGAGGGCGAGGACGACGTCGACCGGGTACACGCCGAGGTTGGTCAGCTCGCCGAGCGGGCACGGGTCGCCGCCGGCGACGAGGAAGTCCGCCTGGACGTTCCAGGGCAGGCCGACCCGTCCGGAGGCGAGCGCCGTCCTGGCCGAGCGGAGCGCCGGCGCGAACCGCTGGTGGTGCGCCGGCATGCAGACGGTGCCGGACTCGGCCGCCGCGGCGGCGACCGCCTCGGTGTCCTCGGCGGTGAGGGCGAGCGGCTTGTCGGCGAGCACGTGCCGGCCGGCGCGCAGCGCGGCGACGATCGCCCTGGCGCGCTCGCCGGGCGGCAGGCACACGCTCACGACCTCCGCGTCGCTCTCCGCCAGCGCCGTGTTGAGGTCCGGGTAAGAGGGGACGCCCAGGTCGTCCGCGCCGACGGCGCCGGCGACCGTGAAGCCGGGGTGGGCCTGGAAGGCGGGCAGGTACATGGCGCGCTGGTGGTCCTGCCCACCGCCGAGGCCGCCGAACCCGGCCAGCAGAACGCGCGTCATGAGCCTTCCTCCGTCAGTACGTCGTCGATCCGTACGGGCTCGCCGGTCGCGATGGACCGCTCGGCCGCGACCCCCATCGCGACGGCCAGCACACCGTCGTCGGGACTCATGAGCGGCTCCGCGCCGCCGATGGCGTCGAGCCAGGCTCCGAGCTGGACGGCGAAGCCGTTGGCGCCCGCGGGCGGGAGCAGTCCGGCGCCGGACTCGCCGGTGACGAGGCTCGCCTCGGCGTCCCAGGGCAGGGTCAGCACGCCTCGCTCGCCCACGACCAGCACGTCACGCGCGGCGTACGTGGCGGGGCGGTGGCCCCGGCTCATCTCGCACACGGCGGTCGCGCCGCCCGCGAACCCGACCGTCATCTCCAGGTAGTCGTAGATGTCCAGCTCGGCGGATGTCTGCTTGCCACCTCGCGCGTACACCGTCTCGGGCCGGTCGCCGGTCCACCAGGTGACCAGGTCGAGCAGGTGGACGCCGTTGTGCAGGGCGTGTCCGCCCGAGCGCGCCGCGTCGAGCACCCAGGCGCGCCAGTCGGGCCAGATCCACCCGCCGAGGATGGCCAGGCGGAGGAACTCCGGGCGGCCGAGGTCGCCGAGCGCCTCCTTGACCGCGCGGGCGTAGTCGTAGCAGCGGTGCGTGTGGGCCGGCATGAGCACGCGGCCGGAGTCGGCGAACGCGGCGGCGATGCGGCGCGCGCCGGCCACGTCCGTGGCGAGCGGCTTCTCGATGAGCAGGTGCCGGCCGGCCTCGGCGACGGCCACCGCGATCGGAGCGTGGGTGTGGTTGGGCGTGCAGACGACGACCGCCTCGACCTCGGGCCTCGCGAGCGCCTCGGTCAGATCGGTCCACCAGGGCACGCCGCCGTTCGCGCGCGCGGCCGTGGCCGCGCGACCCGCGTCGACGTCGACGATGCCGGCGAGGTGCGACCGCGGGTCGGCGTGGATCGCCGCGGTGTGCTGTTCGGCGATGAACCCCACGCCCACGACCAGCATGCCGATCGACGCGGAATGATGTTCCATGTGAACGGATACTGAAGCGCCGCGCCGAGGGCTGTCAAGGGTCCGCCGGGGCGATATGGACCAGGTCACACGCTGGGGCGACTCTTGACATGGAATGACTTTCCATGAACGCTTCGTGGAACACGGCCGCGGCCCGGTGCCCGCCGCGACGGTGGCCACGCATGCGCCGGGGCACCACGACTTGGGGGCCTGTCCATGACACCCGCGGACCACACCGGCGACACCTCGACCGGCGCGAAGCTCCTCACCGCCGCCCGGGACGTGATCCCCGGCGGCGTCAACTCGGCGACGCGTCTGGTCGGCGCGCCGTACGTCCTCACCGAGGCCGCCGGCGCGTACGTGACCGACGCCGACGGCCGCCGCTACCTCGACTACCACGCCGCGTTCGGGGCGATCCTGCTCGGGCACAACGCCCCGGAGGTGGACGACGCCGTACGGCGTGCGGTCGGCGGCATCGACCTCGTCGGCTGGGGCGTGACCGAGCCGGAGATCGAGCTGGCCCGGCTGGTGGTGGAGACGATCCCGTCCGCCGAGCAGATGATCTCCGCGATGAGCGGCAGCGAGGCGGTCGCGCAGGCCGTGCGGCTGGCCCGCGCCGTCACCGACCGGCCGCTGATCCTGAAGTTCCAGGGCGGCTTCCACGGCTGGCAGGACGCGGTCGCGCGCAACGTCATCTCCACGCCCGAGCGGGCGTACGGGCGCGACCCGCTCTCGCGCGGCATCCTCGACGACGCGATCGAGTCGACCGTCATCGCCGAGTTCAACGACCTGGACTCCGTACGCGAGCTGTACGAGCGGTACCCCGAGCGCATCGCGGCGGTGATCCTGGAACCGATCCCGCACAACGTGGGCGCCCTCGTGCCGGAGACGGAGTTCCTCCAGGGGCTGCGGACGATCACGGCCGAGCAGGGGTCGCTGCTCATCTTCGACGAGGTCATCACCGGGTTCCGGCACGCGCTGGGCGGCTACCAGCAGATCTGCGGCATCCGTCCCGACCTGACCACGTTCGGCAAGGCGATGGGCAACGGTTACCCGATCGCCGGGCTGGCCGGGCCGCGCGCCCTCATGGAGCGGTTCAGCTCCGCGGGCGGCGACGTGCTGCTGGCCGGCACGTTCAACGGCAATGCGGTGTCCTCGGCGGCGGGCATCGCCACCATCACGTACCTGCGCGACCACCCGGACTTCTACGAGCGCACGCACGCGCTCGGCGACCGGATGCGTACGGGCCTGGGGGCGATCGTGTCGGAGCTCGGCATCCCCGCGGTGCCGGCCGGCTTCGGCGGCGTCTTCGCCCTCTACTTCACCGAGGGCCCGATCCGCGGCTACCGCGACCTGCTCCGCGACAACGACGAGGCGTACGTGGCCTTCCACCGTCGCATGACCGACCGCGGCTTCTTGATGCTGCCGCTGGCACTCAAGCGGAACCACATCTCCGCCGCGCACACGGAGGAGGACGTCGACCGCACGCTGGAAGCCGCCCGCGAGGTGCTGCGAAGCGTCCGCGACGACGGCCTGCTGGGCTGAGCGACGGCGACGACCGGCCAATACCGGTCACCCTGTCTGTATTGTCCTGCCGGAGCCGATCAACACATACTTCGCACCGCTCCAACAGGACCACCGTTCCCGCCGGGACCGGTCGGCCCTCCATCGTCCGCGTCAAAGTCAAGGCGGGTAGCGTGCGCAGTCCTCTCCCAGTCTTCCGGCACTCCCGCCGCGCGATCGCGTTGGCGGCCATCCCCGTCCTTATCGGCATCGCGGCCACCTCCGCCGGCGCCGCGTCGGCGGCGGGCACCAAGGCGGCTCGTGCGCCTCAGGCCGCGGGGTGGGTGACGACCTGGAGCGGCTCCGCGATGTCACCCACACCGCTGGCGTCGTCGGTGCAGTCCCTGAACGACCAGACGGTGCGCGACATCGTCTACACGAGCGCGGGCGGGGACGCCGTGCGGATCAGGGTCACCAACGCGTTCGGCGACGCACCGCTGACCGTGCGCTCGGCGACGGTCGCCCGCCAGTTGCGCGGCGCGGCCCTCGATCCGGCCACGACGCACCGGCTGACGTTCGGCGGCGGACCGTCCGTCGTGGTGCCGAAGGGCGGTTCGGTGCTCAGCGACCTGATCCGGATGCCGGTGCCGGCGCTGAGCTCGCTCGCCGTCAGCCTGTACGTGCCGGGATCGGTCACGCAGGCCACGTATCACCAGTACTCCCAGACGACGAACTACCTCGCGGGCGGCGACCACGCCGCCGACGCCGACGGTGTGGCGTTCACGAAGAACGTGAGCACCTGGTTCCTGCTCGACGCCGTCCAGGTCCGCTCGCACGCTCGGGGCACGATCGTCGCGGTCGGCGACTCGATCACCGAGGTCCAGCAGCAGCGGGACGACAACAGCCGCTGGCCGAACTTCCTGGCCCGTTCGCTCGCCGCCCGGTACGGGAGGAACGCGCCGGCCGTGGCCAACCAGGGCATCTCCGGCAACCGGGTGCTGTCCCCGTCCGCCTGCTACGGAGCCGCGCTGGTAACGCGCCTGGACCGCGACGTGTTCAGCCAGCCCGGCGTACGCGAGGCGGTCCTCCTCGAGGGCATCAACGACCTGGGCTTCAGTCAGGAGCCGGACACCGGCTGCTTCACACCGAACACCGACGTCACCCCGCAGGACCTCATCGACGCGTACGAGCGGATCGCCGCCGCCGCGCACGCCCACGGCGTCCGGATCCTCATCGGCACACTGACGCCGGCCGAGGGCTATTCGTACTGGAGCGCGACGGCGGAGAGCAAACGCCAGGCCGTCAACGCCTGGATCCGCGGAAACCACGTCTACGACGGCGTGATCGATTTCGACGCGTTGGTGCGCTACCCCGGGCATCCCGAACTGCTGGACCCGCGGTACGACAGCGGTGACCACCTGCATCCGAACGCCGCCGGCCGACAGGCGATGGCCGACGCCGTCGAACCCGCCCTCACGCGGTGATGTGCGACACGGGCCGGGCGACCTTCATGTTAGGAACGCCGCGGTGGTCGCGGTGAACCGGGCGGCGTCGTCCAGCCAGGGATAGTGGCCCGCTCCCGGCTGAATGACGACCTCGGCGTCCGGGAACAGCGCGGCGTACTCGACCACGGCGTCCGGAGGGGTGTTCGGATCGACCTCTCCGCCGAGCAGCAGCACCGGCGCGCCGAACGCGGCGAGCGCCGCGCGAGTCGCCTGCGGGTCGAAGGCGCCCGCGGCGTTGAAGGCGGCTGCCACCTCCTCGTTCCGCTCGGCGTTCGCGGCCGCGTTGTGCGCCTGTGCCGCCGCGTCCCAGCGTCCGTAGAAGAGAGGATCGATGGCCTTCCATCGGTCGTCGGTGACGTCGCCCGCCACGACTGCTTCAAGAGCCGAGAAGGCCGCGGCGAACCAGGGCTCGTCCTCGCGGAGCCGCGCGATCTCGAGCCGCGCCTGTCCGGTGACCTCGATGCCGACGGCCCGGGTGCTCGGAGTGATCAGTGCGAGCCTGCCGACGCGTTGGGGGCGCCGGGCCGCGTACAGCGCCGCGAGGTTCGCGCCGGCGCTGTGGGCGAGCAGGTCCAGCCGGTCAAGGCCAAGGTGCTCGCGCAGCGCTTCGACGTCATCGACGAGCCGGTCGCAGCGGTACGAGGCGGCATCCTTCGGTATCGCGGACCGGCCGGTGCCCCGAGGGTCCACCATGAGCAACCGCCGATGTGCGGACAGGCCGCCGAGATCGCCGAGGTAGGCGGAGCTGAGCATCGGACCGCCCGGCAGGCAGACCAGCGGGCTACCCGCTCCGAACACGCGGTAGGCGAGATGGGTCCCATCATGGGCGAAGTAGGTGGGCATGACGGGAATCCTGTCAGCGGCGTTCCGGCCAGGGCAATCGGCCGACCGGGCCGGCGGACGCGAGAGGGCCCTTGCGCCCGGATGGTCCGGAGGCAAGGGCCCCGTGCGGGTCAACTAGGGTCGCTCACTTGGCGCGCAGGGACACGTCCGATGTCTTGACGTAGCCCACCCGGTGGCCGATCTGGATCTGGTAGTAGGCGGTCTTTCCCCTCACCATCACGTGCTCGTTCAGGTTGAAGGTCTTGGCGTAGTAGTACTGGCTGCGGTTTCCGCCGCCCACCGGGTAGCCCTGGCCGGTGGTGAACTGGTACGGCAGCGCCGAGATCTGCTGCACCGGCACGTTCTTCGGGTAGGCCGACGCTTCGGGGAAGGGCCACCCGTACACCGGCACGGAGGTCACCCCCTTCCGCGGGACCGCCACGAGGCCGTGTACGGGGACCGAGACCGGCGCCGAGGCCGGGTCGTGGAACCACGCGCGCTGGCCCAGGTACCAGATCGCGGTCCAGTCGCCCTGCCGGCCGGCGACCAGGTACCGCTGGCCGGTCGCGGCGTGCGCGCCCATGTCCGCCACGTCCATCGTGGCCGTGCCGCCGTTCGCCGGGTGCATGGCGACGTCCTTCACCAGCGGCGCGGACTCGCTCGGCGCCATCCGCAGGACGACCGCCGACGAACCGTGCTGCGGGCAGGGGGTGCTGGAGCCGCTCTTGTCACAGCCCGTGTAGGGCACGTTGTTGGTGGCGTACTCCGGGCGGATCATCACCAGGCCGGACGAACCGGCCTTCGCCGTCCCCTTCAGCGGTTTGCCCATCAGCGCGAAGTAGTGCGCCCAGTCCCAGTACGGGCCGGGGTCGACGTGCATTTGCGCGACGGCGCTCGTCGTCTGTCCGGGCACCATGTCGTGGCCGAGGATGTGCGCCCGGTCCAGCGGTATGCCGTACTCGGCCGCGAGATGGCGGACGAGCTGGGCGGAGCTGCGGTACATCGCCTCGGTGTACCAGGTGCCGCCCTGAGCCAGAACGCCCTCGTGCTCGACGCCGATGGAGGTCGTGTTGACGTACCAGTTGCCCGCGTGCCAGCCGATGTCCTTGGCCCGCAGATGCTGGGCGACGGCGCCGTCCGCCGACCTGATCGTGTAGTTCCAGGCCAGGTAGGTCTTGTCCTGGGCGAGCTGCAGCGACTGGTCGTAGGTGGCCTCGGTGTCGTGGATGACGATGTACTTGATCCTCGTCGTCCGCGGCCGGTCCGAGATGTCGTGGTTGCCGTACTTGGTGGAATCGTTGGGATCAAGCTGGACGTACGGCGCGGGGACCCAGCTGCAGTCGAGGGAGGCCGGGCAGTCGACCTCCGACGACTGCCGGTTCGCGTGGGCCGGGGCACGCAGGGTGGGCTGGGCGGCGAGCCGCATCCCCTGCCCGTCGTCGGTCGTGCGCGACGCGCCGCTGCGCATCACCGAGAAGACCTGGTCGGCGAACCACTGGTCGCCGGTGCGCAGGCTCGACGCCGTGGTGGAGGCACCGCTGGAGGCCGCCCCGTAGGCGGCGATCGCGTCGTGCCAGGCGGCGGGGTTCTGGCTCAGCGGGTGGTGCAGGGCGCGCTGGTACGCCGCGAGCAGCGCCGCTCCACCGACGATGTTCGCCGCGGGATCCGTGCGCAGCCGGGTGACCGAGATGCCGGTGCGCCGCGCCGCCTGCTGGAGCGTCTGAGACGCGTAGTGCTTCGCGGGGTCGGCCGCCGGCGCGGCGATCGGCCGGCCACCCTGGCCCCGGGGGTCACCGGTGCCGTTCTCGATGCCGCGGACGGCGCGCGTCAGCGTGCCGTCGACGAGGTGCATCGGACCGTACCCGGCGCTGACGCTCGGGTGCCCGGCGTTGGTGTTCCAGCCCGACTCCAGGTAGGAAACGGCGAGGAGCACCGACTCGGGAACGTGGTAGGCCTTCGCCGCCCGGGCGTAGTTCTGTTGGCGGGAGACATCGTGTGTCGAGGCCGTTGCGGCGAGTGCCGCCCGCGCGGCGGGCACCGGCCGGTCGCCCTGCCGCTGGGAGACGTACACGGCCGTCAGCGAGGCGACGGCGGCGGTCGACGCGACCAGCGCAACGGTCAGACGAGTGGGGGACTTCGGCAATGTCGGACCTTCGGGAGCGGGGGGTGGCAAGAAACCAGGCGTAAACCCGGAGGTGTCAAGTTAGTGGATCTTTGCGGTGAGTAAGAATGTTCCGTGGAATTCGGTCGGCGACCGTGAGCCGGCGGCGATGACCGTGGCCGTGCCGGGCCTCACGTCACCATTCGGAATTGCTCGTCCAAGCCTCGCCGGCTGTCAGCAGCCCGGCCAGGCTGTGCGCCGCGTCGCGGCCGGCGCGGTTGGCTCCGACCGTGGACGCGGACGGGCCGTAGCCGATCAGATGCACGCGCGGCTCGGCGGCCACCATCGTCTTGTCCATGACGATGCCGCCCCCCGGCCCGCGCAGCCCCAACGGGGCCAGATGGTCCAGCGCCGCGCGGAAGCCGGTCGCCCAGAGGATCGCATCCGCTCGCTGGAAGCCGCCGTCGGCGAGCCTCACCCCGTCGCGTTCGATCCGGGTGAACATCGGATGACGTTCCAACTCGCCGCGGGCCGCGGCGGCACGCAGCGCCGGCGTCCATATCAGGCCGGTCGCCGACACGACACTTCCCGGCGGCAGGCCCTGCCGTACCCGCTCCTCCACGCGCGCGACGGCGGTGCGGCCGAACTCCTGCCGGTCGAACGGCTCATCGATCCAGACCGGCGGGCGCCGCGTGAACCACGTCGCCGTGGCGACCTGGGAGATCTCCACGAGTAGTTGCACGGCCGAGATGCCGCCGCCCACCACCAGCACGTGCCGGCCGGAGAACTCCTCGGCCGATACATAGTCGGCCACGTGCAGCTGCCGCCCGGCGAACTCCCCCTGCCCCGGGTAGTACGGCCAGAACGGCTTCGTCCACGTCCCCGTCGCGTTGACGACCGCACGTGCCGACCATGTCCCCGCGCTCGTCTCCACGAGCAGCCGGCCACGCGGATCGTCGTCGACCCGGCGCACGGCACCGACCCTGACCGGCCTCAGCACCGGTAGCTCGTGCTCCGCCTCATAGGCGGCGAAGTACCTCGGCAGCGCATCGACGCTCGGCTCACATGGATCCGGCTCCGGCTGCGCCATTCCCGGCAGGTCGTAGATACCGTTCACCGTCGCCATCCGCAGCGAGCGCCAGCGGTGCCGCCACGCGCCTCCGGGTCCCGCCTCGCCGTCCAGGACCACGAATCCTCGGTGCTCCGCCGAGGTCCGGCTGGGAACGGCCGCCGGGACGAAGCCTCGGCGCCGCAGGTGATACGCGGCCGAGAGACCGGCCTGGCCCGCGCCGATCACGACCACGCCGACCGGCCGGACGGGTGTCTCGGCGTCGGGCGGCCGGCGCTCGAGAGAACAGATGGTGCTTGACCCCACGTCCCGACAACACCCGCGCCGCCCGGCGGCTTCCTTCGTTCAGCCCTTGCCGCTCATGCCCGGTCGACCACGTTGAGGAGCGGGCGGCCGTCGGCGAAGCGGCGCAGCTGTTCGGCGATCAGGCGTTCGGCACGCGGGTAGAACGTCGCCGAACCGCCCGCGACGTGCGGGGTGATGAGCACGCCCGGGACCCTCCACAGGGGGTGGTCGGCGGGGAGCGGTTCCGGGTCGACCACGTCCAGCGCCGCGTACAGCCGGCCGGACGCGGTCTGGTCCAGCAGGGCGGCGGTGTCGATGGTGCCGCCCCGGCCGACGTTCACCACCAGCGCGCCGTCCGGCAGCGCGGCGAGCTGTTCGGCGCCGAGCAACCCGGTGGTCGTGGCGGTCTGCGGCAGCGTGAGGATCACGATGTCCGCGTCCGGGAGCAGGCCGGGCAGTTCGCCGATGCCGTGCACGCCGGGCCGGGCCCGGCGCGCCACCCGTACGACCTCCACCTCGAACGGCAGCAGCCGTGCCTCGACCGCGGCGCCGATCGATCCGTACCCGATGAGCAGGGCGCGGGAGCCGGCGAGCGAGCGGGTGAAGTGCGGCGCCCAGCGGTGGTCGTCCTGCCGGCGTACCCAGTGCGGGATGTCGCGGAGTACGGCGAGGATCAGGCTCAGCGCGTGCTCGGCGACGCTCGCGTCGTGCAGGCCGCGCCCGTTGCACAGCACCACGCCGGGCGGAAGCCGCGGAAGCAGTTTGTCGACCCCGGCGCTGAGGCTCTGCACCGCCTCCAGCGCGGGCATCCGCGCCAGCAGAGCGGTGGCCTCGGGCTTGGCGTACGGCAGCACGTAGAACCGCACGGCGGACAGGTCCGGCGGCGGCTCACCGGTGCCGTCGTACACCGCGACCGGCAGCTCGTCCGGCCAACCGTCCATCAGGTCGGCGACGTGTGCCCAGGGGACCAGCGCCCTGGGAGCGCGAGGTGTCTGCGTCATGCGGCTCTCCCGCCCGTCCGTACGAAAGGCATCACCGCCGAGGCCGCGGCCAGGGATCCGGCCAGCACCAGGAAGGACGCGCTCCGGCCGTCCGTCGCGTCGTTGAGCCAGCCCACGAGGTACGTACCCAGGAAACCGCCCAGGGCGCCGAAGGCGTTGATGAGCGCGACGGACGGCCCCGCCACGGGCCGGGGAAGCAGCTCGGGAATGTAGGCGAAATAGGGGCCGTACGGCGCGTACATCGCACCGCCGGCGATCAGCAGCAGCACGAACGAGGGCCAGAAGTGCGCGGCGCCGACCAGGTACGACCCGTAGAAGGCCAGTGCGCCCAGCACGAGCCACGGCCACACATGGCGGCTTCGCCGGGCGCTGCGGTCCGACATCCGGGAGTTCACGACCATCAGGATGGCGGCCAGCAGGTACGGCGCCGCCGAAATCAGGCCGGTCGCGCCGATGCCCGCGCCGGAGCCGGCCTTCACGATCGAGGGCAGCCAGAAGACGAACCCGTACACGCCGAGGCTCCACAGCAGGTACTGCACCGACAGCAGGACGACCACGCGTGAGCGGAAGGCCGCCCAGTAGCCGTTGACCGGGGTGATGTCCTGCTGCTCGTCGGCCAGCGTGCCGGTCACCGCGTCCCGTTCGGCCGGGTCGAGCCAGGCGGCCTGTTCGGGGCGGTCGTCCACCTTCGCGCGGAAGTAGAAGGCCCACAGGATCGCCGGCAGACCCTCGATGACGAACATGCCGCGCCAGGACGTGAGCTCGACCAGATAGCCGGACAGCGCGGTCAGCCACAGCACCGTGACCGGATTGCCCAGGATGAGCACGCTGTTGGCCTGTCCGCGCTCGGATCTGGTGAACCAGCGGCTCAGCAGGATCACCATGGCCGGGAGCACCGCGCCCTCGACGACGCCGAGCAGGAACCTCACCGCGACGAGCGCCGTCGCCGAGGACAGCAGCCCCTGCACCGACGCCAGCACGCCCCAGGCGAGCAGGCTCCAGAAGATCAGCCCCTTGACGCTGCGGCGGTCGGCGTAGATGGCCCCCGGCACCTGGAACAGGAAGTAGCCGAGGAAGAACGAGGCCCCGATCAGCGCGGACGTGCCGCCGGTCAGGCCGAGATCGCTCTTCATGCCACCGGCGATTCCCACCGAGAAATTGGATCGGTCCAGGTAGGCGAGGCTGTAAGTGACGAAGGCGATGGGCAGCAGCCGTACCCAGCGCTGCCGGCCGGGCAGGGCCTGCTCGCGTGGGATGGGCCGGAGGGGACTGTCTGGGGCGGAGGCGGTCACGGAGCACTCCTTTGTCTGCGGGGAGATCTTTCCGTAATGTGGAAAGGCTATCCGGGATGCGGTAAGGTGAGTGTCGTGCTCGCGTGTCGTCGGCGTCAAGGGCTGTTCACGTGGGTTTCGGACGTCGAGGCTGTCCGTATCCGGCGGGAAAGGTGCTGACGAAATGGCCGCGAAGGGGGATCGATCGGACTCCGACGCCGTGGGCAAGGCGCTGCGTCTGCTGTGCCTGCTCGGTGAACATCCCGAGGGCGTCGGTGTCTCACGGCTGGCCAGAGACGCCGGCTACCCGGTCAGCACCACCCACCGGCTGCTCGGTTCGTTGCAGCGGGACGGGTTCGTCCGCAGCGACGGCGAGAGCCGGCGCTACAGCCTGGGGCTTCGCATGTTCGAGCTGGGGCAGCGCGTGTCGCAGGCCCGCGGCTTCACGGGCGTGGCGCTGCCGGTCATGCGGAGGGTGACGGAGCTGACCGGTGAGCCCACTCTGATGTCGGTGCTGGACGGCCGGCACCAGCTCTACGTCCACCATGTGCAGGGTCCGCGCCGCATCCGGGTCATCGGGGAGCCTGCCAAGCACGGGCCGCTGCACTGCACGTCGATGGGCAAGTGCCTGATCGCCTTCGCGCCGGACGAGGTACGCGCGGAGCTGGTCGAGGAGCTGGAGCTGACGCCGCTGGGCCCGGCCACCATCACCGACCGCGCGCGGTTCCGCGAGGAGATCGACCGCGTACGGGAGCAGGGCTACGCGGTGTCCGACGAGGAGCACGAGGCCGGCATCCGAGCGGTGGGCGTGCCGATCGTCGGGCCGGGCGGGACCGCGCTGGCGGCCCTGTCCACACCGGCACCCGCGTACCGGGTGACGATGCGGGAGCTGACCGGGTCGTTGCCCTTCCTGCTCGAGGCGGCGGCCGAGCTCGCCGTCCTGCTGCCCACCGTCTGACCCCTGCGCGCTCGGATGCGAGCGATCGTCAGGGAGCCGTGCCGACCCAGCGGTGATAGGCGTCCACGTCGACGTTGCTGCCGCACACGATGGTGACCACGTGGCGGCCGGCGAAGCGGTCAGGATCTTCGAGGATCGCCGCGACGCCGAGCGCTGCCGACGGTTCGACGACGAGGCCGGCGTGGTCGAGGAGCATCCGCATGCCGGCGATGATCGAGCTCTCCTGGACCAGGACGGCGTCGTCGGCGACCAGGAGGAGGTCGTCCAGGACGGCCGGGATGGGACACCGGCCGGCGACGCCGTCGGCGATGGTGTCGGCCGAGTCGGTGGTGACGACGCGCCGGGTGCGCCAGGAGCGCGTCATCGCCGGTGCGCCGAGCGGCTGGACGCAGATCACCTCGACGCCGGGTGCCAGGGCCTTCACCACATGGCCCACGCCGGTGGCCATCGCCCCGCCGCCCAGAGCGATCAGAACGGCGTCGAACGGCGGCACGGTGTCCGCCAGGTCCTCCACGAGTTCCAGGCCGATCGTGGCCGCGCCCTCGCAGGTCTCGATGTCGAGGCTGTCCTCGACCAGCCGGATGCCGTCGTGCCGCGCGATGGCCGCCGCCCGCTCGCGGGCCAGCTCGTGGTCCCCGTCCACCAGCTCCAGCCTTGCGCCCAGTGCGCGGATGCGATCGAGCTTGGCCACCGTCGCGTGGCGGGATGCCACGACGGTGACGTCGAGCCCCCGGCCGCGACCGGACCAGGCGAGGGCCTGGCCGAGGTTGCCCGCGCTGGCGCACACCACGGCGCGCGGACCGTCGTCGGGGAGCAGGCTCGCGACCAACTCGGTGCCGCGGGCCTTGAAGCTGCGGACCGGGTTCGCCGTTTCGAGCTTGATGCTCACCGCGCACCCGAGGCCGGGCTCCAGCGCCTCGCAGCGGTACAGCGGAGTGTCGAGGAAAACCGGGTCGATCATCCGGCGAGCCGCCCGGATCCGAGCGGTGTCGAGGCGCGTCTGCTGCACGGCACAGGAGCGTAGCGCCGTCGGCGCCGCTCCCCTCGGGCGAGCACCCGGTGCTTCGGCGCGCCGCTCCTCGCCGACGGCCGCGCCACCGCGTGTCAGCGGGTGGCGCCGGCCTCCCGCAAGGGCCGGAAGAACGTACGGATCTGCTCGGCGGCCGTTTCGGGTTCCTCCAGCGGCATGAAGTGCCCGCCGGCATCGGCGTCACGCCACTGCCGGATGTCGGTGTAGCTGTGCTGGGCGAGTTCCCGCGGGTAGCCGGCGTCAGCATGGCCGGGTGCGGTGACAGATCACAAGTCCCGGCTGTCGTGCCTACTGACGGCTCGGGAGGATCGACAGCGCCTGCGATCGCTGGGCGACCAGATCGTCGTAGGTGCCGTCGCGCTCGGCCCACCGGTGCATCAGCACGCCCTTGACGAGGATCTCGCGCGGGGTGGGGTCGGTCTGGAGCAGGTCCATCACCTCGGTGGCGAACTCGGCCAGGTCGAGCGCGCGGGGGTTGACCCGAGCCTGCTCCGGCGTGGTGGCGACGGCCGGGGGGATGAGTTCGGAGACCTCGACGCCGGTGCCGTCCAGCTGCGCGCGCAACGCCTCGGAGTAGGCGTGCACCGCGGCCTTCGAGGCCGCGTAGGTCGGCATGACCGGGAACGGCAGGAACCCGATGCCCGAGGTGACCGTGATGATGGTGCCGGCGCCGCGCCCGACCAGGTGCGGGGTGAAGGCGTCGATGACGCGGATGGTGCCGAGGAGGTTGGTGTCGATCGTCTGCCGTGCGGCACCGAAGTGCCCGGGATCGCGCAGGTCCTCGGGGATCATGACCCCGGACATCGTCACGATCGTGTCGAGGCCCGGGTGGCTGCGGAGTACCGCGTCGCGGGCACGGTCGACGCTGTCCTGGTCGGTCACGTCGATGGGAACGGTGTCGAACCCCTCGGCCGCGAGCCGGTCGAGCAGGTCGGCTCGCCGGCCGCCGACGACGGCGGAGCTGCCGGCCGCGGCGAAGCGGCGAGCGAGCTCGAGACCGATGCCCGAGGTGGCGCCGGCGATGAAGACGGTGCGTTCGGTGATGTCCATGGATCACTCCCGCTCAGGGCGCGCCGGTCGGCGACAGGCCTGTGACCGGCGCGGTTTCGGTATCGCCGCCTCTTCCGCGCGGCGACACCTTCAGTGTTGGCCCGTTCTCCGCCGGGAGGGAGTGCCCCCGTCTTCCGGGGTCCTGTCAGGGCCCCCTTTGGCGCAGAGAGTCCGAATTACGATGGCGAACATGAGCGACGACGACCGCGCCAACCTGCTCGGCGGTTACCTCCGTGCCCGGCGGGCCCTGGTCACCCCGGAGCAGGTCGGGCTGGCGCGGGGGAGGAACCGGCGCGTTCCGGGGCTTCGCCGTGAGGAGATCGCCATGCTCGCGGGCATCAGCGCCGACTACTACCTGCGGCTGGAACGCGGCCGCGACAGGCATCCCTCACCGCAGGTTCTCGAATCGCTCGCGCGGGTCCTGCGCCTCGACGAGCTCGAACAGGAGTACCTTCTCGCCCTGGCCGCCGCACGCCCCAGGCCTCAGCGGCGCAGGAAGCCCGAACGCGTCCCCGCCCGGTTGCACCAGCTCCTGGCGAGCGTGCAGATCCCCGCCTTCGTGGAGGGGCGCGCGTTCGACGTGCTCGCGTCCAACCGGCTCGCGGTCGCGCTCTCTCCGCGCCTCCAACCCGGGTACAACCGCCTGCGGTCGCTGCTCCTCGATCCCGAGGAACAGGCGTTCCAACAGGACTGGACGCGCGCCACGGAAGGATTCGTCGCCGCCTTCAGGAAGAGCGTCGGCGACGACATCGACGACCCGAGGTTCGTGGAACTGGTGGGCGAACTCGCCCTGTCGAGCGAGCGCTTCCGAACCCTCTGGGCACGCCACGACATCCGCAACCTCGACGGCGGCACCACGACCGTGAACCATCCCGTCGTCGGTGAGCTGCGCCTGCACCGGGACAAGCTCCCGGTGGACGACCTGCTCGTGGTCCTCTACTACGCCGATCAGGGCAGCGAGAGCGACGAGAAACTACGCCTCCTCGCCTCCCTGCAGCAGTACTAGCCGGAAGGCTCCGTGTGCGTCCGTCGCACGCCATTGGGCAGCCAGCACTCCAGTGCCATGTCGGCGATGTCCTGGAGTTCGTCCCGGCCGAGGCCGCCGGCGGCCTGGACGGCGATGCCGAACGTCACCGTCATGACATATCGGGCGAGCCGTCGGGGGTCGGCGTCGCGCGGCAGATCGCCCTCGTCGACGGCCCGCTGGAAACGCTCCTCAAGGCGTAGAGCCCAAGAGTTCCGCCACTCGACCAGCATGTCGTGCGCGGGCCGCCCCGCTTCGCTCGACGCCAGCGCCTGCACGCCCAGGCATCCCGCAGGGCCGCCGGGACGCGTCGTGGTCCGAACCGCTCCGCGGAGAATCGCCTCGGCCACGCCTCGTGCGGTCGGCTCCTCCAGGGCACGCGTCCCGTAGTCGGCCGGGCCCTCGGTGTAGCGCTCCAGCGCTTTGCGGAACAGCTCCTTCTTGTCGCCGAAGGCCGCGTACAGGCTTGGCTTCGTGATGCCCATGGCCTTGGTCAGATCGGTGAGGCTGACCCCCTCGTATCCCCGTTCCCAGAACACCCGCATGGCGCGCTCGAGCGCCTCGTCGACATCGAATTCCCGAGGCCGACCCATGACGACGCTCCGCGAACCGGCCATGTGTGCAGCGTACTCCACCCCCGAGCCCAACGATTTCTATTCCGCTCGGAATATAAGTCTGGGAGTCGAGGTTCGCCCCTCTGCGACAGCCGACGCGACGAGGGCGCGGGAGCGTCGCACGTCATCAGCGCCCACTACCGCCCGATCCCGGGCGACAGAAAGGCATCATGTCTGACACCGACCTGCGCGACATCGAAGCGCTCAACGCCCGTAAGTCCGACGGCATCGCTGTTGTCACCGGCGCCAGCCGCGGCATCGGGGCGGCCATCGCCGGCCGTCTCGGCGCCGACGGGTACACCGTCGCAGTTCACTACCGCCAGGACTCGGCCGCCGCGGCCGACGTCGTCGAGAAGATCACCGCGGCCGGCGGCACGGCGTTCTCCTTCGCCGCCGACCTCGCCGAACCCGACACCGGCACCGCCTTCTGGGCTTCCTACGACGCGGCCGCGGGCGCGCTGCGCGACGTGCCCGTGCGGGTGCTGGTGAACAACGCCGGGATCGTCGTGAACGGCGTCATCGAGGAGACCGCCACCGAGGACTTCATCCGCCAGCAGCAGATCAACACCACCGCGCCGTTCCTGATCATCAAGGCCGCCCTTCCGCGCCTGGCCGAGGGCGGACGCGTGGTGAACGTCTCCTCAGGCGCCACCCGCGTCCCCATCCCCGGCATCATCGGATACACCATGACCAAGGGAGCCCTCGAAGCTCTCACGCTCCCGCTCGCCCAGCACCTCGGCCCACGCGGCATCACCGTCAACGCCGTCCGACCCGGCACCACCGACACCGACATGAACGCCGACTGGTTGCGCGGCAACTCCGAGGCCATGGCCTCCGTCGTCGCGCAGCGCGCCCTCGCCCGCGTCGGCGAACCCGCCGACATCGCCGACGTCGTCGCTCTTCTCGCCTCCCACGACGCCCGATGGATCACGGGCCAGATCATCGACGCCACCGGCGGCGAGCGCCTGTAGGCGGTACCCCTCCGGGGACAGGGGCGAGATCCGGGTCAGCGGTCACCGCTGGCCCGGATACTTTCCGAGGGCCGCGTTCTTTCGGGCCGGAGGGGCCCGGCCGGGCAGGACGCCGCGTCGTCGTTGGTCCTTGCGGCGCTGCCGCGTGCGCGGAGGGTCTACTTCGACTCGACGCGTCCGATCGGTGCAGTGCTCGCCGGCAGCACAGCATCGATCGGACGCGTCGAGAATCTCCAGTCGAGTCTTCGGCGCGGGAGCCGCGGTGTAGGGATCGCTTGCCAGTCCTGTCGGTCGGAGAAGAAGGGGTGCCAGTCCTTCTCTCCGACGACGATGAGGACCTTCGGCGTCATGCCGTCGAAATTGGTGGTGGTGAGCGTCGCATAGGGCTGCGCCGCCGGGCCGTTCAAGTCCTCGCCGCGGCCGGGAGCGGCAATCATGACACGAGCGCCGAAGCGTCCGTCGACGGCTCCCACCGTCGACCCGCCGCTGGTGTCGGTGATGGTCTGGCCCGAGATCAGGCCGACCGCGTGACCGCCGGCCGAGTGACCGACAGCGGCGATCCGGCCGGCGTCCAGGCGCCCTGCCAGTCCCGGAACGGTGCGCTCGATATCGCCGAGGTGGTCCACGATCTGGCGAAGATCTTCGGCCCGTGACTTCAGGTACAACGGTGCATCCGGGTCATCGACCTCTCGTAGGCCGAGGAAGGTGGCGTCGAGGTGCGTGGGCTGTATCACGACGAACCCGTGCGCGGCGCAGAAGTTCACCATCGGACCGTAGCCGCGGTCCCGACCGGCCGCTCGTGGCTGCGCGCCGAGGGCGGCGCCGGTGACGGTCCGCCCGTGGAGTTCGAGCCCGAGGCGGGGAAGTACGCCCTGCGCGTCGGCGACGCGGATTTCGCCGTCGACGACGTCATCCTCGGCGGTCACGTCGAGCTCGACCCGGCCGGTGCGGCGCTATGACGCAGGCGCTGCCGCCCGTGGCGCTCATCCGAGCATCCGATTCCGCCGCGCCCGCCCTGCGCGCGTGCGTCGATCGGCTGGTCGAGGAGGTAACGGGCGAGCGGATGGGGGCTGCCTTCGCGGTACGCCAGCACGCCCAGCTGTTCCTCCTGGAGGTGTTCCGGGCGTACCTCGGCCACGCCGAGCTGGGATGGCTGCGGGCGCTGACCGACGACCGGCTGCGTCCTGCGCTGACTCTCATGCACGGCGACCCCGGGCGGCCCTGGGGACTGGAGGAGCTGGCTCGTGCGGCAGCGATGTCGCGGACGTCGTTCGCCGTGCGCTTCCGCTCCGTGGCGGGTGTCCCCCCGCTGACCTACCTCAACTCCTGGCGGATGCTGCTGGCCCAGCGGGCGCTGCGCGACGACGACGTCCGGATCGGGGCCCTCGCCGCGCAGCTGGGCTACACCTCGGAAAGCGCCTTCAGCACCGCCTTCAAACGCGAGGTGGGCGAGGCGCCCCTGCGCTACCGGCGTCGGCTCCGGCAAGCGTCGTGACCATCGGCGTCGACGGCGGATCCCATGTGCTTCCTGCAGGCAAGCGCCGTCGACGATGCCCCCGCCGACTTCCTCGGTACCACCGACCTGCAGCCCGCCGAGCAGGCCGCGCTCGACCACGGCGAGACCGTACGGCGGGGCCAGGGCTTTCGATTGGCCTGGGCGGGCACTGGCGCGCCCGGTGGTGTGCTCGCTCGGTGGTGCGCTCGCTCGAGGTGCGCTCGCTCGAGGTGTGCTCGCTCAGGACATAGGAAACGCATGTCTCAAGCCATAGGAAACACCTGGGCGGCAGAGTCTGGCGGTGTCGAAAGCCAGACTTGTGATCACCGCGGTGGTCGTTGAGGGCCGTTCTCAAGCCGAGGTCGCTCGCGCCTACGGGGTCTCGAAGGGGTGGGTGTCGAAGCTGGTCGCCCGGTACCGGGCCGAGGGCGCGACCGCGTTCGAGCCGCGGTCACGGCGCCCGCATACCTCACCGGCCGCGATCGACGCCTCGACGGTGGAGCTGATCATCCGGATCCGCAAAGAACTGTCCGAACAAGGCCTAGACGCCGGGCCCGAAACGATCGCCTGGCACCTGCAACACCACCACCAGCGGAAAGTGTCGCGGGCCACGATCAGCCGCTACCTGACCCGTCATGGCCTCATCACCCCCGCCCCCAAGAAGCGCCCACGCTCGTCCTACATCCGCTTCCAAGCCGAACTGCCGAACGAAACCTGGCAGGCCGACTTCACCCACTACCGCCTGACCGATGGCACCGACACCGAGATCCTCACCTGGCTGGACGACCACTCCCGCTACGCCCTGCACGTGACCGCCTGGCCCCGCATCACCGGCCCCATCGTGCGCGACACCTTCCGCCAAGCCGTACGCACCCACGGCGTCCCCGCCTCCACCCTCACCGACAACGGCATGGTCTTCACCACCCGCCTGGCCGGCGGCAAAGGCGGCCGCAACGCCCTGGAGAACGAACTCCGCCGCCTGCACATCCGCCAAAAGAACTCCACCCCAAACCACCCCACCACCTGCGGGAAAGTCGAACGCTTTCAGCAGACGATGAAGAAATGGCTCCACGCCCAGCCCCACCAGCCCACCACCATCGCCGACCTGCAAGCCCTCATCGACCGCTTCACCGCCGCCTACAACCACCAGCGCCCGCACCGGTCGTTGCCGCGCCGAGCCACGCCCGCCACCGTCTATAACGCCCTGCCCAAAGCACTGCCTGCCGGCAGCCGCCAGGCCGACACCCACACCCGGGTCCGCCACGACCGCATCGATGACTCCGGCGTCGTCACCCTGCGCACGGGCGGCCGGCTCCACCACATCGGCATCGGACGAACCCACGCCCGAACCCACGTCATCATGCTCATCGACGATCTCCACGTCCGCGTCATCACCGCCACCACCGGAGAACTCCTCCGCGAACTGACCATCGACCCCACCCGCGACTACCAACCCCAAACAAGAAACCCTCCGACCCCGTAGGTTCGGAGGGTTTCCGATGTCCTGAGACATCACATGCGCTCGCTCGAGGGATTCGAACCCCCGACCGTCGGATTAGGAGTCCACGTCGCCTATTGAGGGCAACATGCGCGCTGACCTCGGACGATTCGACTCATGCCTACGACCTCGCTGAGCTGCGTACAGACCTCAACCGGTTGACCCTCCTGCTCGGCACCGGTGATGTGCGAGGGTCTGTTCAGCGCCAAAGCCGCGTGGCGCAGCGACGGACCAATACCTGACCGAGCCGGCGTTCTACCTGTGTTCCGGCCCGGACGACACCATCGTCGACAACTTGTGCGTGTCGCCGGCGCCCGGCGCCAGCGACGTCATCGCCGTCCCTGTGGGCGATCCCGCTGAGCAGCGACGCACCGTGGAGCTGCTGGCCGCCCTCGACGAGCCGACCCGCCTACAGACCCCGCTCCTTGCGCCACGCGTGCACGTAGCCCGCGGCCGCTCCGTACGCCTGCATGCTTAGATCGTTCTCCAGCGTGCGCACTGGAACGGACCGGATGGTCCCCGTGCGCACGTCGTACCCGCTGAGGACGGCCGTCCCATGAATGGTGGCCCCAGACTCCGTGCTGCCCGCGAAATGGCTGGCCATCATGTTCCTGGTGTGCACGTTCTTGTCGGCGTGGTAGTTGTCGTCCCACCGCAAAATCGCATCCTCGGGCAGGTGGGAACCACCACCCCGCGCCCTCGTGTGGAAGAGCGTCAGGCCGGGCGCGCGCCCGGGTCGGGACACGGCGGCCGGGCCCTGGACGCGCGCCGGGTGGTCGGCCGGGTAGTTCAGCAGGTCGGCGATCTGACCGGCCGCCTCACGCGGATCCTTGGCCAGCGTCAGGAGCTTCAGTTCCTTCTCGCCGGCCTCGATCCGGGCCACCACGATCCCGCCGCACACGTCCTCCGGCGTCCTCGGCTTGGGCGCGAACACCCGCCAGGTGGGATGGACCTCCAGTGCGTCGCGATCGGCCGGTTCGGCCCGCGGGTCGTCCATGGCCGCCAAGGCCAACCCGGCCTCGGACGCGGGCCACCGGTTCTTTTGGCTCGCGTAGGCGTACAGAGCATCCGTGGATCGCGGATCGCGGAGCAACAGGAGTTTGTAGGCCGCCCACTTGGCCGTGTCCAAGCCCATATCCAGTTCTTGGCAGATCTTCTTGAGGGTCTTCTCCGTGACCTCGATACTCTCGCCGCCCTTGAGGCGCGCCTCGCACTCGTTGCAGAAACCCTTCGGGATGAGTTTCCGGCCCTTCAGCGTGAAGTTGCCAGGGTCACCCTGCCGGCAGAGCTGGCACTTGGGTCGGCGCCGTGAGAGCACTGACATGGTTGGATCATACGACGATGTCGCCTTCATGCCGGCGGGTCCGCGCCACACGGGCAGCCGGCGCGCTCAGCGCGTGGCGCCGCCCACTGCTGGGCGATGGCGGCCTGGCGCCGGCTAGCGTGAACCAGGGCCTGGCCGCTGTGGACCTGCTGCACCATGTCGGCGCGGACCTGACCCTCACCCTGAAGCGGGCCCGGGTGCCCCAGCCCGGCGCCCTCAAGGCGCTGTATGTGAGGGGCACGTTCTCATGGTTCGCTGGTACCGAGCCAATTGCAGCGTGAGCGTCATCCGTTGCGTTCCAACCGATCAGGCTGAAGGCCAGCCGCGTCGCGCCGGTCTTGTTACCCACCGGCTCCCAGTCGCCGGCCAGCAACGTCCGCGCGGCGATCAGCTCTTCCAGCTCCCACTCCCGACGCACCCCAGCCGCCCTTCCGCCCGATCGATCCCTGAGAACGGTCAACACGATCGGGCGGCGGGCCGACGCCACGACCCGGTATGGCCGACCTGTGATGGTTACGAACCGCAACCGTGGTCTTCCTCACCGCTACTTTGGGGCTGGGGTCACGTTCGGGAGAAGGACGCCGGATCGAGCACCACGTGTATGAGGTCGTCAAGGTCGCCCGGCTGCCGATGAAGACCTCGATGGCAGGACGGCGATCGCCGTCACGTTGCTGGTCGGTACCGGGGCCGGCATCCAACCCAACAATGACCCCGCTACTCCCTGGCGATACATCGACGGCGAACACCGCGTCGCCGCCCACTTCGAACAGGGCGTACGTCGAACGGTCATCCAACGGTTCGAACTGCTCGACCTGGCCACCGGCCAGCCCATCGAATAGCCGCCGCCCTGATTACCGCCGGTCATGCGATACGAGTGCCGGATTGGTGAGAGGTAAGAAGCTGCTCGCGCTCCTCGCTACCCAGGGATGTGTTGGATCAGGTCGGCGGGCAGCGTGCGGTAGGCCTCGGCGGCCGCGCGTGCCACCGTCTTGGCCGTCTGCACGCCTATGACCAAGGGAAGCGGCTTGGTCGCTTACGCTCTGCCCTCGCACTTCCCCCGGACAGCGTCTTGCCATGGGTAGTCTCGTCCGTCAGCCGTAGTTGGTGAACTGGCAGAGGCGTTGCCGTGGCCTGGATGAATGCATATACCATGCTCCCTGCCTAAGGAATTCGCGTCTCAGCACTTCTCGTTGGTTCGGGCTTGATCGCGTTCTCGTGTGCCCTCGATGTGTCCCGGCAGCGTCGTTCGGACCGCCTTCTAAGTCTCAGGATTCAGTAAAGGGATAGCAAGGATTCCGGCTTGTGATTATTTGGGAGGTAAAGCTGGCTCGTAGGATTTACGCTCCACTGGCCAGGACATGAGGAAATGGTGATTTTTTTTGCTTCTTGTAGTGGAATGCTGGAAGATGTCACCTGGAAGGGGGATGATTAGTAATGACCAAGCTGAAGAGGGTACTGCTTGTCATCGCTCTGGGGCCGCTCGCGTTGATAGGCCTCTCAGCTCATGCCCAGGCGAACGAAAAAAACGATGATACTGCCGGTGACTGGAGCGGTACCTGCACGAAGGTCGCAACAGGGTCCACCTGGCATCTCGAAATCGCTATTCGCGACGATGGTACTTATAGTTGGACGAGCAGGTTCCCTGCGTCGGAGGGGACCCCGGCTTCGACCGTTCGTGCCACGGGCAGGGTCGATCGTGCGGCAAGGCAACTGATCGATGATGAGCCGGAGCAGCACGGCAAGATCGACGGCTACTACTCGATAGACGGCGATCACATGAAGCTTGATACAGGTAATGGGATGGCGCAGTGCTCGCTCACGCGATAACCGGTACCACGAAGCCTTGGCTTCGCGGGTGCGGGCAGGAAGGCACCATCGAAAGCCGTGACCTGCCGGCAAGCCGTGTCGGCATGAGAGGCCTGAACTCAGGGCACCATCGATCGGTTGGCCCAAGAGGGACGATCTCGAGGGAGGAGTCCCTGTCAACTGATTGGCTGCTGCCACCATATGTCGATTCCCACATCGTTGCCCAGGGCATCGTCGATGGTTCGGTGCAGTGCGAGGTCCACGATGCGATCGTCGCTCGGGCGGAAGGGTTTGAGAGGATTCTGCGTCCCGAGCAGAGGTCCGAGGGCGTCGATGGTCGGTTTCCATAGCGTCGACCAGTTGCGTGCGCTGGATACCCCGAATCGGATGCACAGCGCCACCGAGCCTTGAGGCAACGGGGTGCCGATGACGGCGCTGCATGCGCCATGGATCCGCTGCTTCCACGCGGGCGACTCGGTGGAACCGGTTGTGCGTAGCTGTAGCTGTGGCTCGCCTGGTGAGCTGCTCTCCTGGGCTGGCAAGCCGACGGCGATCGTCGAGGCGTCCGCGTGCTGCTTGCGCCCGAACACCGCATCGAGGCGTCTGTGACCGACCCGCCGCGCGATTGGCAAGAGATAGTTGTCGAGGTCACGGCCGCCGCTGGTCAGCGCGGTGCTTGCAGGAAGGCCGACGGTCAGTTCAAGTGTGAGATGGTCACTCGTTGTTGGGACGTACGCGCCGATCAGCGCCTCGATCTCGTCCAGGTAGGCGCTTAGTCGCCGTTGATCCGGGTGATCCGCCGCATTCCAGCTCTCCAAGACCGGAGCAGACGGCAGGACACGTGGCGCGGCGGCTGGCCGGGCGAAGAGTGTCTCCACAGCTGCAGTATCGCCCCGGAACACTGCAGGGTGCCTAGTCAACCGGATCACCGAGGCGCTCCTGAGCAGCGAGACTTGGGCACGTATTTGGCACAGTTACCCGCCGGGAGCCGATGTCAGTCGGAGGCAGCCGGACACCATGCGAACGGCACCTGAGCGCGTATGTGCAGGTCAGATGCCGGTTGGGGCGGTGGCGCGCCCAGAGGGATTCGAACCCCCGACCGTCGGATTAGAAGTCCGATGCTCTATCCGGCTGAGCTATGGGCGCCGGTCGATCAGAGTGTACGGACTCCGGAGCGTTGATGTGATGCCGGTGGCCGCTTACCGCCATCGACCCCCTGTCGGGCGGGCTCCGGCGTGGCCGGAACCGGCCGTATCCCCTGGAGCTGCGGCGATGCATATCAGTCGCATAACTTGTTGGATCTTTGTCTGACATAGACGATCAACCGGAATCCACCTGTCCTGTTACGGATTGTCACGACTCGGAGTGAGGGGCCGGTTCCGGCCACGCGCGGGTGGTCGTTCGGTGCGACCGGAAACCCTTTATCGGAGGGTTCGTCGACCGGAGTGCCGAGGTGATGACGGGCCGCGCGGCCGGGGGCTCCTACCCGAGGTCGTAGACCGTTGTGCCGTCGACGGTCTTGGCGGTGTACGTCTTGGCCACCCACGTGGCGATCTGCTGTGCGTCGTCGCTGCCGGAGCCTCCGCGGCCGCCCATGGGCATCGAGGTGGCGATGAAGTAGTGGACCTTCTTCTCGCGTACGTACTGCTGGAAGCGGGCCAGGGTGGGGGCCGGGTCGGTGCCGTTGAACCCGCCGAGCGCCATGACCGGGTCGCCCGTGGCGAGCTGGTAGCCGGCGGCGCTGTTGGAGCCGACCGTGGCGGCCGCCCACGTGTACTTGCCGGCGTTCTGCCGCAGCAGCGCGGTGAGCGCCGCACCGGGAGCGGGGGCGTCGAGCAGCGCGCCGGGTCCGCCCATGCCGCCGCGGCGCATCCCGCCGCCGCCCGGGCCACCGCCGCCCGGCATGCCACCGCCCGGCCCGCCGCCGTTTCCGGTGCCGTTCGGCGGCTGGGGCATTCCACCCTGTCCACCGCCCGCTCCGGGGAAGCCGCGCTGCCCGCCTCGCGTACCGTTGCCGGGCGGGCCGCCGGGGAGCGCTCCGCGACCGCGCGTTCCGCCCGGACCGCCGCCCATTCCGGAGGGGCCGGCCGACGGGATGGCGCCGTTGTGCGCGGTCGTCGCGGTGTCGACGGCGTACGCCGCGGGTCCCGCGATCGAGACCGCGATCGCGAGGACGCCGCCGGCGGCCAGTACCCGCCCGGCGAGACCGGACATCCCATGGTCGTCCCGGGACGAACCGGCCGCTGAGCGGTGCGCGAGCCAGGCGCCCGCGAGCAGGCCCACGGCGGCGATCAGGCCGCCGGCCAGCACGGGAAGGCGCAGCCAGGGCGCGAAGTCCGGTGTACGCCCGAGGAGGCGGTACGACCACCAGGCCGTCAGGACGACGACCGCGACCAGCGCGCCCGTGGCAGCCGGGTGCCGGCGCCGCGCCCACAGGACCGTGCCGCCCAGCCCGGCGAGCGCCGCGATCGGCGGTGCCAGCGCCACGGTGTAGTAGCCGTGGAAGATCCCCTGCATCAGGCTGAACACCACGTCGGTGACCAGCAGCCAGCCGCCCCACACGAAGAGGGCGGCCGCTCCGGTGTCGGTTCGCAGGCCCCCGGAGGCCGGGAGGGCGGCTCGCGGGGCCTCGTCGTCGCCTTCCACGCCGTCCTCACCTCCCGCGCTCCCACGCTCGGCGGCGCGGCGCATGTGGCCGGCGGCGAGCGTCCACAGGCTCGCCACCAGCAGGATCAGCGCGGCAGGGAGCAGCCAGGAGATCTGCCCGCCGAGTTCGGCGCCGAACATGCGCATCCAGCCGGCGTCCTGGTTCGTGTTGCCCAGGCCGCCCGTCTCGTCGCCGTTGAGACGGCCGATGCCGTTGTAGCCGAGGGCGAGTTCGAGCACGCTGTTGTGCTGGGAGCCGCCGATGTACGGCCGGGAGCCCGCGGGGACGGCGGCGACGATCGCGACCCACCAACCGGCCGACACGATCATCACCACCGCGGCGACGGCCAGCTGCCACAGCCGGCGGCGCAGGGGAGCCGGCGCCATGATCAGGTACACCAGCCCGAACGCCGGCAGCACGAGGAACGCCTGGAGCATCTTGGCCAGGAACGCCAGCCCCACGCAGCTCGCGGCCACGACCAGCCACCGTGTGCTCGCCCGCTCCTGCGCGCGCAGCAGCCCGTACGCCCCGGCGGTCAGCAGCAGGACGAGCAGCGCGTCCGGGTTGTTGTAGCGGAACATCAGCGCGGCGATCGGCGTCGTCGCGAGGGCCGCGCCGGCCAGCAGCGCGCCGCACGCGGCGGCACGCGGGCCGAGCGGCCGGAGCGAACGCCGTACGCTCGCGTACAGCAGGCCGACCGTGGCCACGCCGATGAGGGCCTGCGGCACGAGGATGCTCCAGGAGTTCACCCCGAAGAGGCGCGCCGCCAGGTCCATCGGCCACAGGGCCAGCGGTGTCTTGTCGACGGTGATGAGGTTCGCCGCGTCGGAGGAGCCGAAGAAGAACGCCTTCCAGCTGTGCGCGCCCGCCTGGACCGCCGCCGAGTAGAACGCGTTGGCCCACTTGGAGGAGCCCAGCCCCCAGATGTAGAGCACGGCCGTGGCGGCGAGCAGCGCGATCAGCCCCGGGCGTGCCCAGGCCGGGTCGCGGGAGGATCGGGCCGCCGGCACGGCGCGCCCGGGAGGCGGGGAGACAGACGTCGGCAGGCTCATGGATCAACGGTCGGCGCCCGAGATTGGCCTTTCGATGAGGCGATCATTAAAGGCGCGTGAGAACCCGATCAACGCCGGGAGGCGCAGCCGATGCAGGTGCGGGCCGTGGGGCGGGCGGCCAGACGCTCGGCGGCGATCGGGTCGCCGCAGACCTCGCACCGGCCGTACGCGCCCTCGTCGAGCCGGCGCAGGGCGCGGTCCAGCTCGGACAGGTGGTGGCGCGACTGGTCCAGCAGGGCCTCGATCTGCTCCCGTTCGAACGCGATCGTCGCGCCCTCCGGGTCGTGTTCGTCGTCCACGCCGGTCGACACGGTGGACTCGATGACGCCCTCGCGGTCGTGCGCGAGCGCCGCGATGCGCTCGAGCGTCTTCTCGCGCTCCGCGTTCAGCTGATCTGCCAGTGACGACGGATCCATTACAGGAGGAACGACCTGGTGCGGCCACGAATTCCTCAGGTGGAACCGCGAACGGCCACCTCGAGCCGGAGCATGACCTCCCGCACGGCCCCGAACCCGGTCCCGGCCCCGCTTCCGCGCTCGTCGATCCGCCGCAGCAGCAGCTCCATCGCCGTCCGTCCGGACTCCTCCAGCGGCTGCCGTACGGTCGTCAGGCCGAGGGCCTCGGCCAGTTCGCCGTCGTCGAAGCCGACCACGGCGACGTCTCCGGGCACCGCGAGGCCGAGCTCGTGGGCGGCGCGCATGACCCCGGCCGCCAGGGTGTCGTCGGCGGCGAACACCGCGGTCGGGCGCGGCTCCGCGGACAGCAGCTCGCGCGCGGTGGCCAGGGCCTGTCCGAGCTCGTGACGGGCGAGCCGTACGACGGGCGTGTGACCGGCGTCGGCCAGGGCCGCGCGAAAGCCGGTGAGCCTTCGCTGCGACGGTGAGACGTACCGGTCCGACCGCTGTTCCTCGCCGACGAAGGCGAATCTCGTGTGCCCCCGGGACAGCAGGTGCTCGGCGGCGAGCCGTCCGCCGGCCTCGTCGTCGGTGTGGACGGAGTCGAAGCCGGGGTGGCGTACGTCCACCAGCACGGTGGGCAGGTGCAGGTCACGCAGCCGGGTGGCCACCGTGTCGTCCAGCGGCCGGCTCACCAGGATGATCCCGTCGAGCCGGCCGGTGACCGGGAGACTGGCCAGGAGCGGCGAGGGGCTCCGCGCGGCCGACTCCTGGTCGAACAGCACGATCTCCAGCGGGCGGCGGCCGATGGCACTGATCACGCCGTTCACCCGGCGGGCGGCCGAGGGGTAGGCGGAGAACGCCGCGAGCACGCCGATCCGGCCGACCCCGCGCCGCGCCCGCGCGACGGCGTCGGCCTTGGGCACGAAGCCGAGCGCGTCGACGGCCGCCAGGACCTTGCGGCGGGTCGGCTCGCTGACCCGCTCGGGCGCGTTGAGCGCGAGCGACACCGTCGAGACGCTGACGCCCGCCTCGACGGCCACATCTCTGATCGTGGTCATCGAACTGTTTCGATCGAAGTTTTTTGTCACACTAGGGCAGAAACGGCGAAAGGAGAAGTCGTGGGCCGTTCGTACGTGGTCACGGGAGGAGGCCGGGGCATCGGCCGCGCGGTGGCCGAGCGCCTCGCTCGCGAGGGCGGCACCGTCGTGGCGATCGAGCGCGATCCGGCGGCGCTGACCTGGGTGGACGGGCAGGTCGGCGCAGGGCGTGTCATCGCGCTGGCCGGGGACGCCGCGGACGAGAGTGTCGCCGAGCGCGCCGCCGACCTCGCCGAGGCGGCCGGGCCCCTCGCCGGCTGGGTCAACAACGCGGCGGTGTTCGGGGCGGCGGCGTCCTTTCACACCGTCCCGGTGCGGGAGATCCTCGACCGCGTCTCGCTGAACCTAGGCCTCGCCCTCGTCGGCTGCGCGACGGCCGTGCGGCGTTTCCTGGCCGCCGGCACCCCCGGCGCCATCGTCAACGTCTCCTCGCACCAGGCGCTCCGCGCGGTCCCGGGCTGCGTGCCGTACGTGACGGCCAAGGCCGGGATCGAGGGGCTGACCCGGGCGCTCGCGGTGGAGTACGGGCGGCGGGGGATCCGCGTCAACGCGGTCGCGCCGGGGTCCGTCGGCACCGAGCGGTACGCGGACTTCCTCGCGGGTCAGGCGCCGGACGACGCGGCGTGGATCGAGGAGGAGATGGCCCGCGCTCATCCGGCCGGCCGCGTGGGCCGGCCGGATGAGGTCGCGGCGGCGATCGCGCATCTGCTCTCGGCGGACGCGAGCTTCGTGACCGGCGCGACCGTGCCGGTGGACGGCGGCCGCTCGGTGCTCGCACGCGATCCCGAGGCGCTGGATCAGTAGACGACGCTCAGGTATCCGTTGGCGACGAGCCACGTGACGTTCAGTGTCGAGGGCGCGCCGGGGAGGTAGGCGCTCATCAGCACGTACTGCCGGCCTCCGCCCCGCTGCTGGAACGCCGGCGCGATCGGTCCCGCGTCCACGTCGAACGCCCGGCTCACCCGGTACAGGTGGTAATTGCACAGATGTGACGGATCGCTGCTTTTCGTGTTGAGGCTGTCCGGCGGCAGCGCGCGGGCACCGAAGGCGCTGCCCGCCGGGGCGAGAAAGGTGCCGTACGGGCTGCCGAATCGGTCGAGAAGTGAGCCTTCGGGAAGTGTCTCCCGTTCGCGAAGAACGCGGCCGTTGCTCCAGCCACCGGAATGGGCGAACCCGAGATCCGGGGGATAGCGCCAGTAGGCCGGATTGGCCGTCTCGTCCCAGTAGCGGGTGATGAATTTCGCCGGGCTCAGCCCGCCGTACCGGACATAGCCGCGGACCAGGGATCCGAAATAACCGACACGAGGCAGATGTGCGGGGCCGAGCTCACCGTGGTCCTTGACGTACGGGCTGCCGCACGCGTCCGGTGTGGAGCGGACCGCCGCACGCGCCGCCGCCGCGGCTGCCTCGGGCGTCCGCGGCACGTCGGGGCGGGCCGCTACCAGGGCCGGAAGAGTGTGCGGCCGCTCCGCCGCCGGCCGCTGCACGCCCGGCTGCTCCACGGCGGGGCAGGCCGTGCCGGTGCAGGAGCCGTCGGCTCGCGCGCCCCGGTCCGGCGGCAGCGCGACGGCCGCCAGCACGCTCGCCGCGCCGAGCGCCGTGGCGGCTGTGATACGTCCTCGAATGCCCTTCATCAAGCCCCCTGTCGCATTTCTCCCGTGCCCTCGTGGAACGAGGTCGCCGGCGGCTCACGGTACAGAAATGCGCGACCGAAAAGTCTGTCGAGGAGAAAAGCCCGGATTGTGGCCTGTCGCGGCTGTTCAACTTTGTGTTGCTGTCATTTTTACCGGGTGATCTGGTATTCGGCCGACGGGCTCGGGTATCACCCTTACGTGTCGAACGGAAACGCTGTCGCGGCCGTCCTCCTGACGGCCGCCATTCTCACCGGGATGCACGAGGCGCGCGGAGGCTCCGCGCGCCGGCACGTTCCCCACCGGCACTGGTCGAGCTCCGCACACTGGTCGAGCCCCGAGCGGGTCGAACTGGGCAACGCGACCATCCCGGTCCACGCGGTCCGCCGGCACACGTCGCACACGTCGCACACGTCTTCCACGTCGCCGTCGAGCGTGCGCCCGGAGGGCAAGAGCGCCGTGGTCCACCAGGCCGGCGCCGAGGAGTCGCCCGAGATCATCATCGGCTACGTCGATCCCGAACACGGCCCGGCCGCCTTCCACCGCCTGACGAAGGTCGCCGAGGGCGACCGGGTGAAGGTGGTCCGGCGCGACCACAGCGTCGCCTGGTTCAAGGTCGATTCCGTACGCCGGCTGGAGCGGGTCCCGTCCGGTGACCGGCGCTCGGCCGACGCGGTGAGGCACGCGATCGCCCGCGAGCATTCGGCCACCGGCCGCCCGGAGCTCCGCCTGATCTCCGTACGCCGCGGAGCGGACCCTCCGCGCGGTGACACCCCGCGGAACGTCGTCGTCTCCGCCCATCTCGACCGCCCGTCCGGCTGAGACGCAACCGGTAAGGTCGGCATGAGGAGGGGCGATGCCGACCCGAGACGACGAGCGGGCCACGCGAGAGCCGGTGGTGCTGGCCATTCCGGGCACGCTCTGCGCGCCCGCGGTGTTCCGGCCGCTGGCGCGACGGCTGGCGGGCCAGGCCGAGTTCGACGCGGTGTCCTGGATGACCGATCCCGGTCCGTGGGACCTCGGCGCGATCGCCGACCGGCTCGCCGCGCGCATCACGCGGCGGCACGGCGCGCCGGTCGTGGTCGTCGGCCATTCCACCGGCGGCGCCATCGCGCTGCGCCTGGTGGCCGGGCACCCCGGGCTGGTGGCCGGCCTGCTGCTGGCCGACACCGGTGCGCACATGCGGGGCCACGGCGACGTGGACGCCATTCTGGCGGCGCTGGCCGACGACTGGGGCCCGCGGTTGCACGCCGGCGTGCTGGACCGGTCGTTCGCCACCCCACCGGATCCGGCGTTCCGCGACGAGCTGCTCGCCTACGCCGCCCGGGTGCCCGTCCAGGCGGCGCTGGAGGCGTTGCGCAGCCAGCGGGACCTGGATCTGACCCCGGGGCTGGCCGCGATCGACTGCCCGGTCACCGTGGTGCACGGCCTGCGCGATCCGGCGAGAACGCCCGACCAGGCACGGGAGCTGGCCGCGGCCATCCCGGGCGCGCGGCTGCGCCTGCTCGACACCGGGCACACCCCGATCTACGAGGCCCCGGACGAGGTGGCCACCGAGCTGCTCGCCCTGCTCGCGCGCCGGCACGAACGCCCGGTGTCGCCCTGATCGACCGCGGGGCCGTGGTCGAGGGCCGGGGCGGGGACGACGAGCGTGCCGTTCGCGGTCGCGTGGGACAGCTCGCGCGACAGTGACAGCGCCGACGTTCGCACGGCCGGGGCGAGGCGGTCCAGGTCCAGACGGCCGGCGTGGCCGGTGATGGAGATCGCGGCGATGACGCGCCGCCGGTGGTCGAACACCGGAGCGGCCACCGCGGACACCCCGACCTCCGACTCCTCCCGATTGATCCCATAACCCCGCTCCAGCGTGCGCGCGAGGTCGCGGACCAGCAGGCCCGGCATCGTGATCGTGTGCGGCGTGTAGCGCGCCAGGCCCGCGCGCAGGACGCGGCGCAGGCGTTCGGGCGCGCCGAAGGCGAGGAACAGTTTCCCGGTCGCCGTGCAGTACGCCGGCAGCCGTCCGCCGACGCGGGAGATGATCGGCATCGACCGGCGTCCGCTGACCTTCTCCAGGAACAGCGTGTCGATGCCGTCGAGCACGGCCAGATGGACGTTCTCGTGCGACGCCTCGTACAGGTCCTCCAGGTAGGGCAGGGCCGCCTCGCGCAGCCCGCGCGGGCGGGGCACCCGCTGGCCGAGCACGAACAGGCGCATGCCCAGCCGGTAGCCGTTCCCGGTGCGCTCCAGGGCGCCCCAGCCGACGAGCTCGCCGAGCAGCCGGTGCACGGTCGGTTTCGGCAGGCCGGTGCGTGCGGCGAGTTCGGTGAGCGTCAGGTCGACGTCGGAGGGGCCGAAGGCCCCCAGTAACGTCAGGCCGCGGGCGAGGACCGACTTGGGGGCGGGGGAGCCGTCCATGTCCGCAGCCTTATCCGCCGGGCCGCGTCGCGCAATGGCCCGCGACCGGTACATCGACGAGCAGGGGACGATCGGAACCGGCGGCGAGAGTGTCGCGCAGCTCGGCCGCCGACTCCACCCGTACGACATCGAGGCCGAAGAACCGGGCGGTACCGGACCAGTCCAGCGCGGGCGGAGCCAGGTCCAGCCCGACGTACGAGCCCAGTGCCGCCGACCGGCTCTTGCGCTCGTCGAGCGTGTCCTTCAGCGTCCGGTACTCCCCGTTGTTCATCACCACGAACGTCACCGGCACCGCGTACCGTGCCGCCGTCCACAGGCCCTGCAGGCCGAACATCGCGCACCCGTCGCCCAGCACGGCGACGACCGGGCGGTCCGGAGCGCCCAGGCGGGTGCCGATCGCCGCGCCGATGCCCCAGCCGAGCCCGCCGCCGACGGTGTGCGCGTACGAGCCGGGCCGGTCCTGGCGCAGCACGGTCCGCAGCCGCATCCCCACCGTGATCGCCTCCTCCACGACGACGGCGTCCGCGGGCAGCCCGGCGGCGACCGCGTGCGCCGCCGCGAGCGGGTCCAGCGGCGCGCCGCCGTACGCCGCCGTCGCCGCCTCGTCGGTCGCCGCCCGCGCGTGCGCGTGCGCCGTACGGGCGGCCTCGAGACGCTCGTCCGCCCCGGCGATCGGGCCCAGGGCCGCGGCGAGCGACCGCAGCGTCGTCCGTACGTCGCCGACGAGGCCCGCCGCGACGGCGAAGTTGCGGGCGATCTCCGCCGGGTCGGCGTCGAGCTGCACGATCGGCAGGCCCTCCGGCACCGCGGGACCCGGCGTGTAGTGGTGCGGCATGAAGGCGTGGCACCCGACGATCAGCGCCGCGTCGTAGGACGCGAGCGTCTCGCGGATGGCCGCGTTGCGCGGCAGCAGCATCCCGGCGTACAGCGGGTGGGTGCCGGGGAAGTTCACGCCGTCGTTCATCGGCTGGTGGTAGACGGTGGCGCCCAGCCGCTCGGCGACCGCGACGAGTTCGCCGACCGCGCCGCCGCGCCCGACGCCGTCCCCGGCCACGATGACCGGGCGCGACGCGCGGGCGAGCATCTCCGCGGCCGGGCCGACTCCGGCCGCCGGCCCGTACGCCGGGGTCGGCGAGCGGTCCGGCACGTCGACGTCGGAGTCCTCCTCCAGCACGTCCATCGGGATGGAGACCAGCACCGGGCCGGACGGCGGACGTACCGCGGCGGCGAAGGCGCGGCGCAGCACGATCGGCAGGTCGCGGGCGTGCTGGACCTCCACGGCCGCCTTCGTCGCGGCGCCCGCCAGGCCCACGACGTCGCCGGAGAGCATCGGGTCCTGGGCCAGGTGACGGCGGTCCTGCTGGCCCGCCGTGACCACCATCGGCGTCCGGGAGCGCGAGGCGTTGAGCATGCCGATCAGGCCGTTCGCGACGCCGGCCGCGACGTGCAGGTTCACGAACGACGGGCGGCCGGTGGCGCGGGCGTACCCGTCGGCCATCGCCACCACGGACGCCTCCTGCAGGCCCAGCACGTACGACAGGTCGGGCACGCCGGCCAGGGCGTCGATGAGCGGCAGCTCGGTCGTCCCGGGGTTGCCGAAGATCCGGCTCACCCCCTCGCCACGGACGATCTCCAACAGGGCGTCGATGGGTCTCATCCGGTGAGTTCCTTCCCGAGGCGGTCGGCGACCCTGGCGGCCAGCGCCATGATGGTCAGGGACGGGTTGACCGGCAGGGACGCCGGGATCAGCGAGGCGTCGCCGACGTACAGTCCGGCGACGTCGTGGGACCGGCCGTTCGCGTCCACGGCCGAGCGCGCGGGGTCGGACCCCATCGGCACGCTGCCCTGCATGTGCGTGGTGCTCAGCCCGGTCCACAGGACCTCGCGGGCGCCGGCCGCGCGCAGCGCCTCGACGGCGAACCGCCGGCCCGCCTCCAGCCGGGCGCGCTCGGCGGCGGAGAACCGCTTGGCGACGACGATCTCGCCGCGCGGGTCCAGGTCGATGACGCCGGTGTTCTCGTCGCTCGCCATCACGAGCATCCCGGCCCAGTGCCGGTACGCCCGTACGCTGCCGGCCAGACGCGTGCCCCAGAGGGGGCGGCCGTCCGCGTCGGTCAGGCTCTCGGCGAACGACACCGGGTCCTGGACCGTGGGGCCCTCGACCACGAACTCCTCCCGGTGGTCGAGGCAGTGCCCGGTGATCGGGTAGACGCGGTGGGCGTCCTGCGGCTCGTCGAAGCGGCCGTAGACCAGGCGCGCCGGGTGCAGGCCGAGGGTGCGGCCGACCCGGCGCGGGTAGTCGGGGCTGTTCAGCAGGATCCGCGGGGTGCCGAGCGCCCCCGCCGCGAGCACCACCGTACGGGCCCGTACGACGCCGGTGTCGCTGGCGACGCCGGTGACCGCGCCGCCGGAGATCAGCACGCGCTCGGCCCGGGTGCGGGCGGCCAGGCGGATCTCGCCCCGGGCGAGGGCCGGCGCGATGAACGTGTTGAGCGCCGACTTGCCGGCGTTCGTCGGGCAGCCCTGCAGGCACGAGCCGCACTTGGTGCAGTTGTAGTCGGTGTAGGACCGGACCGGCTCGAACGTGGCGCCGATCGCGGCCAGCCCGTCGCGCAGCCGGTACGCGCACGGCGTCCAGTCGGCGCGCTCCCGTACGCCGAGGCGCCGCTCGACCTCGGTGTACCAGGGCAGCAGGTCGGCGAGGGAGAACGGCTCCCCGCCGTCGCCGAGCAGGCCGGTCCGGCGGTGGAAGGCGGCGACGTCGGCCTCGCCGGCGCGCATCGCCACCTTGGTGTTGATCACGGTGGAGCCGCCGACGCACCGGCCGCCGAGCAGCGCGACCGGGTCCTCGCCGTCGGCGTACCGGACCGGCCACCACAGCCGGTGCCGCGCCTCCAGCTCGAACCGGGTGTGCGTCGCGGCCGGCCACAGGCCGCCGGCCTCGATGAGGAGCACGTCGTGCCCGGCGCGGCCCAGGTCGGCGGCGATGAGCCCGCCGCCGGCGCCCGAGCCGACGACCACGACCTCGGCCTCCTCGGGCAGCGGGCCGGCGGGCGGGGGCGGTTCGGTGAGGAACGACCAGTCCCGGCGGAGCCGGCGCGCCTGGGGCGGGTCGAAGCCGATGTCCTCCCACCCGGTCGGCCCGGTGTGGCCGGGGACCGCGAAGCCGCCGTAGTACGCCTCGATGGCGAGCCGCCTGATCAGGGCGAACGCCGATGACCCGGCGAGCGGTGCCAGCGCGTCCGGCCCGTGCCCGGCGGCGGGCGCGAGGAGCCCGATCGCGGCGTGCAGGGCGTCCTCCTCCGCCGGCGACATCGCGGCGACCGCCCGCGCGATGTACTCCTCGGGCCCGATCGCGCGTGAGCCGGGAACCAGGTCCGCGCACAGGTCGGCGAGGACCCGCGTCTCCCCGGCGTTCATCAGTGCTTCGCGGATCCGCCGTCGACGTTGATGGTCTGCCCGGACAGGAACCCGCTGCCCTCGTCGCAGACGTACAGCAGCGTCGAGACCAGGTCGCGCGGTTCCTCGACGGCGGGCACGACCTGGAGGTCGCGGACCCGCTCGAACCCGCCGTCCGCGCCGACGGTGCGCTCGGCCGTTCGCGTACGGGTCATCCCGGGGGCGATCGCGTTGACCGTGACGCCCTCGCCGCCGACCGCGCTCGCGAGCGCGCGGGTGAAGCCGACCAGCCCGGCCTTGGAGGTGGTGTAGGCGACCATGTCGGGCGGCCCGAGGAACACCACGGCCGAAACGATGTTGACGACCCGTCCCCAGCCCGCGGCCCGCAAGTGAGGCAGCGCGGCCCGCGTGACGAGGAACGGCCCCTCGAGGTTCAGCCGCATGATCCGCCGCCAGTCGTCCAGCGTCGTGTCCTCGAAGGGGATCGACGGGTAGATCCCGGCGTTGTTCACCACGATGTGCAGGCCGCCGTGGTGACGCACGACCTCGTCCACCGCCGCGGTCACGGCGGACGGGTCGGTGACGTCGGCCCGGACGCCGAGGAAGGAACCGCCGCCGATCCGCTTTTCGGTCTCGGACAGATCCGCGACGTCCAGCCCTGCCACACGTCTGCCCCCGGCGGCCAGGGCCACGCAGAACTCCTGTCCCAGCCCGCTCGCCGCGCCGGTCACCAGCGCCACCCGATCGCTCATGTGGGCGAGCGTGCGGCACGGCCATCACCCCGACAAGGAGCGCGTTCCATTCATCGAAATCCGCGGCGGCGATCCGTACCGGCGCGCGCCGTGTACCTCGCCGTTTCCATTCGGTGAAACACCCTGCTTGTCGGAGCCGGTCGGTACGTCCATGCTCACGGCACCCCGCATCCGACACCGTCGGGCGAGTCGTGAGGAGCGATGACCGCGATGTCAGCAGCAGCGACCGGAGCCTCCCTCGGCCGGGTCCCCCGCAGGCTCATCCGGGACGAGTTCGGCGTGATCGCCGTCCTGATCGTCATCGTTGTCGGAGTCGGGCTCTTCCACCCCGACTTCCTGCGCACCGGCAACCTGCTGTCCATCACGCACAACACGGTCTACGCCGGGCTGATGGCGTGCGGCATCGTCTTCCCGCTGGCGATGCGCGAGGTGGACCTGTCCGTCGGCGGCATGTACGCGATGTGCATGGTGCTCGGCGCGGTCCTCATCCGCGACGGGCTGAGCACCTGGCTCGCGCTGCTCGTGATCCTGGCGGTGTCGGCCGCCCTCGGCGCGCTGAACGGCGTGATCACCACCTACATGCGCCTGCCGTCCTTCATCGTGACGCTGGCCACGGCGATGCTCCTCCGCGGCGCCGGCCTCGCGCTCGCGGACGGCAAGCAGATCACCGACCTGCCGCAGAACGACTCCTTCTTCACCTTCCTCGGCGGGAACACGGCCGGGGTCCCCAACGCCGTGTGGATCTCCGTCGTCCTGGTCGCCGCGCTGGCCGTACTGTTCACCCGCACGCGGTTCGGCGCCCGCGTACGGGCCATCGGCTCCAACCCGGAGGCGGCCGAGTTCGGCGGCCTGCCGGTGAACCGCACCCGCATCGCCGCGCTCGGCCTCAGCGGGCTGATGGCCGGCGTCGCGGCGGTGTTCTCCCTGGCCTTCTTCATGGCCGGCGACCCGACGGTCGGCCAGGGGTACGAGCTGACCGCCATCGCGTCGGCGATCATCGGCGGCACACCGCTCGCCGGCGGCCGCGGCTCGGTCGTCGGCGCGGCGGCCGGCTGCCTCATCCTCAGCGTCGTCGCCTCGGCACTGGCCTTCTTCCAGGTACCGATCAACTGGACCACCTTCGCGACCGGCGGCGTCATCCTCATCGCCGTCGGCGCCGACACCCTGTTGCGGCGGATCCAGGGCTCCCGCTCCGCCGACACCTGACCGCCCCCGCCCGTACGCCAGGAGACGAGCCATGAAGCAGCGCACACGCCGGCGGGCCGGACTCGCCGCGATCCTCGTCCTCGTCCTCGGAGCCACCGCCGCCTGCGGCGACAGCGGATCCGGCTCCGGGTCGAAACGGCTGAAGATGGGCATCGCCGTGCCGAACAACAGCCTGAACTTCGCCCGGGAGATGTACCAGGGGGCGACCTCGGCGGCGCAGCACGCGGGCAACGTCGACTTCAAGGTCGTCGGCCCGCCCAACACCGACGGACCGGCCGAGGTCCAGCTCTTCCAGAACCTCGTCGTCACCCACCGCGACGGGGTGATCCTGTTCAACCTCGACCCGCCGATCTTCACCCGGCCCGCGGCGCAGGCCGTCGACCAGGGCGTCCCGGTCGTCGCGCTGGACACCGCGCCGACGAACGGCAGCAAAGTCGGCTTCTTCGTCGGCACCGACAACTACGAGCTCGGCGGGCGGCTCGCCCAGGCGGCGGTCAAGAAGCTCGGCGCCACCGCGAAGGGGACCGTCGTGATCGGGCAGACCGACCCGGGCGTGCCGGTGCTCGACAACCGGGTGAAGGGCATCAAGGACACGTTCGCCAGGCTGGCGCCCGGCATCAGGACGCTCGGCCCGTACCACACCTACAGCGACCCGGCGCAGAACTACAACGCCTGGCTCGCCCAGGTGCACGCGCACCCGGACGCGCTGGCCTTCCTCGGCGTGGGCGACGCGGACAGCTACGACCTCGCCAAGATCAAGCAGCAGGAGAAGGGCAGGTACCTCACCGCCGGCTTCGACGTCGACCCGAAGACGCTGCAGGCGATCAAGGACGGCACGAACTTCGCCGGCGTCGACCCCGAGCACTTCCTCAAGGGCTACCTGTCGAGCGCGATCCTGATCAAGTACGTCCGCGACGGCAGGAAGTTGCCGAACGGCTGGTTCAAGACGCCCGGCATGGTGCTCGACAGCGGCAACATCGACGAGGTCATCGCCCGCGAGAAGTCGCCCCAGGCCGCCTACGCCTGGTACAAGCCGCAGATCGACGAACTCCTGGCGAACATCACCGGCGGCATCCGGCCGCTCTCGGAGGCGCGCTGACATGCTCAAGGCCTCCGGCCTGGTCAAGCACTACGGCGGCGTCGCCGCGCTCGACGCCGCCGGCATCACCGTCGAACGCGGCGAGGTGCACGCTCTGGTCGGCGAGAACGGAGCCGGCAAGTCCACCCTGGTCAAGATCATCTCCGGGGTCGTACGGCCCGACGGCGGCACCGTCGAGCTCGACGACGCCCCCGTCGCCTTCGCCAACACGCGTCAGGCCGCCGAGCAGGGCATCGCGATCGTGTCGCAGGAGCTGATGACCTATCCCGACCTGACCGTCCTGGAGAACCTGTTCCCGCTCGGCGGCCCCGGCCGGTTCGGGCTGGTCAGCACCCGGGCGATGGAGCGCCGCGCCGCGCCCGTGCTGGCCGGGCTCGGCCTGGAAGTCGACCCGCACGCCCGCGTGGCGGCCCTGCCGCTGGCCGACCGGCAGCTCCTGGAGATCTGCCGGGCGCTGCTCCAGGACCCGCGGGTGCTGATCCTGGACGAGCCGACGTCGGCGCTCCCGCGCGCGGCCTCCGACCGGCTCGCGGAGACGACGAAACGGCTGGCCGGGCGCGGCCTGGCCGTGCTCTACATCTCCCACTTCCTCGGCGAGGTCATGCGGATCGCGCAGCGGGTCACCGTGCTGCGCGACGGCCGTACCGTGCTGGCCGGCGAGGAGATCGGGAAGGTGAGCGTCGACTCGCTGGTGACGGCGATGCTGGGCGGCAGCGCACCGCCGGCCGCCGCGCGCCGCGAGCGCGCCCTGCACGGAGCCGCCTCGGTCACCCTGACCGGCGTCAGCGTGCCCGGTCGCCTTCGCGACGTGTCGCTGACCGCCTCCGGAGGCGAGATCGTCGGACTCGCGGGGCTCCAGGGGGCAGGCCACCTCGCCGTGCTCGACGCCGTCTGCGGACGGGCGCGGCAGACCGCCGGGACCGTACGGCTGCCGGGCGGCGTGGTGCCGCGCTCACCGCGCCAGGCCGTCGCCGCCGGCGTCGCGTACGTCTCCGGCGACCGCAAGGGCCGCGGCCTCATGCTGGACCAGCCGCTGTGGGAGAACGCCACCGCCGTACGCCGGCTCGGACTCGGCCGCGACGGCCCGCTGCCCTCGCGCCGTCGCATGGTCGCGCGCGCCGCGGACCTGATCGAGCGGCTGCGGATCCGCGGCGGCCCGCACACCACGGTGGCGCGGCTGTCCGGCGGCAACCAGCAGAAGGTCGTGCTGGCCAAGTGGCTGGACGCCGACCCGGCGGTGTTCGTGCTCGACGACCCGACCCGCGGCGTGGACGTCGGCGCCCGCGCCGAGATGCACGAGATCGTCCGCGGCCTCGCCGGCGAGGGCAAGGTCGTCCTGCTCGCCTCCACCGACCTGACCGAGCTGGTCGACCTCTGCGACCGCGTCCTGGTCTTCCGGCGAGGGCGCGTCACCGAGGAGATCGCCGCCGAACTGACCGAACAGAACCTGAGCCTGGCGATGAACGCGTCACCGGGGGAGGAGCCCGGTACCGCTCAGGAGCCCAGGTAGCGGAGGACGGCGAGCACGCGGCGGCTGTAGCCGCCGTCGCGGGGCAGGTCCAGTTTGTCGAAGATGGCGTTGACGTGCTTCTCCACCGCGCTGAGCGAGACGTGCAGGCGCGTGGCGATCGAGGCGTTCGTGTGGCCCTCGGCCATGTGGGACAGCACGTCGCGTTCGCGGGCGGTGAGGGTCGCCAGCGGATGGGTCGTGCGGGCGAGCAGCTGGCGGACCACCTCCGGGTCGAAGGCCGCGCCGCCCGCGCCCACCCGGTCCAGCGCGTCCAGGAACTCCTCGACGTGGGCGACCCGGTCCTTGAGCAGGTACCCGACCCTCTGGGTGTCGGAGGTCAGCAGCTCGGTGGCGTACCGCTTCTCCACGTACTGCGACAACATCAGCACGCCGACGCCCGGGTGGCGGCGCCGGATCTCCAGCGCCGCGCGCAGGCCCTCGTCGGTGTGGGTGGGCGGCATGCGCACGTCGGCCACCACCACGTCCGGCGGGTCGGCGGCCACCGCGGCGAGCAGTGCCTCCGCGTCGCCGACCCCGGCCACGACCTCGTGGCCCTCCTCGGCGAGCAGCCGCGTCAGCCCCTCGCGCAGCAGTGTGGAGTCTTCGGCCAGGATCAGCCGCACGGCAGCTCCGCCTCGATCACGGTCGGCCCGCCGGCCGGGCTGGACACGGTGAAACGCCCGTCGAGCGCCGCGACGCGCCGGGCGAGCCCGGCCAGCCCGCCGCCTCCCGGGTCGGCGCCGCCCGTACCGTCGTCGGTGATCCGCACGACCACCATCGTGCCGTGTCCGGCGATCGAGACGTCGATGCGGGCCGCCCCCGCGTGCTTGGCGGCGTTGGTGACCGCCTCCCGCACGGTGAAGTAGGCCGCGGTCTCGACCGCGTGGACCGGCCGTTCGGGCAGGTCGTAGTGGATCCGCACCGGTACGGGGCTGCGCTCGGCCACCGTGGCGAGCGCGTCGTGCAGGCCCAGTTCGTCCAGCGCGGCCGGGTAGACGCGCCAGGCGATGTCGCGCAGTTCCTCCAGCGCCCGCCGCGACTCGTCGTGCGCCTGTCCGAGCAGGTCCTGCGACCCGTTGCGCCGCGCCCGGCCGATCAGCATGCCCAGGGCGACGAGGCGCTGCTGGAGGCCGTCGTGCAGGTCGCGCTCGATCCGCCGGCGTTCGGCGTCGACGGCCGCGACGATGCCGGCCCGGCTGGCCGACAGCTCGGCGATCCGGCGCCGCATCAGCTGCCGCTCGTCCGGGCCGAGGAACCGGCGGGCGGCCCCGCGTTCGAGCGCGCCCACCGCCACCAGGCCGGCCAGGTCGAGGAAGAGCAGCACGGCGGCCGCGACGGTGAGGTAGAGCACGATCGGCCAGGTCGGCGCCATGCCGTCGGGCCGCCCACCCGAGATCCACGCGACGAGCACCCCGATCGCGCTCACCGCGCCGTACCCGCCGAGGAAGATCACGACGCCGCCGAGCAGTCCCACCGGGCAGCGGGCCGCGAGGTACGCCACGCCCCGCCGGAGGTCGTACTCGCCGAGGTCGCCGACGCCGAGGAGCGCGGCGAGCCGCCACCGCTCGGCCCGTACGAGGACGCCGAGCGGCGGCGTACGGCCCAGCACGATCACCGGGACCGTCGCGACCAGAGCCACCAGGGCGGTCACGGCGGTCACCGCGCCCAGCGCCGCCCCGAGCACGAGCCGGAGCCCCGGCAGGACGAGACGCGTCACGACCGGGCGTGGGAACGCGTCAGCCGGGTCACCACGAACCAGCCGACGGCCAGCACGGCGACGATCACCACTGCCTTGGACACCAACCCGCCGTACTCCTCCACCAGCCGCCAGTTGTCACCCAGCCAGTATCCGGCCAGCACGAACACGGAGTTCCAGATGAGGCTCCCCAGCGCGGTCAGGGCCGTGAACGTCGCCACCGGCATCCGTTCGATCCCGGCCGGGATCGAGATGAGGCTGCGCAGGACGGGAACCATCCGGGCCAGGAACACCGTACGCGCCCCGTACCGGGCGAACCACGCCTCCGCCCGGTCGATCTCGTGCGCCCGCACCAGCGGGATCCGCTCGGCGATCGCGCGGGTGCGCTCCCGCCCGAGCAGCGCGCCCGCCGCGTACACGACGAGAGAGCCGAGCACCGAGCCCGCCGTGGCCCACACGATCGCCGCGGCCAGGCTCATCCCGCCCTGCCCGGCGGTGAAGCCCGCGAGCGGCAGGATCACCTCGCTCGGTACGAAGGGCAGCACCGTGTCCACCGCGTTCGCCAGACCCGCCCCGGGCGCGCCGAGGGACTCCATGAGATGGGCGGCCCAGCCGGCGATCCCGCCGGCCGGCGCCCCACCATTCGCTTCGATCATGCGGTCAACGCTAGAAATCGGCAGGTCAGCGCACCATGAGGCCGACCGTCGACCTGGGGTGCGGAAAACCGCAGTACGCCCGTGTCCCGCCTTACCGCGAGGGCGGGCGAAGGCCGTCCATGAGGACGGTGATGTAGGCGCCGGTGAGTTGTTCCGTGGGCCGCGAGCGCGCGATCGCGCAGGCGGTCTCGCCGATCAGGGTGGTGGCGACGCCGGGGTCGAGGTCGGTGCGGATCGCGCCATCCCGTCGCGCTCCGGCGAGCATCTCCTCCACGGTGCGGACGAGGTCGCCCGGCCCGTTAGGGCGCCGGCGGGACGGTTTCGCGGAGAACGGCGTGGACGGCTCGGACGGCCGGGGATCTCCAGCGGGACGACGGCGCCGCCAGCCACAGGTGCTGCCGGGCCAGGTCGGTGGGCGGGCGCAGCTCGACGAGCCGGCCGTCGGCGAGTTCGTCGGCGACCGTGACCGTCGGCAGCAGGGTCACCCCGAGGCCGGCCGCGACGCACCGTTTCAGCGTCTCGATGCCACCGAAGCGGGGCGGGGCCTCGGAGGGATCGGTGGCGGCGAGCAGCGCGGCGAGTTCGTCACTGTAGGAACAGCCCTGCTCCAGCAGGAGGACGTCGGCCGCGGACAGCTCCGCCGGCGTGATGGGACGATGCCGGGGAAGGCCGGTGGTGGCCGCCGCGACCAGGGACAGCCGTTGGACTCCCAGATCCACCAGGTCGATGCCGGGCGGGTTCACGGAGGGTTCGAGCACCAGGGCCAGGTCGGCGCGGCGGTCGGCGAGCGCGGTCAGCGCCGTCCGCGTGCCGGCGGGGAACAGCGACAGGCTCACGTCCGGGAACCGCGTCCTCACCTCGGGCAGGAGGGGAGCCAGGCGGTAGGCGCACACGGACTCCGGTGCACAGACCCGTACCGGGCCGGTCGGTTCGGCGGCGGCGGTCGTGAGCTCGGTGAGCATCCGTTCCTCGAGGTCGAGGATCCGCTGGGCGTGCTCGGCCAGCAGCGAACCGGCGCGCGTGGGCGAGACACCGCCCGGGTGCCGGTCGAGCAGCGGCGTTCCCGCCAGCCGCTCCAACGCCTGGACGTGCGTCGTGACGGTGGACTGGACGAATCCGAGCTCCGCCGCGGCGGCGGTGATCCCGCCCGCGCGCAGGACGGTGAGAAAGCTGTTCAGCAGGCGGGTGTCCATCGGCTATCCAAATGCCCTTCATTGGTAACCATCGTTAGACGCGATGCCATCGTACGGAGCAGACTGCCGGGCATGAACAACACGCGAGTTATGCGGTACACCGCCTTCGACGTGGACGGCCAGGGCGGTAACCCGGCCGGCGTCGTCCTCGACTCGCGGGGGATGGACGCCGCGCGGATGCAGGAGATCGCCGCCGAGGTCGGATTCTCCGAGACCGCCTTCCTGCTGGACGACGGGGACGCCGGCGGCCTTCGGATCCGGTACTTCAGCCCCCTGGCCGAGGTGGCCTTCTGCGGGCACGCGACGATCGCCACCGCCGTCGCCCTGGCCGAGCGGGAGGGGACCGGAGATCTCCGGCTCGTCACCTCCGCCGGGGAGGTCGGGGTGGAGACGCGGCCGGTGAACGGCCGGATCCTCGCCACGCTGACGAGCGTCGCCCCGGCCGTCGGTGAGGTCGCCGAGGCCGACCTCACCGACGCGCTGACGGCCCTGCGCTGGAGCGCCGCGGACCTCGATCCCGCGCTGCCGCCGCGCATCGCGAACGCGGGCAACGATCACCTGGTGCTCGCCGCGTCATCCCGGGCGCGGCTGGCCGACCTCGACTACGACCAGGAGTCGCTCGGCGCGCTCATGGCGCGCCGGGGCTGGACGACCGTTCACCTCGTGTGGCGGGAGACCGAGACCGTCTTCCACGCACGCGACCCGTTCCCGCCGGGCGGGGTCGTCGAGGACCCCGCCACCGGCGCCGCCGCCGCGGCCTTCGGCGGCTACCTGCGGGCCCTCGGACTCATCACACCTCCCGCCGAGATCACCATCCACCAGGGACAGGACATGGGCCGGCCCAGCCGCCTGCTCGTCGAGGTGCCGTCCGGGACCACCGGTGGCATCAGGGTGAGCGGCACGGCGGCCCCCATCCCCGGCTGAGCGTCACACGGCTCTGGGCCTGCGGTCCGTGCCGCCGCAGTCGATCTCGCCGGCGATGGCGGCACCGCCGCCGACGGTGGACAGCGCCTCCAGCCGTACGTAGCGGGCGGTCGCGGGGCCGAAGCGGGCCCGTTTCAGCGTGTGGTCCGCGGCCCAGGATCCCCGGGCCACCCGCCTGAAGGCCGTCCCGTCCACGCTGACCGAGACCCGGTAGGCCGTGATGTTCCCCGTGGTGACGAACGCGTCGAAGGAGTAGGCGGTCTCGGTGTCCTGCCGGGGCAGGTAGGTGAGCGTGTCGAGGCCGGAGAAGGTACGGCCCAGGTCGATGGTGATCGCCGCGGGGAGGGCGGCGTCCGACGTCCAGAGCGTCTGGTCCGCCTGGCCGTCCCAGCCGTAGTCGCTGTGCCCGTCCACCGCCTTGGCGGCGTCACCGCTGGTCGCGGTGGCGGAGGCGGCGGTGACCAGGTGGCGTGGCACGTCCGGCTGGGCGGGCAGCGGCGGGCGCGTGCGGTCCGGCCGCCAGCGGCGGCCGACCTCCCGCAGCGTCGTGACGACGCCGTCGTCGAGCAGGCCGTCGGTGTTCGGCGGGCAGTTGAGGATGAGGGTCGCGTACCGGGGTTCGAGCACCTTCAGGTGCCCGTCGACGATCTGCTCCGGCGTGAGCAGGTTCGACGGCGTCGAGGGGTGCCAGAACCAGCCGGACGGGGAGATGGTCTGCCCCTGGGAGGCGGCGTAGGTGTTGCCGGGCGGGCAGAAGACGCCGCCCTTGGGCTCCTCGAAGAAGAGCAGCTCCGAGTGCCACGGCACGGTCAGGCCGCCCAGGTCCAGGACGAGGCAGTCGGGCTGGAGGGCGGCGACGTGCTCGCGGATCTCGGCGAACGGCATCGACTGCTGGCCGAAGGCCCAGTGCCAGGCCCAGCCGTCGAAGATCAGCAACGGGATCGGGCCGTAGCCGGTGAGCAGCTCGGTGAGCTGGTTCTTGACGAACTCGATGTTCGCCCGGGTGATCGGGGGCCGGTCGTCGAACCCCTTCGGGCCGACGCCGTTGGTCCGGTCCCAGATCGAGAAGTACAGGCACGGCGTCACGCCCCGGGACCGGAAGGCGTGCACGTACTCACCGACGATGTCCCGCCGGACCGGGCTGCTCGCGACCGAGTACGTCGTGTACTTCGACGGCCACAGGCAGAAGCCGTCGTGGTGCTTGGCGGTGAGCACCGCGAACCGCATCCCGGCGGCCCGCGCGGCGTCGGCCCACTGGCCGCAGTCCAGCTTCGCCGGGTCGAACGAGCGCGGGTCCTGGTCCGGGTCCACCCACTCGGCGTCGTGGAAGGTCCCCATGTTGAAGTGCAGGAACATGCCGAACCGCCAGTCCACGAAGCGCCGTTGCAGCGCGTAGCGGTTCCCGTGGTGTGCGGCCGCGACGGCCTTCGTCGCGGACAGGGGGAGCGTGGCCGCTCCGGCCGCCGTCGCGGCGGCGGCCAGGAAGGTGCGGCGGCTCGATGCGTGCGATTCCACCGGGCGGATCTCCTTCGGGCGCATGAGAGTCAGCGGTAGGAGGGAGAGGGGACGTCGGACACGGGCACGCCGCCACGCTCGTCGTCCAGGGTGACGAGGCTCACCGGCGCGGTCGTGGCGGCGGTGCGGGCGACGGTCGCGAGGGCGAGAGTGTTGGTGCCGTGCTGTTTCAGCAGGCCGGCGGGCAGGGTGAAGTCGGTCTGCGGGCCGATGTCGCCGCCGTACTGCCCGAGGTTCCAGCCGTTGAGGAAGATCTGCACGCGGTAGCCGGTGCCGACCGGCCCGCCGAACCGCAGCGCGATCGGCAAGTCCTGGCCCTTCGGCAGGTCGAGCCGGAACGTCGTGCGCCGCCAGGTCACGCCGGGCGACACGTGGGCCGGGGCGCCCGCCGTCCAGGACCCGTCGGGGTACCCGGGCAGCGACCAGCCGTTCCGCTCGCCGTACAGGCCGCCGTTGTTCAGCGGACCGCGGGTCCGGTCGGCGAGGTTCTCCCCGCCCTTCGCACCCTGGATCCGCCACGAGATCGGGGCGGTGGACCCCGCGATCGAGACGGCGTACAGGCCGCGCGGCTGCTTGAACCGGTTGTCGTCGGCGATCCAGTCGTCGTTGTGGCCCTGGTTCTCCACCAGGACGGACAGTTCGGCGGGCTGACCGGCCTTGACCAGCCCGGCGGGGACGGTGAGGTCACCGCGCCCGGGGTCGGGGTTGACCGGCGCGTCCGCGTCGGCCTCGACGCCGCCCGCGGCCGAGCCGAGGTACCGGCCGTTCAGCCAGACCAGGTACGACCCGCGCTTGCCGGTGAACGCGTTGAGCGACACCTTCGTCTCCGCGCCGGTGCCGGTGAACCGGCCCCGGTACCAGACGTCGCCGTAGTGGTAGCCGTAGTGGTCGTAGGTGACCTGGTGCCGGGCCGTGGCGCCCGGCGACACGGCGGCGCGTGTCGCCGAGGCGGGCTGGGCCACGACCGCCAGTGCGGCGGCGACGGCCGCGACGAGGGCGAGGAGTCTGGTTCTCACGGCGTGCCTACCTCAGGGAGAAGGTGCTGAGTCGCAGGTCGCCGCGGAACACCAGATAGACGTCGTGGCGGCCCTTCGCGCCGTGGAGCGCGGCGGTCGTGGTCGCGTACCTGTAGACGTCCCCGGTGGCCGCCACCGTGGCGGTGCCCGCGAGCGGACCGGTCGGCGAGTCGAGGTGGACCTCGATGGAACCGCCGCCGGCACTCGCCGTCGATCCGGTGAAGGTCGCCGCGCCGGCGCCGAGCGACACGTCGGCGAACCTCAGCCAGTCGCCGCCGGTCGCGCCGACCGCGTCACCGCGCTCCTTCGTCTCGTCGACGAGCCGGACGCCCTGGTAGTCGTCGAAGTCGACCGCGCGGGTCGGCTTCGCCAGGTCGCGGGCCGGGATGGTCTCGCCGTTCACGCGCAGCGCGGCCCGCTGCCGGATGTCGGCCGACGACGCGCCCACGAGCACGTCGTACGTCGAGGTCTCGACGACGTTCCTGTCCCGCGTGACGTCCCAGTGCGCCAGGTCGGCGGTCTTGAACGTCAGCCGTACCGTCGCGCTCCGGCCCGCGGCCAGGTGCACCCGCTGGAAGGCGCGCAGCTGTCGGACCGGCTCCTTGTCGCGCGAGGTCCGCTGGTGGGTGTAGAGCTGGACCACCTCGTCACCGGCCCGTTTCCCGGTGTTGGTGACCTTGACGGTGGCGGTCACCCGCCCACCGGCCGAGCTCACCCGCAGGTCGCCGTAGCGGAACGACGTGTACGACAGGCCGTGGCCGAACGGGTAGAGCGGCGTGCCCTTGTAGTACTGGTACGTGCGGTCGGACTTGATGATGTCGTAGTCGAGCAGGTCCGGCAGGTCGCCGTCGGAGCGGTACCAGGTCTGGGTGAGCCGCCCCGCCGGGTCGCTGTCGCCGAAGAGGGTGTCGGCGACGGCGTGCCCGGTCTCCGCGCCGGCGTGCGTGGTCCACAGGATCCCCGGGACGTTGGCCTGCTCCCAGTTCAGCGTGGTCGGGTAGCTGTTCTCCACCACGACGACCGTGCGGGGGTTGGCGGCGCGCACCGCCTTGATCAGGTTCTCCTGGCTCTCGGCGAGGGCCATCGTGGTGCGGTCGTGGGCCTCCCGGCCGTTGATGAACGGCATGCTGCCCACCACGACGACCGCGGCGTCCGCGCCCTTGGCCGCCTTGACGGCCTGGTCGGTGCCGCTACGGACGACGTCCCTGCCGAAGTGCGACGCCTCGTCCTTGGTGGCCAGGATGAGCGTGCCGTCGTCCCCGGCCTTGAGGTACTTCTTGTCGCCGTACCAGGACTCGTCCGTCTCGTAGCCGGCGTACCGCAGCAGGTAGCTCCCGTCGTCCTGCTTCTCCAGGGTGAACATCTGCTGGACGTACCAGCCGTTCGGCTGCGCCTGGTCGTTGACGATCGTGTCGCCCCCGTTGTAGCGGCCGGCGTACTTGCCGTTCGCGACGCTGCGCAGGGTCAGCTTCCCCTGGCCCCAGTCGAAGACGTCGAACTGGGTGGTGGTGTCGGGGCTGGTGGCGCTCTCCTTCAGCGCGGCCCCGGACGGGCCGGTCCCGGCGGTGACGTACTTGCCGGTGGCGACGTCCTTGAGCGCGATCCGGTCGGTGCCCTCGCTGTCGGTGACGGTGCCGGCGGAACCGAGCCGCTCCCTGATGCCGTCGAGCGGGGTGACCTCGTACGGCAGTGCGGCGGAGTACCAGTCGGTGTAGAGGGTGTTCTCCAGCGGGCCGACCACCGCGACCTTCGTGCCGGTCCGGGCGCTCAGCGGCAGGGCGTGGCCGGAGTTCTTCAGCAGCACCGTGGCCTGGTCGGCGGTCTGGCGGGCCAGTTTCCGGTGGGCCGGGCTGTCGATCACATCGGGGCCGATCCGGGCGTACGGGCCGCCGTCCGGGTCGAAGTCGCCCAGCCGCACCCGGATGCTCAGGATGTGCCGCACCGCGGTGTCCACGTCGGACTCCTTCAGCAGTCCGGTGGACAGCGCCTCCTTGACGGCCGTGGTCGTCGGGCCCGCGTTGGTGTCGTCCGTGGTGAAGCTGTCCAGGCCCGCCTTGAGCGCCGCGGCGTCACCCTCGGCCAGGGTGGGGTAGTACTTCTCGCTCCCGACGAGGTTGTTCGGGGCCCCGGCGTCGCTGACGTTGAGCAGGTCCCGCCGGGTCCACGTCCGTACGACGTCGTTCAGGTCGGGGTTGACCGTGTTGGGCCGCCCGTTGACCAGGTTGTAGGAGGCCATGACGCCGGTGGCCGCGTCGGCGGAGATCGCGGCGGAGAACGCCTTCCGGTCGTACTCGTTCTCCACCCGCGGCCGCAGGTCCGAGGAGGTGGTGTCCCGGTTCGCCTCGTTGTTGTTGGCCAGGTAGTGCTTGAGCACCGGCGCGGCCCTGAGGTGGTCCGGGTCGGGGCCCTCGATGCCGGAGCCGTACGCCGTGGAGATCGCGCCGGTCAGGTACGGGTCCTCGGAGTACCCCTCCTCGTTCCGGCCCCAGCGGGGGTCGCGGAGCAGGTTGACCACGGGCGCCCACAGTTGCAGGCCCCACACGTCCGGGTTGAGCGTGTTGTATCCGCGGGCCTCGTCGCCGACCGCCGAGCCGACCTGCTTGATCAGTGCCGGGTTCCACGTCGAGGCCAGGCCGACGGCCTGCGGAAAGACCGTGCCCCGCGCGGTGACGACGGCGCCGTTGTTGTGGATGTCGGTGGACCAGGCGACCCCGTGCAGCGCCTCGGTGCCCGTCTTGAACGCCTTGACCCCCAGGCGGGGAATGGCCGGTTCGTACTGGTGGAGCAGCGACACCTTCTCGTCGAGGGTGAGCCGCCCCAGCAGATCGTCGACACGGGTGCTGAGCGACAGCTTGGGATTCTGGAAGGGATACGTGGTCTTGGCGTGAGCCGGACTGCTCACCCCGACGACGGCCAGCAGGGCCGCCGCCAGGGCGCGTCCATAATTGAGGGACACGGTGACGACCTCCTAGTCGAAAGGCTTCGACGACGGCCCCCGAGAGAATGTGGCGATGTGGTCGCGGTACCAGTGCGCGCTGTCCTTCCAGGTGCGCTCCTGGGTGGCGTAGTCGACGTGGACGATGCCGAAGCGCTTGGAGTAGCCGTGGGCCCACTCGAAGTTGTCCAGCAGCGACCAGACGAAGTAGCCGCGCACGTCGGCGCCGGCCTCCATGGCCCGGCCGACCGCCGCGAGGTGGTCCCGCAGGTAGTCGATCCGCCGCTGGTCGTGCACCCGGCCGTCGGCGTCGACGCGGTCGTCGAACGCCGCGACGTTCTCGGTGATCATCACCGGCATCGATGGGTGGTCCCGGTGCAGGCGCAGCAGCAGCTCGGTCAGGCCGGTCGGGTCGATGCTCCAGCCCATCTCCGTGTACGGTCCGGGCTGCCGGACGAACTCCACGTCCTCGCAGCCCACCCACGGCGACGCGGTGCCGTCGCCGTGCCCGTCGGCGGTCGCGCGCGGCGCGCCGCCCTCCCACGGCCGTACGAGCGTCGGCGTGTAGTAGTTCACGCCCAGCACGTCCAGCGGCGCCGCGATCGTCGCCTCGTCACCGTCGCGTACGAAGGACCAGTCGGTGATGTGAGCGGTGTTCTCCAGCAGGTCGGCGGGGTAGGCGCCGTCGAGCATCGGCCCGAGGAAGACTCGGTTGGCCACCGCGTCCACCTTGCGGGCGGCCTCGGCGTCGCCGCGCACGTGGTGCAGGTTCAGGGTGACCGACACCCGGCCCGGCAGCACCCGCGCGGCCAGGCCGTGGGCGAGGTTGAGGTGGTGAGCCGCGGCGAGCGCCGCCGCCGGCTCGGTACGGCCCGGGGCGTGCACGCCCGAGGCGTAGCCGAGGAAGGCCGAGCACCACGGTTCGTTCAGCGTCGTCCAGGTGTGCACCCGGTCGCCGAGCGCGGCCCCGATCCGCTCGGCGTACTCGGCGAACCGGTACGCCGTGTCACGCTCCGGCCAGCCGCCGGCGTCCTCCAGCGACTGCGGCAGGTCCCAGTGGTACAGCGTGGCGACCGGCGCGATGCCGCGCTCCAGCAGCGCGTCGACGAGCCGGGAGTAGAAGTCGATCCCGCGCCGGTCGTGGATCCGCGGCCACGCGACGGAGAACCGGTACGCGCCCAGGCCGAGCGCGCTCATCGTCTCCACGTCCTCGGCCCAGCGGTGGTAGTGGTCGGTGGCCACGTCGCCGGTGTCACCGTCGCGCACCCGGCCCGGCGTACGGCTGTAGGTGTCCCAGATCGAGGGCACCCGGCCGTCCTCGTCGGCGGCCCCCTCGATCTGGTACGCGGCGGTGGCCGCACCCCACACGAAGCTCATCCAGCGACTCCCCTCACAGTGATGGCGTCTCCACGGGCTTCGACCAGCAGGCCCTGATCGTGCTCGGCGGTCGTGCCGCCCTCCACCGAGACCGCGGCGGGCCGGACGCCCGGCAGCAGCAGCCGCCACCGGTCCGCACCCTCGGCGGTGACCCGGACGACGTCGCCGTCGCGGGTGGTCGTGAACGTGGCCGCGGTGTCCCCGCCCGGGCCCGGGATCTCGGTCGTCACCCGCGCGCCGTCGGGCAGCGCGTACGCGTGCAGGGTGACGCCGTCGGCGTGGTCGTAGTCCGGCCGGTCGTCCACCGAGCCGAACGGGATCACCGAGCCCGGCCGGGCCAGCAGCGGCACGGAGGAGAACCCGTGCCGCTCGCGGACCCAGCGCCCGCCCGCGACCGGCTCGCCGGTCAGCACGTGCGTCCAGGTGCCCTCGGGCACGTAGTAGTCGACCTCGCCGTCCGCGGAGAAGACCGGCGCGACGAGCAGGTCGCCGCCGAGCATGTACTGGCGTTCGAGGTGGGTCACGGCCGGGTCCCCGGGGAACTCCAGCACCATCGCCCGCATCATCGGCAGCCCCTGCCCGTACGCCTCGCGGGCGACCCCCTGCAGGTACGGCATGAGCCGCGCCTTCAGCCGGGTGAACGCCCGCAGCACGTCGACCGCCTCCTCGTCGAACAGCCACGGCACCCGGTACGACGAGCTCCCGTGCAGGCGGCTGTGCGAGGACAGCAGGCCGAAGGCGATCCACCGCTTGAACAGCGCCGGGTCCGGCGTCCCCTCGAACCCGCCGATGTCGTGGCTCCAGTAGCCGAAGCCGGACAGGCCCAGCGACAGGCCGCCGCGCAGGTTCTCGGCCATCGCCTCGAAGGTGGACTCGCAGTCGCCGCCCCAGTGCACCGGGAACGCCTGCGAGCCGGCCGTCGCCGAGCGGGCGAACAGCACGGCCTCACCCTCGCCGCGGCGCTTGCGCAGCAGCTCGAACACCGTCTCGTTGTAGAGATAGGTGTAGTAGTTGTGCATCCGCTCCGGATCGGAGCCGTCGTGGTAGACGACGTCGGTCGGGATGCGCTCGCCGAAGTCGCTCTTGAAGCAGTCGACGCCCATGTCGAGCAGCGCCTCCAGCTTCGCGGCGTACCACTCGCGCGCCGCCGGGTCGGTGAAGTCGACCACGGCCAGGCCGGGCTGCCACTTGTCCCACTGCCAGACGTCGCCGTTCGGCCGCTTCAGCAGGAAGCCGCGCGCCTTCCCCTCGGCGAACAGCTTCGAGCGCTGCGCGATGTAGGGGTTGATCCAGACGCAGATCCGCAGCCCCCGCGCCCGTAGGCGCTCCAGCATGCCGCGCGGGTCGGGGAAGGTCCGCGGGTCCCACTCGAAGTCGCACCAGTGGAACTCGCGCATCCAGAACGTGTCGAAGTGGAAGACCGAGAGCGGCAGGTCCCGCTCGGCCATCCCGTCGATGAAGCCCGTCACCGTCTCCTCGTCGTAGGAGGTGGTGAACGACGTGGACAGCCACAGCCCGAACGACCAGTCCGGCAGCCGCGCGGGCCGCCCGGTCAGCGCGGTGTACCGGCGCAGGATGTCCTTGGGCGCGGGGCCGTGGACGATCAGGTAGCGCATCGTCTGGCCCGCGACGCTGAACTGCGTACGTGCGACGTTCTCGGAGGCCACCTCGAAGGACACGTGGCCCGGGTGGTCGACGAAGACGCCGTAGCCGGCGTCGGTGAGGAGGAACGGCACGTTCTTGTACGCCTGCTCGCTGGCCGTGCCGCCGTCGGCGTTCCAGATGTCGACGCTCTGGCCGTTCTTGACGAGAGGGCCGAACCGCTCGCCGAGCCCGTACACGTGGTGGCCGACACCGAGGTCGAGCTGCTCGCGGATGTGGTCCCCGTCCGGCGTCTCCATGAGCGCGGTGCTCTTGGCGCCGTTCCCGGTGAGGACGCGGCCACCGGCGGAGAACTCCACGCGCCACGGCCCGGTGCGGGCGACCCGTACGGACAGCGCGCCGGAGGTGAGCACCGCGGCGTCATCGTCGACCGACACCACCGCCCCGGCGTCCTCCTCGCGCAGTGTGAACCGGGGTCCGCGCGGCTCCTCACCGGCGAAGTGCGTGATCGTCACGGAGATGACGTCCGGCATGGGGGAGGAGTAGGTCAACGTGAGTGCCGGGCCCCTGAGCAGGTCGCCCCGGTGCCGGATCGGCTGCGCCGGCGCGTGCACGGTGAACGAGCCGGGCGCGGTCTCGACGTCGAGGACCCCGTTCGGATAGGAGGCCTGAACGCCGTCGCGCAGCATCCAGTAGCCGTCGGTGAACTTCAACCGGGCCCCTTACTTCGCCGAGCCCACGGTGATGCCGCGGGTGAGAGTGCGCTGGAAGATCAGGAAGAACACGATCGCGGGGAGGATGCCGAGCAGCGCGGAAGCGCTGGTCGTCGTGGCGTCCATCATCTTCTGGCCCTGCAGGACGCCGAGTGCCACCGGCACGGTCTGGTTCTCGTTGGAGATGAGGAAGACCAGGGGGAGGAAGAACTCGTTCCAGGTCCAGATGAAGAAGAAGACGAAGAGCACGCCGAGCGTCGGCCGGCTGATCGGCACGACGACCCGCCACAGGATCCGCAGCCGGCCGGCGCCGTCCATCCGGGCCGCCTCGAGGATCTCGCGCGGGAAAGCCGACAGCACCGAGGACAGCAGGTACGTCCCGAACGCGGTCTGGATCGCGGTGAAGATGATGATCACGCTGAGCCGGGTGTCGTACAGGCCGGCCTTCTTGGAGATGAAGTACAGCGGGTAGACGAGGACCTCCTGCGGCATGGTGTTGGCCAGCAGGAAGATCACCATGATGGAGACCCGCCCCCGCACCCGCCCGATGCCGAGCGCGTAGGCGTTCAGCACCGACAGGATCACCGCGAGCACGGCCACCGAGCCGCTGATCAGCACGCTGTTGGCCAGCTTGTGGCTGAAGTCGACGCGTTCCCAGAAATCCTTCAGGCCCTGGAGGTACAGGCCCTTCGGCAGGCTGAGCGGCCCGTGCGAGGAGTACTCCGCCGGCGACTTGACCGCGTTGAGGGCGATGATGGCGAACGGCAGGAGCATCACCACCGCGAGCACGATGAGCGAGACGAGCACCGCGTACGACCCCGGCGTCCTTCTGCGTACCGTGACGGAGTTCAAGAGCCCTCCTTCGTCGGAGGAGAGACCACGAGCGCTGTGTTGTCGGTTCGCTCGCTCCGCTCGTTCACGCGTTCGCCTCCTCCGCGCGGGCCTGCCGCCGCAGGAACACCACGGTCAGCACGACGGTGATCAGCGTCAGCACGGTCGCGATCGCCGCGCCGTACCCGACCTGCGTCTTCTCGAAGAAGTTCTGCCAGGAGTAGAAGGCGGGCACCCGTGTCGCGTTGCCCGGACCGCCGCCCGTGAGGATGTAGACCTTGTCGAAGCTCTTGATCGCGGCGACCGTGCAGATCAGCAGCACGACGTACAGCTCGGGCCGGATCTGCGGGATCGTGATGTACCAGAACCGCCGCCACCACGACGCCCCGTCGATCTCGGCGGCCTCGTACAGCGAGGGGTCGACGCGCTGGAGGCCGGCCATGAAGACGATCAACGGGAAGCCGATCTGCACCCACACCATGACGCCCATGACGGTGTAGAGCGCGAGCTTCGGGTTCCCGAGCCAGTCCTCGCGGAGCGAGCCGAGACCGATCGCGCGCAGGGTCTCGTTGAGCGCGCCGTCCTCCGGCGCCAGGATCCAGGCCCACACGATGCCGGCGACCGCGAACGGCAGCACCTGCGGCACGTAGATGCAGGCCCGCAGCACCGAGGCCGTCCGCGGGCCGAACCTGCGGCCGATCACGTCGAACAGCGCGGCGGCCAGGACGAGCCCGATCGCGGCCGGGATGATCGCCATGGCGATCACCAGGGCGACGTTGTGCCCGAACGAGGCCCAGAAGTCGCCGTCGGACAGCAGCTTCGTGTAGTTGGCCACACCGGTCCAGCGGGGGCTGCCGATGCCGTCCCACGTGGTCAGGCTGATGCCGATGTTCATCACCAGCGGCACCAGGATGACCGCGACGAACAGCGCTCCGCTGGGGATCAGGTAGACCGCGTAGGTGAGCTCGCGCCGTCGCCGGGGGCCGGGCCTTCGCGTCGCCTCGGCGGGCGGCGCGCTCAGCGTCTGTGTCATCGGTGACTCGGCGGCTCAGTGGCCGACGTTCGACAGGTTCTCGTCGTACGGCTTGGCGAACGAGTCGAGTACCTGGGCGGGCGAGGACGTGCCGTTCATGAGCTTCTGCGTGCCGGCCACGAGCACGTCGTAGTAGCCGGGCGCCGGCCAGTCGGGGTAGAAGCCGAGCCCGTCGTTGTTCACGAGCGTGCGGTAGTTCTCGATCAGCTTCTTGTTCTTCGGGTCCGTGACACCGGCCGGGTCGGCGTCGACCGGGACGCCGCCGTTGTTCGCCAGCAGGTTCTGGATGTCCTTCTTCATCGTGATGGCGATGAAGTCATAGGCCAGCTTCTTGTTGGACGAGCCCTTCGGCACCACCCACAGGTTGCCGCTCGACCCGAGCGTCATCCTGGTGCCGGGCCACAGGAACGTGTCCCAGTCGAAGTTCTTGATCTCCTTCTCGAAGCGGCCGTACCACCAGCTTCCGGAGAAGAACATCGGGTTCTTGCCGGACATGAACGCCGTGCCGGCCGCCTCGGCCTTGGTGCTCACGGTGTTCTTGGCGATGTAGCCCTTCCGCACCCAGTCGGCGAAGGTCGTCGCGGCGTACGTCCACGCCGGGTCGTGGAAGTCGACCTTGCCGGTGTAGCGCTCGAAGCGGTCCACCCACGGGCGGTCGGCCTTGCTCAGGGCGAGCTGGTACAGGTATTGCTGCGCCGGGTACTCCGCGCCGCCGTTGGCCAGGGGAGTGACACCGTTCTTGACGAAGGTGTCCATCGCCGCGGTGAGCTCCTCGAACGTGGTCGGCACCTTCACGTGGTACTTGTCGAAGAGCTTCTTGTTGTAGAAGACCTGCAGGTACTCGGCGTAGTTGGGCACGCCGTACCACTTGTCGCCGCCCATGACGCCCTTCGCGTCGTACTTGGCGGTCTCGGCGACGTTGGGGCTGAGCTGCTTGTCCCAGCCGCGCTTGACGACCTCGGCGGACATGTCGGTCAGCAGGCCCTGCTTGGCGAGCAGGCCGGTGGTCGCGTTGCCCTTGTTGTACTCCAGGATGTCCGGCGCGTCCTTGGAGTTGAGCACCATCGGCGCGGTCTTCTGGATCTGCTCGAAGTCCTTCTCCTCGAACTTGACCTTCACGCCGGGATGGGTCTGCTCGAACTCCTTGATCGCCTGGCTCCACGCCACCCCCATGGCGCTGTCCGGGGCCTCGTAGTGCCAGAGCCGGAGCTCCTTGGCCGAGGAGCTCGATCCGTTGCCGCCGCACGCCGACAGTGCCAGCAGGCCTGCGGCGAGCGCCGCGAGCGTCTTTTCGGTCTTCAACATCGGGGGTTCTCCTCAGGGGAGGGGCGGAGTGCTCGACCGGACGACGAGGCGCGGCGGGAGCAGCGTCGACGCCGGCACCTCCTGCCCGTCGAGCTTGGCCATGAGCAGGGTGACCGCCTGCGCGCCCACCTCGTCGGCGGGAATGGCGATCGAGGTGAGGCCGAGACGCTCGGCGAGGTCGTCGGGCGCGATGGCGATGACGGACAGGTCGTCGGGGATGCGGCGGCCGGCCGCGCGGAACGCCGTCAGCAGCGGTTCCGTGGCCGGCTCGTTGTGGACGACCACCCCGGTCAGGTCCGGGTGGTCGCGGAGGAGCCCGGTCGCCGTCGACCGGGCGTCCTGAGGGTCGCAGGGCCGGACGACCGCGCGGACGCCGCGCTCGGCGGCGGCGCGCTGGAAGCCCGTCTTGGTGCGCTCGGCGAAGCCGGTGCCGCGCTCGTACACGGCGGGCGGCGCGCCGACCAGCGCGATCTCCCGGTGGCCGAGGTCGGCCAGGTGCTCCGCGCACGCCGCGCCGGCCGCCTCGAAGTCCAGGTCGATGCAGGTCAGCCCGGTCGCGTCGGCCGGGAACCCGATGAGCACCGACGGCCGGCCGAGTGAGCGCAGGACCGGCAGCCGTACGTCGTGCAGCTCGACGTCCATCACGATGATCGCGTCGACCAGGGCCGTGCCCGCGACGCGTTCCAGCCCGTCCACGCCCTCGTCCTGGGTCAGCAGCAACACGTCGTGGTCGTGGGTGCGGGCGGTGGTGACGGCGGCGATCGCCATCTGCATCACCACGGGCACGTGGATCCCCGAGCGCAGGGGGACGACCAGGGCGATGACGTTGGAACGGCTGCTCGCCAGGGCGCGCGCCCCGGCGTGCGGGCGGTAACCGAGCGTTCGCACGCTGTCGAGGACCCGGCGGCGCGTCTGCTCGGAGATGGAGCGCTTGCCGCTGAGAACGTACGACACCGTGCTCGGCGAGACACCGGCGTGCCGGGCCACGTCAGAGATCTTCACCATGTCTCGCTCCCGCCGTCGAAGCGCTTCGACTGCCGAATGTTAAAACCGTCACATCCCGGACGCAATAGTCTCGGCCGGATTTGTGGGAGCGTTCCCACCGCAGGTCGGAGGCGTTACCTTGGTGATCTTGAGAAAGACGGCCCGCGTCGGCGGGCCGGCGGGCCCCTGGTTTCCGCCGAGCGACATGCGGTCATGCGGTTTTATTGGGAGGATTGTCGGCTGAGGTGGTGCATGGGGCGTGTGAGGCGATAATCGCCTCCACTTCATGGGGGAGGACACGTGGCCGGCTGGCCGAATATCGAACGGGCCGAGGACCGGTGGCTCGCGGAGTCGCTCGGCTCCGACCGGGCCGCGCCGGCTCGTCTGTACGACCTGTACGCCGCGCGGCTGTTCGACTACTGCCACGTCCTGCTGCGGGACGAGCGGGCCGCCGCGCAGGCCCTGCTCGACGCGCTGCTGATCGTGCGCGAGGGCGGTGGCGACCCGGCGTCGTTCCGCGGCCGGCTCTATGCCGTGACGCGTGAGGTGTGCCTGCGCCGCCGGCCCGAGGCGCCGGCCGAGCGCCGGCGCGCCACCGAGGCGGCGGGCGGCACGACGGACGAGGCGACCCGGCGGCTCGTGCACGCCGCGCTGCTGGTGCTGAGCGGCCGGCAGCGCGAGGTGCTCGACCTGGCCCTGCGGCACGGCCTGCGCGCGGACGACCTGGCCCCCGTCCTGGGCATGTCGCCGGACGACGCCGCGTCGACCGTCGTCCGGGCCCGGCGGGAGCTGGACGACGCGTTCGCCGCGGTCCTCATCGTGACGACCGGCCGCGCCGACTGCCCGAGCGTCTCGGCTCTCGCCGGCCCGGCGGACCGGCCGCTCGACGCGCGCACCTGCGGCATCCTCTCCCGCCACATCGACGGCTGCCCGATCTGCGGCTCGCGCGACGACCTGGCGGTCTCCTCCGCGCGGCTGCTGGACGCCATGCCGGTCGCGGCGGTCCCCGACGACCTGCGTGAGCAGTTCCTCGCCGCCACGGCCGACGACCCCTGGTTCGCGGACGCGCGTTCCCCGCTCACGGCGGCCGCCGAGGCGGCCGCGGCGACGACCGCCATGCCGGCCGCCGGGCGCACCGGGCGCAGGGCCGCGCGCGAGCGGCCGCGGACCGGTTCGCGCCTGTGGCCCGTCGCGGCCGGAGTCGCGTTCGCCACCGCGATGGCGGGCGGCACCTTCTACGCGCTGTCCGGTTCGGGCAGCCAGAACGCCGGCAACGACCAGGCCATGCCGTCGCGCTCCGGCGACCTGCTGTCCGGCGCCCCGTCCCCCTCCGACTCCAGTGTTCCGCTGTCCGGCCGGGGCAGCACCTCACCCAGCCCGACGCCGTCCGACTCCAGCGGCACGCCCACCCCCACGCCGACACCCAAGCACAGCTCGCCGGGGGACACCCCGGACCCGACCTCGTCCTCGCCGCACCCGCCGGCCCAGCCCCCGCCGCCCGCGGCGGGCACCCTGTTGGTCTCCGGATGCTCCATGCGCAGCCACCACAGCTGCACGGTCAGGGTCACCGCGTCGGGCGGCCCGGTGAGCTGGAGCGTCACCGGCACGAGCGGCGGCGTCAGCGCGAGCGGCAGCGGCTACCTGAACGCCGGAGAGTCCGCCGGCGTCACGGCGTACCGCAGCAACGACTGGTGCTGGGGCCACCACAGCGGCTCGGTCTCCTTCTCCAGCGGCGCGAGCGCCTCGGTCGACTGGAGCTGCTGACCGAGTACTAGCCTCGGACGATGGCGATGATCGCAGTCGTGGGCCCGGGAGCCATCGGCACGACCGTGACGGCGGCACTGCATGAGGCCGGCCGTACCCCGATGATCTGTGGCCGCACCGCGCGGGAACACCTCGAGCTGCATTCGGAAGAAGGTCGCGTCGTCGTGCCGGGGCCGGTGCGGACCGACCCGGCACAGGCTGACGGACCGGTCGACCTCGTCCTCCTCGCCGTCAAGTCGACGCAGGTCGAGGCGGCGGCGCCATGGTTGACGGCACTGTGCGGCGCGGACACCGTTGTCTGTGCTCTGCAGAACGGCGTCGAGCAGGAATCGATCGTCGCGTCTCACCTCTCCGGCGCCCGGGTCATCCCCTCGGTCGTGTGGTTCCCCGCCCAGGCGCAGCCCGACGGTTCGGTGTGGTTGCGCGGCGAAGCGCGCCTCACCCTGCCGGACACGCCGGCGTCTCGTGTGGTGGTCGACGCTCTGCGCGGCACTCGGTGCTCGGTCGACCTGGCCACGGACTTCACGTCTGTGGCGTGGCGCAAGCTGCTGCAGAACGCGGTCGCCGGACTGATGGTCCTCACGGGCCGCCGCTCCGGTGTGTTCACCCGGGCCGATATCGCCGAGCTGTCTCTGGCCTACCTTCGGGAGTGCCTGGAGGTCGCCCGGGCCGAGGGCGCGGCACTGGGCGACGAGGTGCCGCAGGAGATCCTGGACGGCCTCCAGGCCTACCCGGCCGATCTGGGCAGCTCCATCCTCGCCGACCGCGAAGCCGGCCGGCCGCTCGAATGGGACACCCGCAACGGTGTCGTGCTGCGCCGCGGACGGGCCCACGGCATCCCGACGCCGATCAGCGATTTGGTGGTCCCACTCCTCGCGGCCGCCAGCGATGGCCCCGGCTGACTCCTGGCGGCACGCGCCGGCTCACTGCCGGTGAGAGTCGCCGGATCCGCGTCTCAGCCTCGCCGCGATGGCGTAGTCGATCCGCACATCGCGGTAGACCACCTTCTCGGCCACCTGGTCCGGGAGGTTCGTACGGACGCTGCCGGACGTCGAGTCGGAGTCGGCGTCCCCGGTGAATTCCACGGAGGTGTCGGGAACCGCGTGGAAGCGGAGCTCATCCGCCCGCACGGTCGCCCTGAACACGATCTCCGCCGACCGCCGCAGGCTCCGCCGGGGGTAGGCGCCGGTCACGGGCGATCCTCCCCTCGGCGCGGGCCACGGGCCGGGGTCCGGGTGCGCTTGGACGCCGCCTGCAGGAGCGCCCGGCCGAGTTCGCGGACCGACTCCTCGGTCTCCCGCAGAGCGCCGTGGAGTGCCGTCGTCTCCGCCCCCTCGTCTGGGCCCACGCGGGGCGCCGGTTCGGTCTCGGCCGGGTGGCCGGCCCTGGGGCGCCGCCGGGCCTCCCGCTCCCGCCGCGGCGTACCGCCCCCCGCGTCGCGCGCCAGGCCCTCGGCCGCCGGAGCGCTCTCGCCCACGGACCGGACGGTCTCGCCGGCGGCTCCGGCCGCGTTCTGGACGGCCCCGCCCGTACCTCGGCCGACCTCGCCGGCGGCTCCGGCCGCGTTCCGGACGGCCCCGCCCGTACCTCGGCCGACCTCGCCGACCGTGCCACCGGCGCCTTCGCCCACGTCCTCCACCGCGCCGCCGACGCCTTTCCCCACGTCTCCCAGCGCGCCGCCGGCGCCCCTGCCCACGTCCTCCACCGTGCCACCGACGCCCTTGCCCACGTCCTCCAGTGCGCCGCCGGCGCCCTTCCCCACGTCCTCCAGTGCGCCGCCGGCGCCTGCGCCCACGTCCTCCACGGCACCGGCCACGCCTGTGCCCAGGTCGCCGACGGCCCGCCCGGCACCGCCGCCGACGTCCCGTACGGCCGACTCCAGGCCACGGCCGATGTTCTGGAGGATCTCGGGATTGCGATCGATCGTGGTGAGGACGCGGTCGACGATGTCGGCCACGTTGTCCAACCGGACCTCGAGGATCGCCTGCGCCTCCACCCCGGTGATCTCCAGGTTGACCTTGCCGAGGGACACGTCCGCGCCGACGTTGAGGCGGAGAAGGTCAAGGACGGCGGCGTCGAGGGACACGTGGGCCTCGAGGTTCTCGACGTCCAGATGGATCTCGTCGACCTTGAGGATCGGGACGTCGAGATAGACGTCCGGTCCCTCGCTCGCTGCCCGCTTCGGCGGCGGCCCGTCGCGGTAGGTCCCCTTCTTCACGCGGCGCTCGCCGGCGAGCTCTCGTCCGAGTTCGGGCTCTCGCCCGCGGTCGGGTTCCCGTCTTTTCGGTGCGCTCTCGACCATGATGGTCCCCCTCGCCCCCGAATACCCCGCTACCCGAGCCTCTGATCGGCGAAACGCTCCCCCCGAAGAGGCCTGGCTCGGCGTCAAGACCCCTCATCAAAGTTTCAGAAAACTTGCGAAAGAAGCCCGGGAGAGTCCGGTGGTCTTACCGCAACGGTCTGCCATCCCGAACCGCCGTTCAGCGGTAGATTCGACGTCGTGAGCACGCGCCTGGCGGACATCGCCGCCCAAGCCGGAGTGAGCGAGGCCACGGTCAGCCGGGTCCTCAACGGCAAGCCGGGAGTCGCGCCCGCGACCCGGCAGGCGGTCGTCGAGGCGCTCGACTCCTTCGGCTACGAGCGCCCGGCCCGCCTGCGGCAGCCGCGCGCCGGCCTGATCGGCCTCATCGTCGCCGACCTGTCCAACCCGATCTTCCCGGCCTTCGCCGAGGTGATCGAGAACACCCTGGCCGTGCACGGCTACACGGCGGTGCTGTGCGCGCTGGCGCCCGGCGGCATCAACGAGGACGACTACACCGACCTGCTGCTGGAGCGCGGGGTCTCGGGCATCATCTTCGTGTCCGGCCTGCACGGCGACTCCCAGGCCGACCACGGCCGCTACAAGCGGCTCACCGACCGGGGCCTGCCGATCGTGCTGATCAACGGCTACACCCCCGAGGTCGACGCGACCTTCGTCTCCAGCGACGAGTCCGGGTCGATGGAGCTCGCCGTCGAGCACCTGGTGCAGCTGGGGCACCGCCGGATCGGCCTCGCGGTCGGGCAGGAGCGGTTCGTGCCGGTGATCCGCAAGACGGAGGGGTACCGCAAGGGGATGGCCGACCGGCTCGGCGTCACCGACGTGGACCGCTGGATCGCCAACACCATCTTCACGATCGAGGGCGGCGAGGCCGCCGCCCGCCAGTTGCTCGACAGCCACTGCACGGCGATCTGCTGCGCCAGCGACATGATGGCGATCGGCGCGATCCGCGCCGTGCGCCAGCAGGGCCTGCGGGTGCCCGAGGACGTCTCCGTCGTCGGCTTCGACGACTCGCCGCTGATGGGCTACATCGACCCGCCGCTGACCACGGTCCGCCAGCCGGTGCGGGAGATGGCGCTCGTGGCCGTCCGCAGCCTCCTCGACGAGATCCAGGGCGTCGGGTCGCCCCACACTGAGCTCGTCTTCCGCCCGGAGCTCGTGGTCCGCCGCTCGACCGGTCCGGTGGCGGCCGACGCGGAGTAGCGCATTTCACAAGTTTTCCGCAAGTATTTCAATCAGGCTTCACCGCTGTTACATTCTGCGCAACCCGAATGATGCTCGGGGGGTGACGCACGCTGTCGTCCTTGCGGAGGAGTTGCGGAATGCGCCGTGAAGGAATGGTCCTGACTCAGCAGTTCGCCGACCCGGCCGGGTCCGCCGATCGCGACGCGCGATGGTGGCGTGATGCGGTCATCTACCAGATCTACCTGCGCAGCTTCGCGGACGGCGACGGGGACGGCGTCGGTGATCTGCTCGGTGCCCGCAGCCGGTTGCGCTACCTGTCCTGGCTCGGCGTGGACGCGCTGTGGCTCACCCCGTTCTATCGGTCGCCGATGGCGGACGGCGGCTACGACGTGGCCGACTACCGCGCGGTCGACCCGGAGTTCGGCACCCTCGGCGACGCCGAGGCCCTGATCCATGAGGCGCACCGGTACGGCCTGAAGGTCATCGTCGACATCGTGCCCAACCACACCTCCGTCGCCCACCCCTGGTTCGAGAAGGCGGTCACCGCCGGACCGGGCTCGCCCGACCGCGACCGGTACATCTTCCGGCCGGGCCGAGGCGACCTCCCGCCCAACGACTGGGAGTCCATCTTCGGCGGTCCCGCCTGGACCCGCCTGCCGGACGGCGAGTGGTACCTCCACCTGTTCGCCCCCGAGCAGCCCGACCTCAACTGGGAGAACCCCGAGGTCCACGCTGAGTTCGAGGACATCATGCGGTTCTGGCTCGACCGGGGCGTGGACGGCTTCCGCGTCGACGTCGCGCACGGCATGGTCAAGGCCGAGGGCCTGCCGGACGCCGGGCACACCGGCCAGATCCAGATGCTCGGCCACGCCGAGCTGCCCTACTTCGACCAGGACGGCGTGCACGAGATCCACCGGTCTTGGCGGCGCCTGCTGGACTCCTACGGAGGCATCGCGGTCGCCGAGGCGTGGGCGCCGAACGCCGAGCGGCTCTCGCACTACGTACGCCCCGACGAGCTGCACCAGGCGTTCAACTTCCACTATCTGCAGGCCGGCTGGTCCGCCGCCGCCCTGCGGCGGGTCATCGACGACTCGCTCGCCGCGACCGGCCTGGTCGGCGCGCCGACGACCTGGGTGCTGTCCAACCACGACGTCCAGCGCCATGTCACGCGGTACGGCGGCGGCGAGCTGGGCCTGCGACGGGCGCGGGCGGCGGCCCTGCTCACGCTCGCGCTGCCCGGCTCCACCTACGTCTACCAGGGTGAGGAGCTCGGCCTGCCCGAGGTCACCGACCTGCCGAAGGAGTACCTCCTCGACCCGCAGTGGGGCAACGGCCTCGGGCGGGAGGGCTGCCGGGTGCCGATTCCGTGGGCCTACGCCGAGCCGCCGTTCGGGTTCGGCCCGCCGACGACGGAGGAGACCTGGCTGCCGGTCCCGCCGGAGTGGCGCGAGCTCACGGTGACGGCCCAGGCCGGCGATCCGCACTCGATGCTGCGGCTGTACCGCGACGCGCTCCGGCTGCGCAGGGAACACCCGGCCCTCGGCGACGGGGGGCTGCGCTGGCTCGACGCGCCGGAGGACGTCCTGCTGTTCGAGCGCGACCCCGGCTTCGTGTGCGCGGTCAACATCGGCGCCGTCCCCGTACGGCTCGATGTCGATGGAACGGTCCTTTTGGCGAGTGGGCAGGTCGGCGACGGTGAGCTGCCCCCCGACACGGCCGTTTGGTGGACCCGCCGGTAACCGTCCGGACCCCGCGGACCGGCCGCCGTTTCTCGGTGGCCGGTCCTTTTCGTTCGGGGTGCAGAACGCGGAGCGGTCGTCACTTCCGAGAGCAGTGCTCTTGACGCGCGATCCTCCGCTCGTGCACACTGCTCTTGAACGAGAGCACCGCTCTCAAAATTGAAGGAGCGAATCATGGCCGCCGAACCCCGGGTCATCAAGGGCAACAACCTCATGGACCGCGTCTCCCGCCGGCTGGTCAGCGGCCTGACCCGCATGGGGATCAGCCTGCTGGGCTCGCGCGTCCTCTACGTCCGCGGGCGCAAGAGCGGCGAGTGGCGCACCACGCCGGTCAACCTCCTCGTCCACGAGGGCGAGCGCTACCTCGTCGCCCCGCGCGGCCACACGCAGTGGGTCCGCAACATGCGCGTGTCGGGCGGCGGCGAGCTCCACCTCGGCCGCCGGGTCGAGGTCTTCACCGCCACGGAGGTGGCCGACGGCGGCAAGCCGGAGATCCTGCGGGCCTACCTGCGGCGCTGGAAGTTCGAGGTGGGCATGTTCTTCGACGGCGTCGGCCCGGACGCCTCCGACGAGAAGCTGCTCGAGATCGCTCCCGGCTACCCCGTCTTCCGCCTGGGCTGAGCGCCTCCATATACCTATCAGTACGCAATGCGTGGTTTTTTAACCACTGTTTAGGACAAGCAAGCATTTGCCAGACGAAGAATAATAAGCTTTGCTTAGTGTGTGGACGAGGATGAGACGCGGTCGATCGCGAGCACGCTGCGCCAGGCGATGGGGCAGCTCGGCCGCCGGCTGCGCGCCGAGCGCGTCAGCTACGGCCTGAGCCGCAGCAGGCTCAGCCTGCTCAACCTGCTGGCGCTGAACGGCCCGATGACCGCCTCCGCGATGGCCGCCGCCGAGCGTCTGCAACCGCAGTCGCTGACGCGGATGCTCTCCCGGCTCGAGGTCGACGGCCTGATCGTCCGGAGCCCGGATGACAAGGACCGCCGCCAGGTGCGGATCGAGATCACCCACAAGGGGGTCGCCGTGCTCGACGAGGACACCGTCAGAAGAGAGGCGTGGCTGACGAAGGCGATGGCCGAGCGGCTCACGCCGACCGAACGCGAGCTGCTCCGGCTGGCCGCGGGCCTGATGGAACGGCTCGCCGATGGCTGAGCGCGGCGGCACGCCGGGCGCACTCGCGGCAGGGGGCAGGGGCGGCTGGATCCGCCGGATGCTGCCGTTCGTGCTCCGGCAGCGCGGAAGCCTGCTCCGTACGTTCGTCGCGGGCCTGATCTGGGCGGGCGTGAGCACTCTGGTCCCGGTGGTCGAGCGCCACGTCGTCGACGACGTGATCCTGGCCTCCCGCGCGCCGCTCACGCCGTGGCTGGTGCTGCTGTTCGCCCTCGGCACCGTCGGCTTCGTGGCCGCGCGCACCCGCCGGTTCCACTCCTCGAAAATCATGCTCGAGGTCTCGTACGGGCTGCGCGGCGCCATCCACCGCGAGCTGCAGCGGCTCGACCTGCAGGCGCACAACGGGATGGCCACCGGCCAGCTCGTCTCCCGCGCCAACTCCGACATCAGCCTCGTGCTCACGGTGCTGCGGGTCCTGCCGACACTGACGAGCAACCTCGTGCTGATGATCGCCTCGCTCGGGGTGATGTTCGCCTTCTCGCCGTTGCTCGCGCTGATCAGCGTGGTCATCCTGCCGATCCTCGTCATCGGCGCCTACCGCATGCGCACGCGGCTCTACCCGGCGACCTGGGACATGCAGCAGCGGACCGGCGACGTCGCGCAGGTCGTCGACCAGGCGGTCACCGGTGTCCGCGTCGTCAAGGGGTTCGGGCAGGAGCGACGGGAGTTCGAGCGCCTCGCCGCCTCGGCCTCGGACCTGTACGGCTCCAGCATGCGGGCCATCCGCCTTCAGGCGCGCTACCAGCCGCTGCTGGAGTCGATCCCGACGTTCGGTCAGGTCGGGGTGCTCGCGCTGGGCGGCTGGCTGGCCCTGCACGACAAGATCACCGTTGGCACGTTTCTGGCGTTCGCCTCGTATTTGGTGCTGCTGATCAACCCCGCGCGGCTGATCGCGCGGATGCTCAGCGCGGCCCCGCAGGCCCGCGCCGGCGCGGAGCGCATCTTCGAACTCCTCGACACGACGCCCGCGGTGATCGACGCGCCCGGAGCGCGTGAACTGCCCCGGCTGCGCGGCGAGATCTCCTTCGAGAACGTGCGGTTCGGCTTCTGGCGGTCCGAGCCGGTCCTGGACGGCTTCGACCTGCGGATCGCCCCCGGCGAGGTCGTCGCGCTGGTCGGCGCGTCCGGGTCGGGCAAGTCCACCGCCGCGCACCTGCTGTCGCGGTTCCACGATCCCCAGGAGGGGGCCGTACGCGTCGACGGCCACGACGTCCGGGAGGTCACGCTCGCCTCGCTGCGCTCGCAGATCGGCATGGTGTTCGAGGAGAGCTTCCTGTTCTCCGAGTCGCTGCGGGACAACATCGCCTACGGGCGGCCCGACGCGACCGACGCGGAGGTCGAGGCGGCGGCGCGCGCCGCCGAGGCGCACGAGTTCATCGCGCGGCTGCCCGAGGGCTACGACACCATCGTCGGCGAGCGCGGCCTGACGCTGTCCGGCGGCCAGCGCCAGCGGGTCGCCCTGGCCCGCGCCCTGCTGTCCGACCCGCGCATCCTCGTGCTCGACGACGCCACCAGCGCGGTCGACGCGAAGGTGGAGGAGAGCATCCACGCGACGCTGCGGCGCGTCATCCACCGGCACACGACCCTGCTCGTCGCGCACCGCCGGTCCACGCTCCGCCTCGCCGACCGGATCGCCGTGCTGGACGGCGGCCGGGTGATCGACGACGGCACGCACGCCGAGCTGATGAGCCGCTGCCCGCTCTACCGGCGCCTGCTGTCGGGCGAGGGCGACGACCTGGAGCCCGCGCCGGGCCCGGCCGCGCGCGCCGAGGCCGGGGACGAGCGCCGGCCGGGCATGGGCGGGGCCTTCGCCCACGACGACATGCTCCGGCGCGTCTCCGCGCTGCCGCCCTCCGACGACGTGCCCAAGGTCGACGTCGCACGCGAGTCGCAACCGGAGCCGCGGTTCACGCTCTGGCGGTTCCTGCGGCCGTACCGCGCCCCGCTCGGGCTGGGCCTGCTGCTCGTGATCCTCGACGCGCTGGCCGGCGTCGCCGGCCCGTACCTGTCCCGCGACGGCATCGACCAGGGCGTCCTCACCGGGTCGCAGCGGGCGCTGTTCCAGGCGGCGGGGATCTTCCTCGGGGTGGCGCTCGTGGACCTGGCGATCTCCCGCGCGGTCACGCTCGTGGCCGGGCGTACGGGGGAGCGGCTCATGTACGCGCTGCGGATCCGGGTCTGGGCCCAGTTGCAGCGGCTGGCCGTCGACTTCTATGACCGCGAGATGGCCGGGCGCATCATGACCCGGATGACCACCGACGTGAGCGCGTTCTCCTCCCTGTTGCAGGACGGCCTGATCAGCGCGGTCGCGTCGCTGTTCACGTTCGTGGGCGTCGCCGTGGCGATGTTCATCATGAGCCCGGTGCTGACGGGCGCCACCGCGCTCGTGCTGATCCCGTTGTTCGTCGCGACCGTGGCGTTCCGCCGGCTGTCGGCCGAGCCGTACCGGGAGGCGCGGGAGCGGATCGCGATCGTCAACGCCAGCCTCCAGGAGAGCATGGCGGGCGTACGGGAGTCGCAGGCGTTCACCCAGGAGAACCGCAGGCAGCGGGAGTTCAAGCGCGTCACCCGCGGGTACACCGACGCCCGCCTCGCCGCGCAGCGCCTCATCTCGCTGTACTTCCCGTTCGTCGACTTCCTGTCCGACGTGGCGGCGGTGGTCGTGCTGGCCCTCGGCTACCACATGGTGCGCGGCCACTCGCTGACGCCCGGCGAACTGATCGCGTTCGTGCTGTACGTCAACCTGTTCTTCTCCCCGATCCAGCAGCTCTCGGAGGTCTTCGACGACTGGCAGCAGGCGCGGGTGTCGATGGCCCGCATCCGGGACCTGATGGCCGAGCCGGTCGCGACGCCGGTCGCCGCCTCGCCCGTCGACCCCGGCCCGCTCCACGGGGAGATCCGGCTGGAGGGCGTGCGGTTCGGCTATCCGGGGGTCGAGGAGGAGGCGCTGCGGGAGGTCGACCTGACGATCGAGCCGGGGGAGACGGTGGCGCTCGTCGGCGCCACCGGCGCGGGCAAGTCGAGCCTGGTCAAGCTGCTGGCACGCTTCTATGACCCGCAGGGCGGCCGGATCGTCATCGACGGCCATGATCTGCGCGACCTCGACCTGGACGCCTACCGGCGCCGGCTCGGGTACGTCCCGCAGGAGACGTTCCTGTTCCGCGGCACCGTCCACGAGAACATCGCGTACGGGCGGCCGGACGCCTCCGCCGACGAGGTCGAGCGGGCGGCCCGCGCCGTCGGCGCGCACGACCTGATCATGCGGCTGCCCGGCGGCTACGACCACGAGATCGCCGAACGCGGCGCCACCCTGTCGGCCGGGCAGCGGCAGCTCATCTGCCTGGCGCGCGCCGAACTGGTCGACCCGGCGATCCTGCTGCTCGACGAGGCCACCGCCAACCTCGACCTGGCCACGGAGGCCCGCGTCACCCGGGCGATGAACAGCGTCGCCGCCGGGCGTACGACCGTGCTGATCGCGCACCGGCTGCAGACGGCCCGGCACGCCGACCGGATCGTCGTGATGGCGCACGGCCGGGTGGTCGAGGACGGCACGCACGACCAGCTGCTGCGCGACCGCGGCCAGTACGCTTCACTGTGGCAGGCGGCCTGACGACCGAGTGACCTGGGGGTAGAGACCGCGCGGATAGGGACTGCGCTACTGCGCGCCCCTATCCGCGCGGTCTCTTATCCTCGGGCCATGAGCCCGGAGCCGGTGGTGGTCGCGTGTTGGTGTTGAGCCTGCTCGGCGCGATCGCCGCAGCCGTGTGCTTCGGGGTCGCGAGCGTGATGCAGGCCGTGGCCGCGCGGACCGCGCCGGTCGGCGCGGGCGTCGATCCCCGGCTGCTGGTCCGCCTCCTCCGGCAGCTTCCGTTCGTGCTCGGCACCGCACTGGACATCCTGGGCTTCTTCGCCGAGCTGGCGGCGTTGCGCTCGCTGCCGCTGTTCGTCGTCCAGGCGGCGGTCGCGGCCAACCTCGCGGTGACCGCGGTGGTCGCGGTCCGCGTGTTGCACGTGCGGCTCAGCGGGCGCGAGTGGGCGGCGGTCGCGGCGGTCTGCGCCGGCCTGGCCATGCTCGGACTCTCCTCGGGCCATGAGAACCCGGCGGCGGTCAGCCTGCGGTTCAAGCTCGTGCTGCTGGGGTGCGTCGCGGTGGTCGGCGTCGGCGGCGCGGTGGCGGGGCGGCTCCGGGGCCGGGCGCGCTCCGCCGCGCTCGGCCTGGCCGCGGGCCTCGGCTTCGGCTTCGTCGCGATCGGCTCGCGCGTGGTCCGCAGCCTGGCGCCGTGGGACCTGATCCGCGATCCGGCCATGTACGTCGTCGCGGCGGGCGGCCTGGTGGCGTTCCTGTTCTTCGCGACGGCGCTGCAACGCGGCTCGGTGACCGTGACGACGGGCACCGTCGTGGTGGCCGAGACGCTGGTGCCCGCCCTCGTCGGCGTGCTCCTGCTGGGCGACCGGACCCGCGACGGGTACGTCGGCCTCGCGGCCGTGGGCTTCGCGCTGGCGGTGGCCGGCGCCCTGACCCTCGCCCGCTTCGGCGAACCGTCCGCGGAGCCGGCCGAAACCCCGCCCACCGGAGAGCCGACGAATCCGGTCAGATGATCACGTGATCACCGGGAAGGCGCCCTCGGAGGAGGCCGGTCGAAACCGCACCCGCCGATCGGCGCGGGCGCCTGCGCTATGCCGGACGGGACGCGTAGACGGCACCGGTGAAGGGCCGGGCGCCTCCGGTGTCGCGTTCGGGCCGGGGTGTCAGGCCCGCCGAGACGGCCCAGGCGTCGACCAGCCCGGCGGGCCAGGGCGCCTGGCCGCCGGTGAGCAGCACGACCGTGCCGCCGGGGCTGATGGCCCGGCCCAGCTCGCGGACCGTGTGCCGGGGGAACGGGAACGTCTGCGGATCGAGCCGGCAGACGAGCACGTGCGCGGCGGAGTCGGCGAACGGCAGGTCGATGCCGATGTCGGCGACGACGGGCGCGACCGCCGAGCGCTGCCCGGCCCGTCGCAGCGCCCGGCGCAGGGCGCGCGCCCCGCGGCGTCCGGGCACGGTCGCCTCGACGGACAGCCCGTCGACGACCAGCCGGGTGGCGAGATCGTGAAGGTGCGCGCCGACCAGACGCACCGGGCCGGTGCCGGTCGCCGCGGCCGTGGCGAGGAGACTGCCGAGAGCGACCTCGTCGAGCCGGTTACGGCCGGCCTCGGCCGCTGCGGGGCTGTTCACCGCGCGTCGGGGGACGAGAGGGCGGTATGGGGGTGGTGGATCACCGGGCCCCTCCTATGTCGCAAGTTTATGTGCAAGGTGCATACGTATCCTAATATGCACTGTTCGGCCAGGCCAGACGAGTCGCGGCCGACTTAGGTCTACTCACAGGATGCATACATGCGGCACGTTGATGTGGCAGTGGCAGGGCTCGGGCTCTCGGGAGCGGCGGTCGCCTGGGCGGCGACGCGGCGCGGGCACACCGTGGCGGCGTTCGAGGCGTACGTCCCGGGGCACCGGCGCGGCAGCTCGCACGGGCACGCGCGGATCTACCGCCGCGCGTACCTCGACCCGTTCTACATCGAGCTCACCGGGCGGGCCGGCCGGCTGTGGGAGCGGCTGGAGACCGAGGCGGGCGAACGGCTGCTCGACCGCGTCGGCGGCGTCGACCACGGGCCGGGCCGGGAGCCGGAGCGCATGGCGGCACTGCTGCGCGAGCACGGGGTCGCGGCCGAGCTGCTCGACCCGGCGGACGCGGCGGCCCGGTGGCCCGGCATCCGGTTCACCGGCCCCGTCGTACGCGACCCGGAGGGCGGGGTCGTCGATCCCGAGGCGGCGATCGCGGCGATGACCCGGCTCGCCGTGGCCGAGGGCGCCGACGCCGCGTACGAGACGCCCGTCCGCGACCTCGAACCGGACGGAGACGGCGTGCGGTTCCGCGCCGGCGGGGACACCTGGCACGCGCGGACCCTCGTCGTGGCGGCGGGCGCCTGGACCGGCCCACTGCTCGACGGGCTCGTCCCGCTGCCGCCGCTGACCGTCACCCAGCAGCAGGTCTTCTTCTTCGAGCCGCGCGAGCCCGGTCCCTGGCCGACGATCGTGCACAGCTCGTCAGGGGAGGGGCTGGACATCTACGCGCTGCCCGAGGGCCCCTGGGTCAAGCTCGGCGAGCACCTGGGCAGCACGGTCACCACCGCCGACGCCCGCGACTTCACGGTGGACCCGGAGGCGCGCGAGCGTGCGCTCGCGTACGTGCGGGAGTGGCTGCCCGGCCTCGACCCGGCGCCGCGCTCGGAGGTGACGTGCCTGTACACCTGGGCGCCGGGGGAGGACTTCGTGCTCGACCGCCACGGCCCGATCGTCGTCTGCTCGCCCTGCTCGGGGCACGGCGCGAAGTTCGCCCCGCTCATCGGCGAGCTCGTCACCGATCTGTTGGAAGGAACGCCGCCGATCGACCGTTTTGCCCTCCGGCCGCCGCAGGCCCAGTAGGTTCTCCCCATGGACAAGGAACGGGTGGCCGCGTGGATCGACGGCTACGAGCGGGCTTGGCGCACCCCGGGCACCGAGTCGCTGGCCGAGCTCTTCACCGCGGACGCCGCCTACCGGCAGGGCCCGTACGACGAACCCCTCGCCGGTCTGCCGGAGATCGTCGACATGTGGGAAGAGGAACGCACCGGCCCCGACGAGGTCTTCGAGATGACCAGCGAGATCGTCGCGGTCGACGGCGACACGGCCGTGGCGCGGGTGGAGGTGACGTACGGCGAGCCGGACCACGAGGAGTTCCGCGACCTGTGGATCCTGCGCTTCGCCGAGGACGGCCGCTGCCGCTCCTTCGAGGAGTGGTGGTCCACGCCCGACTAAGAGCCCGCTCTCAGCCCGCGCGCTCTAAAGAGCCGCGCCTCCGGGAGGGACGACCGGGAGGCCCGACGGGGCGCCCGACTCGATGAGCTTGGTCAGCGCCTCGGTGTCGAGATGGTGTTCGACGAGGTCGCCGAGGGCGTCGAGTTGGGCCTCGCGCAGCGCGGCGAAGTCGGTGTCCGGCGCGGGCGTGAAGTCGCGCCCCGCCGTACGGGCGACGTCGGCGAGGAACGCCCGGCGGAACCCGTTGTTCTCCAGCGCCCCGTGCCAGGTCGTCCCCCACACGGAGCCCTCGCGGCAGCCGTCGAGGAACGCTTCGCCGCCCTCCACGGCGACGATCCCGTGGTGGATCTCGTACGCCTCCACCGGCTCGCCGTACGCCGAGCCGGCCGGGCGGCGCAACGTCTTGTCCGGGGCGAACTCCACGCGCGCCGGCAGCAGGGCGAGCCCCGCGACGGCCCCGGCACAGGACTCGACGTCGTCGAGGATCTCCCGCGCCAGCATCTGGTAGCCGCCGCAGATGCCGAGCACCGGCCGTCCGGCTCGGGCGCGCCGGACGATCTCGGCGGCGAGGCCGCGCTCGTGCAGCCAGCCGAGGTCGGAGACGGTGGCGCGCGAGCCGGGCAGCACGATCAGGTCGGCGTCGGCGAGCTCGCCCGGCGTCGTGGCGTACGAGACGATCACCCCGGGCTCGGCCGCCAGCGCGTCCACGTCGGTGAAGTTGGAGATCCGCGGTAGCCGTACCACCGCGACGCGCAGGGTGCCCTCGCCCGCCCGCGGCGCCGTACGGCGTCCGTCCAGCGCCAGGGAGTCCTCGACGTCGAGGCCGAGACCCTCCAGCCAGGGCAGCACTCCGTAGACGTCCCGGCCGGTCAGCGCGGTGATCTGGGCCAGGCCCGGAGCGAGCAGCTCGGGGGCGCCGCGGAACTTGTTGATGACGAAGCCGGCGACGAGCCGCTGGTCCTCCGGCTCGAGCAGCCCGACCGTCCCGTACAGCGCGGCGAACACCCCGCCGCGGTCGATGTCGCCGACGACGATCACCGGCAGCCCGGCGGCGCGCGCCAGCCCCATGTTGGCCAGGTCGCCGCGCCGCAGGTTGATCTCGGCCGGGCTCCCGGCCCCCTCGCAGATCACCACGTCGTACTCCGCGCGCAGCCGGGCCAGGCTGGCCGTGACCACCTGGCGGAGCCGCGCCCGGTGCTCGCCGTACCCCAGGGCGTCCACCTCGGCGACCGGGCGGCCGAGCACGACGACCTGGCTGCGGCGGTCGGAGCCGGGCTTGAGCAGCACCGGGTTCATGTCGGCGGTCGGCTCGACGCGTGCGGCGGCGGCCTGCATGACCTGCGCCCGCCCGATCTCCGCGCCGTCGGCGGTGACCATCGAGTTGAGCGACATGTTCTGCGCCTTGAACGGTGCGACGCGCACCCCCTGGCGGGCCAGCCAGCGGCACAGTCCGGCCGTCAGCACGCTCTTGCCCGCGTCGGAGGTCGTCCCGGCGACCAGCAGCGCGCCCTTCACCGGCCACGCCCGAACGCGAGACGGGCGCCGGCCGCCAGGCCCGCGGCGGCGAACCCGACCGCACGCGACAGCCGTACGGCACGGCGGATGTCGTCGGGCTCGGGCGGGCGGCCGTCGCCCAGCTCGGGCCGGTGCTCGACGCGGCTGCCGTAGACGTTGACGCCGCCGAGCCGCACGCCGAGCGCGCCGGCGAAGGCCGCCTCGCAGCGACCGGCGTTCGGGCTGGGGTGCGCGGCGCCGTCACGGCGGAGCACGCGGTACGCCTCGCGCGGCGAGCCCCCGGCCAGCGGCGCGCAGACGACCGTGAGCAGCCCGGTGAGCCGCGCCGGGACCCAGTTGGCGACGTCGTCGGCGCGCGCGGCGGCCCAGCCGAAGTTCGCGTAGCGGGGGCTGCGGTGGCCGACCATCGCGTCCAGCGTGTTGACCGCGCGGTAGCCGAGCAGGCCGGGCGTGCCGAGGAGGGCGCCCCAGAACAGCGGTGCGACCGCGGCGTCGGAGGTGTTCTCGGCGACCGACTCGACGGTGGCGCGCGTGATCTCCTTCGCGTCGAGGGCCTCCGGGTCGCGCCCGCACAGGTGCGGCAGCCGGGCGCGTGCGGCCTCGACGTCGCCGGCCTCCAGCGCCGCCCGCATCGCCCGGCCCTCGCACGCCAGGGAGGTGCCGCCGAGGACCGCCCAGGTCGCGGCGGCGACCGGCACCGTACGGCCACGGGCCACCGCTCCGAGCCCGGCCGCGCCGAGGACGCAGACTCCGGCGAACACCGCGCCGCGGACCTTCGAGTCGCCGTACAGGCGGCGTTCGAGCGCCGCCGCCACCCGTCCGAACGCGGCCACCGGATGCCCGCGCCGCGGGTCACCGGTCAGCGCGTCCAGCGTCGCCCCGGCGACCAGACCCCGTGCGATCGTCATGAGACAGACCTTAGAGGGAGCCGTCGCCGATGAGCTCCTGCAGGCGTCCCATCGCGCGGGCACCGGCGATGACGTCCGCGTAGTCGCGGCTGTGCCGGATCAGGCCGTCGCGAATGGTCATGACCATGATGTACCTGCCGGACACCCGCTCGCCCGATTCCCGTAGCCGGCGGTGCAGCGTGTATTCGGCGACGACGACCTCCGGATCGGTGGTCTGGTGGATCGAGATCTGATCGGCGCCCTCGATCCGCCACGTCTTCTCGGCGGACTTGAACCGGGCGCGGAAGACCTCGCGTCCCTGGGACGTCGACGGAACGCCGGGCGGTGCGAACGGAATCTCGATCACCGCGTCTTCCGCGTAGAGATCCGCCAGCTCGTCGTAGGCGCCGCGTGACGAGGCCTCGAGAAAGCGGTGAGTGATGTCCAGCGCGGTGGGCTTCTGGGTGGGCACGACGGTTCTCCTTGTCGCTGCGAACCACTAAGCGGAACGAACGCCCCGCTTTCCCCGCGGACGATACGGAACGCTCGCCCCGGTTGTCAACGCGGCGCGATACGCTGAGCGGATGACGGCCGAGGACGGAGCCACGCGGGCGCAGGGCGGGGGCAGGAGCGGCGTGCCGATGCGCGCGGACGCGCGGCGCAACCGTGAGCGCGTGCTCAGAGCGGCCGAGGACGTCTTCGCCGAGCAGGGGATCGCCGTACCGCTCGATGAGATCGCCCGTCGCGCCGGTGTCGGCGCCGGCACCGTCTACCGGCACTTCCCGACCAAGGAGGCGCTGTTCGAGGCCGTGATCGCCGGCCGGGTCGAAGTCCTGATGGCCGATGCCGACCGGCTGCGCGCCCATGACGATCCAGGTGCGGCGTTCTTCCAGTTCTTCGCGCACAAGGTCAAGCAGGCTTCGCTCAACAAGGCGCTGTCCGACGCGCTGGAGGCGTCACGGGGATTCCGCTACGGCACGCAGGAGACGCACGACTCCTTCTGGCGGCTGGTCGACGAACTGCTGACCGGCGCGCAGCGAGCCGGTGCGGTCCGCCCGGACCTGGACCGCGACGACGTCAGGGCGCTCATCGTCGGCTGCCTCCGGGCCGTCGACCAGGTCACCGACCCCGCGAAGGCCGACCGCCTCATCGAGGTCATGGCCGACGGCATGCGCGCGAAGTAGCCACAGAACCCGTGATTTTGTCACAGTCAAGGCTTTTAGTTAGGAAGTTATCGACTTACCGTCACATCGAATACCCGACCGAAAGGGGTTCGACGTGGCGTGGATCAAGCGAAGCGGCCTGCTGGCCGCGATGAGCGCCGGCGTTGTCATGCTCGGCGCGACGGCCGCGGACGCGGCGACCGGAACGGTCAACACGAGTGGCACGGCTCTTTCCGTCCGTTCCGGCGCGGGCACGAGCTACCCGACCGTCGGCAGCGTGGCGGACGGGAAGTCCGTCACGATCACCTGTCAGACGCGCGGCACGACGATCACCGGCACGTACGGCACCAGCAGCGTCTGGGACAAGATCACGAGTCCGGCGGGCTACGTCACGGACGCCTACGTCTACACCGGTTCCGACGGGACCGTCGCCCCGCCCTGCATCACGACGCTGACCAACGACTACCCCTACAAGTCCGACTCCTCCAGCCAAGCCGACCCCTGGAACTTCTACAAGCGGGAGTGCGTGTCGTTCGCGGCCTGGCGGATCCGCCAGCGGCTCGGCGTCGACTTCACCAACTCCTACCGGGGCGTGCACTGGGGCAACGCGAACAACTGGGACAGCGCCGCGGCCTCCGCCGGGGTCAAGATGGACCACACCGCCAAGGTCGGCGCCATCGCCCAGTGGAACACCGGCAGTTACGGGCACGTCGCCTACGTCGCACGGGTGAACGGCGACGGCACCATCCTGCTGGAGGAGTACAACTACCTGAGCGCGCACAACTACGACACCCGCACGGTCAGCGCGAGCAGCGTGGGCAACTACCTCCATTTCTGACCCGGACCGCCGACCGGGGAGGATCATGGATGCCGGTCGAGGGAAGGATCAGCGTATGGAACTCACGGCGGAGCCCTGTTCGCCGGTGCGGGTCGAGCACGCCGAGGGGCCGTTCTGGCACGGCGACCGGTTCGGCTGGGTGGACATCATGGCCGGGCGGCTGTGGCTGGCCGGCTTCGACGGGACGACCCTGACCGAGCCGCGCTCCCACGACGTGGGGCGGCCACTCGGCGCGGCGGTGCCGGCCGCGATGGGCGGCTGGGTGCTCGCCGCCGGCACGGCGTTCCTCCAGCTCGACGAGGACGGCAGGGTGACGCCGCTCACCGAGGATCTGGCCGACCCGACGCCCGTCCGGATGAACGACGGCAAGTGCGACCCGGCCGGGCGGTTCTGGGCCGGCACGATGGACTACGACGAGGCGAACCCGATCGCCTCGCTGTACGTCTTCGACGGGCGTCCCCGTACGGTGCTGGACGGCGTGACGATCTCCAACGGGCTGGGCTGGAGCCCGGACCACCGCCTCATGTACTACATCGACACCCCGACCGGGCGCGTCGACGTGTTCGACTACGACGAGGACTCCGGCGCGGTCTCCGGACGCCGGCCGCTCGTGGAGGTCGAGGGCGGCCACCCCGACGGCATGACCGTCGACGACGAGGGCTTCCTGTGGGTGGCGCTGTGGGGCGGCGGAGTGGTGCATCGCTACGACCCGTCGGGCCGCCTCGCGGGCGTCGTACGGCTGCCGGTGACGAACGTGTCGAGCTGCTGCTTCGGCGGCGCCGACGGCGCGACGCTGTTCGTGACGACCTCGCGGCAGGGCCTGTCGGCGGAGCGGCGCGAGGCCGAGCCGGACGCGGGCCGGATCTTCCGGGCCACGCCGGGCGTCAGTGGCCCGCCCGCGACCCCCTTCGGCTGACGTTCACCTGTCCGGAACCTGCCGATCGGGGAATTTCCCACCGAGGCGGCGCGGAATGCGTCATGATCTCCGCGTGGACGAATGGTCACTCAACGGATACACCTCCCTTCGCGAGCTGGGACGGGGCGGCTTCGGCCGCGTCGTGCTCGCCCGGCACGACGCCTCGGGTACGCACGTCGCCATCAAGTACCTGCACGTGCCGGATGAGAAGTTCCGCAGTGAGTTCCGCGCCGAGGCGAGGATCCTGCGCGGGCTACAGGACCCGCACGTGGTGCGCCTGTTCGACTACGTCGAGACGCCGCAGGGGGCGGCGATCGTCATGGAGGCGATCGACGGGGTGTCGCTCCGCGCCCTGCTCCACGAGCGGGGCAACCTCGAACCGGAGGCCGCGCTCGCGGTGCTGAAGGGGTCGCTGCTGGGCCTCGACGCCGCGCACCGCGTGGGCGTCGTCCACCGCGACTACAAGCCCGCCAACGTCATGGTCGGCGGCGACGGGCAGAGCAAGCTGATCGACTTCGGCATCGCGCTGCGCTCCGGCGACTCGGGACAGATCGTCGGCACCCCGCCGTACATGGCGCCGGAGCAGTGGACCGGCACGCCGGCCTCGCCCTCCACCGACGTGTACGCCGCGACCTGCGTGTTCTTCGAGTGCGTGACCGGCCGCACCCCGTACCGGGCGGACACCGTGGCCGCGTACCGGGCGCAGCACACGATGAGCCCGATCCCCGCGGACCAGGTGCCGGAGCCGGTACGCGCGCTGGTCGAACGCGGTCTGGCCAAGCATCCGCAGGGCCGTCCGCCCGGTGCGGCGGAGTTCGCCGCCGAGCTGGAGGAGGCGGCCACCGCCGCGTACGGGCCGGAGTGGGAGTCCAACGGCTGGCGGCGTCTGGCCGAGGCGGCGGCCGGCCTGGCCGCGCTGTTCCCGTTCGCCATGCTCGTCGCGAAGGTCGCGCCGGGCGGGGGCGCCCACGCCGGCGCGGTGGCGGGCAAGGCCGGGCACGGCGTGCTGACCAAACTGCTCGGCGGAAACGTCGCGACCAAGGTGGTGGCCGTGGCCACCGGCGCGATCGTCGTGGGCGGTGCCGGTGCCGCCGCGATCGTGCTGACCCACCACAAGCCGAAGAAGGCCGCCGTGGCGCCGCTGCGCGTCGAACTGGCCTCCTACAACCGGTCGGTGACCGGCCTCGACCTGAGCGGCGCCCGCTTGGTCCAGGTGAGCGGCGGGAAGGACGAGGCCCTGCGCCGCCGCGTCAACGACGCCCTGGCCGCCCCGCTCGAATGGGCGGTCGACGAGATGCGGCAGATGACCACCAGGCAGCAGCCGGCCTGTACGAAGCCGACCGTGCTGGGGGCCAAGCCCGAGATCGGGCTGCGCGGCCCGCACCTGGTGACCGTCCGGTACGAGCTGCCGAAGGAGTTCTGCCACCCGCTCGACTTCGAGCTGCCGCACATCACCGTCACCGTCGATCTGCGCACCGGGCAGTCACTGACGGGCGAGCAGGTGTTCGCCCCCGGGACGGTCACCACGAGCGGCATCGCCACGTTGATGCAACGCGTGCAGCCTCACACCACCGACCCCGACCTCGCGCTGGTGTGCACCGGCGGCACGGAGCCCGCCGACTTCCGTCCGGGGCAGCCGTTCAACACGAAACGGCCACAGCCACCGCGCGTCTCGCCGTTCCTCACCCCGAAGGGCCTGGACGTCACGTGGTCGCACGTCGGCAGCGAGTGCCCGTTCTACTCGGTCACCCTGCCGTACTCCGAGGCACGCGACATGCTCGCCCCGAAGATCGTCGCGGAGCTGCCCAAGTAGCGACCACGTCAGGCGCGGTTCGGTTCGAACTCATCCAGCAGGTTCAGCAGCTGGTCCACGCGTTCCACGATGACCGCGCGCAGCCGCTCGGCGAGCCTGTTCCAGTCTTCGTAGGTCGGCGGCCGGCCGGGTGGGAGGGCCGCGAGCGCCACGCGGATCTCTTCCAGGGTGAGCCCGACCCGCTGCGCGGCGCGGATCATCGCGACGCGGCACAGCACGTCGGCGAAGAAGCGGCGCTGGTTGTCACTCGTCCGTTCGCAGGGCAGCAGGCCCTGGTCGGCGTACCAGCGCACCGCCGACCTGGCGATGCCCATGCGCTCGGCGACCTGGCCGACCGTGAGGCCGGAGACGTGCCACTCTGCGGCCCCGCGATCGCGCGGGCTTGCGTTCAAGTTCACTTGACCCCCTAGCGTCTCGGCCATCTCACCACGAGACGTACAGGAGGAACACCATGGCCGAAACGCTGCGGGTCGGCGTCCTCGCCGGCAGCACCCGCCCGGCCCGGCGGGCCCGTGCGGTCGCCGAGTGGATCTGCGCCGGCCCCGAACCCGGCGAGCTCGCCCTCGATCTCACCGTCGTCGACCTGGAAGAGGTCGGCCTGCCGATGCTCGCCGAACCCGAACCGCCCGCGTTCGGCCGGTACGCGCTGGAGCACACGAAGGCCTGGGCGGAGCTGGTCGCCGGCTTCGACGCCTACGTGCTCGTGTCACCGGAGTACAACCACTCCACCACCGCCGTGCTGAAGAACGCGCTGGACCACCTGTACGCCGAGTGGCAGGACAAGGCCGTGGGCTTCGTCGGCTACGGCACCGGCGGCGGGGTCAGGGCGGTCGAACACCTGCGCGGGATCACCGCAGAGCTCGGGATGGCCGGCGTCGGGCCGCAGGTGGCCCTCGACATCTTCGAGGACTTCGACGACCGGGGCCGATGCGAGCCACGGGCACGACAGGCCGAGGCACGCCGCCGGATGCTCACCGGCCTGGCGCGCTGGGGACGGTCGCTGTGGGGACTGCGCCCGCAGGAGACTCTCGACGGCGAACGTCCGCGCCTGCACTCACCCGCGGCGACCGACGAGGCGTCCACCGCGGTGGAGCGGCTCATCGAGACGCTCCAGGGTGGCGGCGACACCACAGACGCCGATGCGTACGACCGCATGTTCGCCGACGACATCCTCTGGGGCAGCCCTTACGGACGCACGCTGGCGGGCTACAAGCAGCTCAACGAGATCCACCACACCCTCATGGCGAAGAGAGTCGCTCCTCCCTCGCGGTTCGAACCGGTCCAAATACTCGCACCGGCTCCGGACGTGGCCATCGCCCACATCCGCAGACGCGCCCTGCAAGACGGCACTGACGGACCCGGCTTCTCCGAGATGGCGATGTATGTCCTGATCAAGCGGAACGGCACATGGTGGCTGGCCGCCGGCCAGAACACCCCGATCGCCGACCCGCCCGCCGCCCCGTGACCGCGGAACTGCTCGGCCGGCTGCGCCGCACGGCCACGCCGTTGTCTCTCGACCCGGCCCGCGAACCTCCGCGCCTGCCCGAAGCGATCTCCGGCGCCGAGGTCGTCGGGCCGGCGGTGGCCAGGCTCCGCCCGCCGGATGTCATCCGGTCCAGGACGCGAGTTGCTCGTGCGACCGCACATTCCACAACATGCCGTGCCCCTCCGCGACGGCCAGCATGCTGCCGTCGTGACTGAGGGCCAGCGTCTTCGGCCTGTCGATGAGCCGAAGCGTCGTTGCCTTGTTGGCGCCGGGAATCTCCCAGATCTCGACGGTGTCGTCGCTGGGGCTCGAGTCATCGCTGGCGCCCGAGTCGAACGAGGCAACGGCGAGGGCCCGGCCATCCGGGCTGAACGCCAGCCCGCTGTCGGGCGCCACCGAAAAGCTGTGCAACTGGATGGTCTTGGTATGAGAGGCGATATCCCACAATTCCAGACCGTTGTCGTGCGCGCCGGGGAACACGATGGTCCTGCCGTCGGGGCTGAACGCCATTCCGTCAGGTTCGGCCCCAGGCCATGAGGTGCGCTGCTTGTTCTCCTTGGCGTTCCAGATGCGGATGCCGTTGTCGCCGTCTTCGCCGTAGTCGTAGCCGCAGGCGACGTCGTACCCGTTCGAACTCAACGCCATGCCGAGACAGGTGGGCGGGATGGTGCTGGAGACGCGCTTTCCCGTGCGGACGGACCAGATGGCGACGTGGCCGGCCGCGCCCACGGCGGTGAGGGTCCGGCCGTCGGAGCTGTATCCCAGCTCGTCGACCACATCATCGAGCCTGGAGAACTCGTGTTTCTTACGAGTGGCGAGGTTCCAGGTGTCGACGGACCCGCTGTCGAGGGCGGCGGCGACGGTCCGGCCGTCCGGGCTGAAGGCCAGCCTTTCGATCTCGCCGTCGATCTTCCAGGAGCGCCGTAGCTTCTGGGTGGCGGTGTCGTACAACCGCAGGACCCCGGAGTCTCCGCCGAACGCCACGACGTCGCCGTCCGGGCTGAACGCCGTCTGGTCGAAACCCTCGGGGTCATCCGGCTGCGCGCCCGGGACGGACGGAGGGGATTCGGATAGCAGGATCGACGGCGTTGCAGAGTGAGCACTCGCGGGCGAGCCGACCGAGGCGGTATGGATTCCGACATACAACACGGTGACGCCCAATATGGCGAGAGTCGTGATGGCCAGGACTCGGACTCGGCCGGCCTTGGTGACCGGCGGCCGTGGGCGGTGAGGTGTGGCGGGTGCGGGAGGGACCCAGCGATCCCGGTCCGGATCCGGGTGGGGGACCCTCCGTACGGGAGAGTCCTCGACCGGGTCGGCCGGGCCGGTGGTCTCCGGCGGCGACGGCGCGGTCGGCTTCTCGGTGACCGCGGGCACGATGGCCGGTCTTTCGGCGGTGGTGGCCTTGGTCGTCGCGCCGCCTGGCTCATCGCGCAGGATCTCGGCGAACTGTTCGGCGACCTGTTCCGCACTCGGGCGTCGTTCCGGATCACGGCGCAGCAGCCCCGTGATCACCGGCGCGAGCGGACCCGCGCGTACCGGCGCCGGCGGGTCCTGGGTGAGCAGGGTCAGCAGGACGGTGGCGTAGTCCGGGCCCTCGTACGGCGGTCTGCCCTCTGTCGCGTTGAAGAGCGTGGCGCCGAGGGCCCACAGGTCGGCGGCGGGACTGGCGGCGGCGTTCTCGGCCTGTTCGGGGGCCATGAACGCCGGGGTGCCGGTGACGTCTCCGGGTTCGTCGGTGCGCTCGCCGACCCGCTGGGCGACGCCGAAGTCGGTGATGACGATCCGCCGGTCGCTGATCAGGATGTTGGCGGGTTTGAGGTCACGGTGGACGACGCCGGCCGCGTGCGCCTCCCGCAGCGCCTCCAGCGCCGCCCTCCCGATCTCGGCGACGCGCCGGTACGGCAGGCGTACCTCTTCTTTGAGGATGTCGGCGAGTGAACGGCCGGGGAGGAGCTCCATGACGATGATCGGGACGCCGTCGTCGTCGATGACGTCGAAAATCGTGATGATCCCGGGATGGCTGAGCCGGGCGGTGGCACGCGCCTCCTGCAGTGCGAGCGTGCTGAGCTCGGCACGTTCGTCATCGTCGAGGCCGGGCGGCAGAGTGACCTCTTTGATGGCGACCTCGCGGTCGAGCATCTCGTCATGACCGCGCCAGACCGTGCCCATGCCGCCCTGCCCGATCACCTCGATCAGGCGGTAGCGCCCGTTGATCAGCTGACGCCCTTCATCCATGACCCCACCCATGATCGGCTTCGACGGGAGAGAGACACCGGGGGTTCCCGGTCACCGCCCTAGCGAGTGCGGCCCAGCGCCGTCTCGATGACCTCCAGGCCGGCGACGGCGTCGTCCAGCGTGACCGGAGGGGGTGCCTCGCCGCGGATCGCGGCGGCGACCGCCGGATAGAAGTCCTGGTAGCGGCCGTGCTCGGTGGGGTGCGGCTGGGTCCGGCCCGGGGTGCCGAGCAGGCCGTACGCCTCCGGCGGTGTCACGCCGAACCCGGGGTCGTCCGGTGTCCGGCCGTCGCGGAGCTGGGCCTCCTGGCCGTCCAGCCCGTACGAGGTGTACGCCGCCTTGTCGCCGAGCACGCGGAAGCGCGGGCCCAGGTCGGCGCAGATGGCGCTCATCCACAGGTGTGACCGGACGCCGTTCGCGTGGGTCAGGGCCACGAACGCGTCGTCGGCGGCCTCCGCGCCCGGGCGGCGGACGTCGATCTCCGCGTGGACCGAAGACGGCGGGCCGAACAGGGTGATCGCCTGGTCGATGAGGTGTGACCCCAGGTCGTACAGGACGCCGCCGGCGGCGGCCGGGTCGGCGGTCTCCTTCCAGCCCGGCTTGATCTGCGGGCGCCAGCGGGTGAACCGCGACTCGAACCGCAGCACCCGGCCCAGCGCGCCCGACGAGCACAGCCGGGCGACCGTGCGGAAGTCGCCGTCCCAGCGCCGGTTGTGGAAGGGGACCACGAGCGGGCCCCCGGCGAGCGACCGCGCCTCGGCCGCGGTCGGGGCGACCGGCTTGTCGACCACGACCGGCAGGCCGGCGTCGAGCGCCGCGCGAGCGAGGGAGACGTGCGAGCGGTTCGGCGTGGTGACCACCACCAGGTCGTATCCGCCCGCCCAGATTGGGTCCGTACGGTCCAGGATCTCCGTGTCCGGGTACCGGCTGCGGACGCTCGCCCGCCGGTCGGGGTCGGCCGTCACGACGGCGGCCAGTTCGAGTTCCGGCGCGGCGGAGATGAGCGGAGCGTGGAAGACGGCACCTCCGGTGCCATAACCGATCAACGCGACCCGAAGGGTGTCCACAGATGGCCTCCTCAGAATCTATTTGATCACGCTCCGGGTCTGTCCCGGCACGGCCGCCCGGCCTAGTGTCGCTGGGGGGCCCACGATGGGGAGGAGCGCGCATGCCCGGACCATCCCCGGATGCGAATCTGGCGGAGGTGCTCAGGCAGTGGACGCACGCGTTCGGCTGGTCTGAACGGGCCGCGTTCCTGTGCGGTGACGACGTCTACACCCACGGCGAGGTGCACCGGGGCGCGGCCCGCGTCGCGTCACTGCTGCGCGCGTACGGTGTCGCGCCGGGCGACCGTGTGGCGATCGCGCTGCCCGGCTCGATGGAGCTCGTCTGGTCCTTCCTCGGCGTCGTACGCATCGGCGCGGTCGCGGTGCTGGCCGATCCGGACGCCTCGGCGCTGCCCCCGGCGGCCTTCGCGGTCTGCATGCCCGGACGCCATCCTCATACGATCACGCCGGTCGAGCTGATCAGCGCGCTGCCCGCCGCGGCCTCCGCCGACCCGCACCCGGTGATCCCCGACGCGCCGGCGTACGGCCAGCACGCCGCGACGTACGCCCACCGCGACCCCGAAGAGTCCTACCTGGCGATGGAGCCGTTCGGGCTGCGCGAGAACGACGTGCTGTTCTCGGTGTCGAAGACCTACGACCCGGTCGGCCTGCGCAACACGATCTTCCTTCCGCTGTTCACCGGCTCGTGCGCGATCCTCGACTCACGGCAGCGCTCGATCCCCCTGGTCGCCGAGGGGGTGCGGCGGCACCGTGCCAGCGTGTTGCTGTCGACGTCGGCGTTCCTGGGCCGCCTCGCGGCGGAGCGGCCGCAGGGCGACTTCGCGCCGCTGCGGCTCGCGGTCTCCCAGGGGACGGCGCCACCACCGAGCCGCGTCGAGCAGTGGCTCGGCTGCCCGGTGGTGACGCCGTAGGGTCAGCTCCCCGACCCCGCGTAGGTGCCGAAGCTCCAGAAGACGCCCTCGGGGTCGCGCACGGTGAAACCGCGCCCGTACGACTCGTCGAGCGGCTCCCGTACGACCGTGGCACCGGCCGCGCACGCCCGCTTGAACAGGCCGTCCACGTCATCGGTCACGACGTAGACCGATCCGGTGCCGGCCGGCAGACCGGCGATGGAGCTGTCCTCGCGGGAGGAGCTGCCGAGCATGACGCCGCCGCCGAGCGGCCAGCGGAGTTCGGCGTGGTCGACGCGGTCGCCGTTCTCATAGACGGCGACGCGTTCGAAGCCGAAGGCGTCGACCAGGAACCGGATGGCGGCGTGGGCGTCGGAGTAGCGGAACGACGGCCAGATCATGGTTTCGCTCATGGCCCTATCGTCCGCCGGGGTCCTCGCCTCCGTCTTGGATGAATGGGAGGTCCTCGCCGGTCAGCCACGCCGAGGGCGGGCAGCCGCAGAGCTCGTTCCACTCGCGCGCCAGGTGCGCCTGGTCATAGAAGCCGCACACGGCCGCGACCTCGGCGAGCGCCGGCCGGTCCGGCCGCGACAGCAGCCGCTTGGACCGCTGGAACCGTACGACGCGTGCCGTCTCCTTCGGCGTCAGGCCGTACTCGGCGGTGAACCGCGCGGCCAGGTGCCGCCGGCTCCAGCCGACCTCGGCGGCGATGTCCGCGACGCGCGCCCGGCCGCCGCTCCGTGTGATCAGCCGCCAGGCGTGGCGCAGCTCGTCCGGAGGCGCGCCCGGCCGGTCGGCGTCGTGGGACAGCACGTCGTCCAGGACGGCGAACCGTGCGGGCCACGACGGCGCCTCGGCCAGGCGTTCGACCAGCGGGCCCGTCCGCGTCCGCAGCAGCCCGTCGAGCGGGACGACCGCCGACGCCAGCTCGCCGGCCGGCATCCCCAGCAGCGCCCTGGCCCCCTGAGGGGTGAGGTCGAGCTGGACGCCGTACTGGTCGCCGTCGTGCTCGATCAGCACCGGGCGCGTGTGCATCCCCCCGGCGAGCGCCGCGAAATCCGCCGCGTCCGAATGACGGCCGGGCTGCGTCGTACGGGTCGGCTTGCCGAGGCTGAGCACCACGGTGACGTACTGCGAGGGCAACCCCCGGTGTGTGCCCGCCGGCAGACCCTCGTAGCGATAGCCGGAGTAGCGGGCGACCAGCGGCGCGACGCGCGCCGGCGGTGTCACGTCGGCACGCTCCGCGGTGAGAGCCGAGCTGCTCATGTCCACCACCGTAACCGCGACGAACGGCACGTAGCGCCCCTGCCGCGGCGAATCTCCCTCTCGTAGACTGGCCGCGCGACGGCGAGGGAGGGAACCCGGTGGGAGTCCGGGACTGTCCCGCAACTGTGATCGGTGAGTGCACCCGCGCGTACGGTAGCCCGGCTTCACGGCGACCTGCTGGAAGGCCGCGGGTGTGCGGTGACCCGAGAGTCAGGAGACTTCCCGCCGTCGGCGATCGGCACCCGAGCCGGGGCGAGGACCCCCGAGGGAAGGACCCACACGTGCGTGTCTTGCTGCTGTCCACCGCCGACACCGAGTTGCTGTCGGCCCGCTCCGCCGGGTACCTCACCGGCAACCCCACCCGGCTCGCCCTCGCCGACCTCGACGCCCTCTGCGCGGACGCCGACGCCGTCGTCGTCCGGCTCCTGGGTGGCCTGAAGACCTGGCGCGAGGGCGTGGAGGACCTGCGGCGGCGCGGCCTGCCGCTGGTCGCGCTGGGCGGCGAGGCCACGCCCGACGCCGAGTTGATGGCGCTGTCCACCGTTCCCGCCGGCGTCGCGGCCGAGGCCCTCGACTACCTGCGTGAGGGCGGCGTCGGCAACCTGCGCGAACTGCGCCGCTTCCTCGCCGGGATGCTGTCGCCGGGCGACGAGGAGCCCTGGGCGCCGCCGCAGCGGATGCCCGAGTACGGCGTGCACGGCGAGCACGAGACGCGGGCGGACCGGCCCACGGTGGGGATCGTCTTCTACCGGGCGCACGAGCTGTCCGGCAACACGGCGTTCGTCGACACGCTCTGCGAGCGGATCGAGGGGGCGGGCGGCAACGCCCTGCCGGTGTTCTGCGGCTCGCTCCGCTCCGCCGACGAGGGCCTGCTCGAGCTGCTCGGCCGTGCCGACGCGATCGTGGTCACCGTGCTCGCGGCCGGGGCCTCCGCCGAAGATGGGTGGGATGCCGGAGCGCTGGCGGGCCTGGACGTCCCGGTCATCCAGGGGATGTGCCTGACGACCTCGCGGGAGGTGTGGGAGGCCTCCGACGCGGCATTGTCGCCGATGGACGCGGCCATGCAGGTGGCCATCCCCGAGTTCGACGGACGGCTGATCTCGGTGCCGTTCTCCTTCAAGGAGGAGGGGCCCGACGGCATCCCGGTGTACGTCGCCGACCCCGAGCGCGCCGGCCGCGTCGCCGGCATCGCCGTGCGCCACGCACGGCTGCGGCACACGCCACCCGCCGAACGGAAACTCGCGATCGTGCTCTCGTCGTACCCGACCAAGCACGCGCGTGTCGGCAACGCGGTCGGCCTGGACACCCCGGTCTCGGCGGTACGCCTGCTGACCGCGCTCAAGGAGGCCGGCTACCAGGTCGGCGACCACCCCGCCGACGGCGACGAGCTGATCCACTCGCTCATCGCGGCGGGCGGCCACGACGTGGAGTGGCTGACCGAGGAACAGCTCCGCGCCGCGTCCGCCCGGGTGCCGCTGGAGGACTACGAACGCTGGTTCGCCTCGCTCCCGGACTCGCTGCGCGAGGCCGTACGGGAGCACTGGGGCGAGCCGCCGGGCGAGCTCTACACCGTGCCGGGAGGTCGGTCGGGGCAGGTTGGTCGGGAAGAAGCAGGTGACGAGATCGTGCTCGCGTCACTGCGGTTCGGGAACGTGCTGCTGATGATCCAGCCGCCGCGCGGCTTCGGGGAGAATCCGGTGGCGATCTATCACGACCCCGACCTGCCGCCGTCGCACCACTACCTGGCCGCCTACCGCTGGCTGGACGCGACCTTCGGCGCCGACGCCGTCGTCCACCTCGGCAAGCACGGCACGCTCGAATGGCTGCCCGGCAAGGGCCTGGGCCTGTCCGCGGAGTGCGCGCCCGACGCCGTACTGGGCGACCTGCCGCTGGTCTACCCGTTCATCGTCAACGACCCGGGCGAGGGGACCCAGGCCAAGCGCCGTGGCCACGCCGTCGTCGTCGACCACATGGTGCCGCCGATGGCCCGCGCGGACACGTACGGCGACCTGGCCAAGCTCGAACAGCTCCTGGACGAGTACGCCACGGTGCAGGCGCTGGACCCGGCCAAGCTGCCCGTCGTGCGCGCGCAGATCTGGACCCTCGTCCAGGCGGCCCAGCTCCACCAGGACCTGCACGTGTCCGACGAGCCGGACGCCGACGCCTTCGACGACTTCGTCCTGCACGTGGACGGGTACCTGTGCGAGGTCAAGGACGTGCAGATCCGCGACGGCCTGCACATCCTGGGCGACGCACCGGACCCGGAGCAGCGGGTCAACCTCGTGCTCGCGGTGCTGCGGGCCGCCCAGGTGTGGACCGGCGGATCCGGCGCGCTGCCGGGACTGCGCGCGGCCGTCGCCGCCCGGTACGGGCTGGAGGAGAAGGCGCTGCTGGCCGAGCCGGGCGCCCCGGCGGACGCGGGCGGCCTCACGGAGATCGCCGACGGCCCGGCCCGTACCGCCTCGGACGTCGTCGACCTGCTCGAGGCGGTCGCGCGGCGGCTCGTGGTCGGCATGGAGACCCTCGGGTGGGACGCGTCCAAGGCGCCGGCGGTCTGCGCCGAGGTGCTCGGGTCGGCGGATCCGGACGTCGTACGGCTGCTGGAGTTCGCGGCGCGCGAGGTCGTCCCGCGGCTGGAGGCCACGTCCGGCGAGATCGACGCCGTCCTGCACGCGCTGGACGGCGGGTACGTCCCGGCCGGACCCTCGGGTTCGCCGACGCGCGGCCTGGTCAACGTGCTGCCGACCGGGCGCAACTTCTACTCCGTCGACCCGAAGGCGATCCCCTCCCGCAACTCCTGGGAGGTCGGCGTCTCCCTGGCCGACTCGCTGATCGCCCGTCACCTCGCCGACACGGGGGAGTACCCGCGCAGCGTCGGCCTGACGGTCTGGGGCACCTCGGCGATGCGCACCCAGGGCGACGACATCGCCGAGGTCCTCGCGCTGATCGGCGTTCGGCCGGTGTGGGACGAGGCCTCCCGGCGGGTCACCGGCGTCGAGGTGGTCCCGCGCGAGGAGCTCGGCCGCCCGCGCATCGACGTGACGCTGCGCATCTCCGGCTTCTTCCGCGACGCGTTCCCGCACGTCATCACCCTCGTCGACGACGCGATCGCGGCCGTGGCCGAGCTGGACGAACCCGACAACCACCTGCGGGCGCACGCGTTGGAGGACGCACGCGAGCACGGCGACTGGCGGCGCGCCACGAGCCGCATCTTCGGCTCCAAACCGGGCGCGTACGGCGCGGGCCTGCTGCCGCTGATCGACGCGCGCAACTGGCGCGACGACGGCGACCTGGCCGAGGTGTACGCCGTGTGGGGCGGCTACGCGTACGGGCGCGGACTCGACGGGCGCGAGGCGCGCGGCGACATGGAGGCGGCGTTCCGGCGCATCACGGTCGCCGCCAAGAACCAGGACACCCGCGAGCACGACATCGTCGACTCCGACGACTACTTCCAGTACCACGGCGGCATGGTGGCCATGGTCCGTACGCTGACGGGCCGCAGCCCGGCCGCGTACGTCGGCGACTCGGCGCTGCCGGAGCAGGTGAAGACCAGGACGCTCGGGGAGGAGACCCACCGGGTGTTCCGTGCCCGGGTGGTCAACCCGCGCTGGATCGCGGCGATGCGCCGGCACGGCTACAAGGGTGCGTTCGAGCTGGCCGCGACGGTGGACTACCTGTTCGGCTACGACGCGACGGCGGGCGTGGTGGACGACTGGATGTACGAGAAGCTGGCCGAGGAGTACGTCTTCGATCCGGAGAACCGGGAGTTCATGGAGCGCTCGAACCCCTGGGCGCTGCGCGGCATCACCGAACGCCTGCTGGAGGCCGCCGACCGCGACCTGTGGGCCGAGCCGGATCCCGAGACCCTCGACCGCCTCCGCGAGACCTACCTGCGCCTCGAAGGCGACCTCGAAGGCGGCGAGTAGCGGGCCCCGCTCGATGGTGATCTTGAAAGGCGAAGGGTAACGGGCGTCGCACGTCACGGTGAAATGTCGTGGCGAAAGGGGCGACCATGGGCCGGTGCGGGTCTAGACTTGCGTCGTTCGTTGTCTTGGACCATTCGCGTTATGAAGGTAGGTCTGGCGCCATGACCGCATCCCAGACTCCCACCCCCGCCGAGGAGTTGCGCGGTGCCGGCCTGCGCGTGACCGCCGCCCGGGTCGCGTTGCTCGAGACCGTCCGGCACGGTGACCACCTCGACGTCGAGGCGATCGCGTCCGGAGTGCGCGATCGCGTGGGCCATGTCTCCCTTCAAGCCGTGTACGAGGCACTCCACGCTCTCACCGCGGCGGGGCTCGTACGCCGCATCGAGCCGGCCGGCAGCCCGGCGCGGTTCGAGGGACGCGTGGGGGACAACCACCACCACGCCGTGTGCCGGTCGTGTGGTGCCGTCGCCGACGTCGACTGCGCGGTCGGCGATGCGCCCTGCCTGACAGCTTCCAACGACCAGGGCTTCACGATCGACGAGGCCGAGGTCATCTATTGGGGCCTGTGCCCCGACTGTTCCACCACAAATCGGAAGGATTCCCGTGGCTGACACTCCTGACGCCGTTGTTGGAGAGACGAACGAGAGCGCGGGCGGGTGCCCGGTCGCGCACGGGCGCGCGCCGCATCCCACCCAGGGCGGCGGCAACCGCGGCTGGTGGCCGGAGCGGCTCAACCTCAAGCTGCTCGTCAAGAACCCGCCCATGGCCAACCCCCTGGGCGAGGACTTCGACTACGCCGAGGCGTTCAACAGCCTTGACCTCGCCGCCGTGAAGCAGGACATCGCCAACGTCCTCACCGACTCGCAGGACTGGTGGCCGGCCGACTTCGGGAACTACGGGCCGCTGATCATCCGCATGGCGTGGCACAGCGCCGGCACCTACCGCGTCAGCGACGGCCGGGGCGGCGCCGGAGCGGGTCAGCAGCGCTTCGCGCCCCTCAACAGCTGGCCGGACAACGCGAGCCTCGACAAGGCCCGCCGCGTGCTGTGGCCGGTCAAGAAGAAGTACGGCCGGAAGATCTCGTGGGCCGACCTGATGATCCTGGCCGGCAACGTCGCCCTGGAGACGATGGGCCTGAAGACCTTCGGCTTCGCCGGCGGACGCGAGGACGCCTGGGAGGCCGACGAGGACGTCTTCTGGGGTCCGGAGACCGGCTGGCTGGACGACGAGCGTTACAGCGGCGACCGCGAGCTGGAAAAGCCCCTGGCCGCGGTGCAGATGGGCCTCATCTACGTCAACCCCGAGGGCCCGAACGGCAACCCGGACCCGCTCGCCGCGGCGCGCGACATCCGCGAGACGTTCGCCCGCATGGCGATGAACGACGAGGAGACCGTCGCCCTGATCGCCGGCGGTCACACGTTCGGCAAGACGCACGGCGCGGCCCCGGCGGACGCCATCGGCCCCGAGCCCGAGGGCGCCCCGCTGGAGGACCAGGGCCTGGGCTGGAAGAACACGCACGGCACCGGCAAGGGCCGCGACTCCCACACCAGCGGTCTCGAGGTCACCTGGACGCCCACCCCGACCAAGTGGGACAACACCTTCTTCGAGCTCCTCTTCGGCTATGAGTGGGAGCTGACCGAGAGCCCGTCCGGGGCGAACCAGTGGCGGCCGAAGGACGGCGCCGGCGCCAACACCGTGCCCGACCCCGAGGACGGCACGCTGAACCGCCAGCCGGGGATGCTGACGACCGACCTCGCGCTGCGCTACGACCCGATCTACGAGCCGATCTCGCGGCGCTTCAAGGACAACCCCGAGGAGTTCGCCGACGCGTTCGCCCGCGCCTGGTTCAAGCTGACCCACCGCGACATGGGCCCGATCCAGCGCTACCTCGGGCCCGAGGTGCCGGCGGAGACGCTGGTCTGGCAGGACCCCGTCCCGGCGGTGGACCACGAGCTCGTCGACGCCGACGACGTCGCCGCGCTCAAGGCCCGGCTCCTCGACTCCGGCCTGTCGATCTCCCAGCTGGTCACCACCGCGTGGGCGTCGGCCGCGTCGTTCCGCGGCACCGACAAGCGCGGCGGCGCCAACGGCGCGCGCATCCGGCTCGAGCCGCAGAAGAGCTGGGAGGTCAACAACCCCAGCGAGCTGGCGACCGTGCTGCGCACCCTGGAGCAGGTCCAGCAGGCGTTCAACGCCGAGCAGACCGGCGGCAAGCGGATCTCCCTGGCCGACCTGATCGTGCTCGGTGGGTGCGCGGCCGTCGAGCGGGCCGCGAAGAACGCCGGTCACGACGTGGTGGTGCCCTTCACCCCGGGACGCACCGACGCGTCGCAGGAGCAGACCGACGTGGAGTCGTTCGAGGTGATGGAGCCGACGCACGACGGGTTCCGCAACTACCTCATGAAGGGGAACCTGCTGCCGGGCGAGTTCCTCCTCATCGACCGGGCGAACCTCCTCACCCTGAGCGCCCCCGAGATGACGGTCCTCGTCGGTGGTCTGCGCGTCCTGGGCGCCAACCACGGGCAGTCGTCCCTGGGCGTCTTCACCGACAACCCCGGGTCGCTGACCAACGACTTCTTCGTGAACCTGCTCGACATGGGCACGGTGTGGAAGCCGACGTCCGAGGAGTCGGAGACCTACGAGGGCCGCGACGCCTCGGGCGAGGTCAAGTGGACCGCCAGCCGCGTCGACCTGGTCTTCGGGGCGAACGCCGAGCTGCGCGCGGTCGCGGAGGTGTACGCGAGCGACGACGCGAAGGAGAAGTTCGTGACGGACTTCGTCGCGGCGTGGGACAAGGTGATGATGCTGGACCGGTACGACCTCGCCTGATCCTCGCGTGATCGATCTCGTCTGACCGACGACGTCCGGGCCGGCCCATCCATGGGCCGGCCCGGACGCTTTTCTGGTGGGCCCGTGGATGGGGCGGCGTGGATGCTGTCAGGCGGCCGGTGCGTTCGGCGCGGGTTCGAGGAGAGCCTGCCGGTGGCCGCGCCGCGCCCGGCGTACGGCGAGTGGCGCGGCCAGGCCGGTCAGGGCGAACAGTGCTCCGACGACGTACCACCCGGGCCGGCCCCAGGCGATGCACAGGGAGATGAGCACGCTAGGCCCGACGGCCTCGGCCAGCCCGGCGCCCAGGCCGAACACGCCCAGGTACTGCCCGGTGGGTGTTGACGACCATCGTTCCCGACACGAGCCAGCGCGGAGCGGTGGTGGCCTCGACCAGCCAGAGCGGGACGGCCACGGTGAGCACCTTGAACTGGACCGCCATGATGCCCTCGAGCGCGGTGAGCAGAAGGTAGGGCCGGTCCCGTAGCGCGATCCAGCGGGGCCCGTGGACGACGGGCCCGGCCGTGACCGGCGGCAGGAAGGCGAGGATCGCCGCGGAGGCCGCGAAGGCGATCGCGTTGCCGACGACCAGCATCTGGTACGCCGTGAGGGTGCCCACCTGAACCGCCCACCCCGCCAGCAGGGCACCGAGCGAGATGCCGACGTTGGTCACCGCGCGGAGATAGGCGCGGAACTCCTGGGGCCGGTCCCCGCCGTAACGCCTGATGAGCGGACTGCGTGCGGCCAGCCCGGCCGCCTTGGCCCCGGTGGCCGCGCCCACCGTGAGGACGAACGGCCAGAAGCCGTCCACCAGCACGAACCCGGGCGTCGCCAGCGTCTGGACGACGAGGGTGGCCGCGTAGACGCCGCGCGCCCCGCGCCGGTCCGCGAGATGGCTGACGGCGATGCCGACGGCCAGCGAGAGAAGCCCGGCGACGATGCCGAGCCCGAGCCCCACCTGGCTCGCCGGCAGGTGCACCGCCTGGGTGAAGAACAGAACCCCGGCGGTCAGGTAGAGGCCACTGCCGACGGTGTAGACGAAGTTCGAGGCCGCGACGACACGCTGTGGTCCGGTGTGCGGTACGAGGTGGGGCATGGCGTGGCTCCCGGCAGGGGGTGAGGGCCGGAGCTCATCTAGTTGCAAGTAGCTTGCAATAGCAAGTGCGATGCGGCTGTGGGCTTACCTGGATGCATTGATCGGTGGAAGACTGGCGCCGGATACATCCGAGGCGGCCGAACCCGGCGCGAGGTTCGACCGGATCGGGGCCGTGGCTGAGCCGATGGAGTCCTCGCGTCGCGCGACCCGGAAGTGATGGAGACCTTCACATGACCCCGAGGCGTTCTGCTGACGGAGTTCGATCCGAGCGGTGACGCTGCGCGCCGACCTGACCGAATTGCTCGCCGATGCCGACGTCGTCGACGTGGACGTCGACAGGGCCATCGAGGACGAGCACGTGCGCTGCTCCGCGTATCTCAGGGTTCTCTCGGTGCTCGCCGCCGCACGGAGCCGTGACCGTGACCGGGAGGTCGTCTCGACGATCCTGCGCGACCCCGAGGGGTCGGTGGCCAAGACGGCGGTTGTCGCACTCGTGGACGGCATCGCGATGAAGACGGATGACCCGGCCGAGTTCCGGCGGTGGGCGGCCGGACTGACGCCGGAGATGGATCGGCTCATGGCGGATGGGCACCGCGGCTTCCTGCACCGTCGAATCCACGACTGGACGGTCTACCTGACCATCCTGGCCGGCCGTACTCCGGCCGCCACCGAGCTGGCCGGGCTCACGGACTGGATGCAGCGCAAGATCGCAACGGAATCGACCTCACCGGCGGTACTCGCCATGCTCACCGAAACGGGCCGCACACGGAAGATACGGAACATCGCCCGAAACCGCGCCGGCAGCCGCGCGGTCGGAAACGAACGCCGACCGGATCGGACGAACTGATGGAGACCTTTACATGACCTCCCCGGTGTGGCGAACCGGTGGCGGGGGGAGCGCGATGGACATTCCACTGACGGAGTTCGATCCGAGCGGTGACGGGCTGGTCCCGCCGACCCCTCCTCCGCTGAGCGAACCACTGCCGGAGCGCGTGGTGATGTGCTTCTTCCCCGAGGTCGTCGAGGGCCTCCCGGAGACGTACGGCGCGCGGCGCATCGGCGCGTACTCCCGCGAACTGGGCGGCCACGCGATCTACCGGATCGTCCACGACGGTGTCCCGGTCGCGGTCTTCCACCCCGGCGTCGGCGCGCCGCTGGCCGTACAGCACTTCGAGAAGGCGATCGCCGCCGGCGGACGGTACTTCGTGGCCTGCGGTGGGGCGGGCGCCGTACGGCCCGGCCTGGCGCTCGGCCACGTCGTCGTGCCGGACGCCGCCGTACGCGACGAGGGCACCTCCTACCACTACGCCGAGCCGTCCCGCCTGGTCCGCGCCGACCCGGCCGCCGTGGAGACCGCCGTGGCCACGCTCGCCGCACACGACGTCCCCCACGTCACGGGAACGACCTGGACGACGGACGCCCCGTTCCGCGAGACCCCGGCCCGCGTACGAGCGCGCCGCGAGGAGGGCTGCGTGACGGTCGAGATGGAGACCGCCGCGTTCCTCGCCGTCGCGACCTTCCGCGGCGTGCGCTTCGTCCAGTACCTCTACGCGGGCGACGACGTGAGCGGCGAGGCCTGGGACCACCGCGCGTGGACGACGGCCGCCGTACGCCCGGAGCTCTTCGCGCTCGCCGCCGAAACGGCCACCCGCCTGTGAACGAGGGAAGCGGCGGGCCGAGCAGTACCCCGGCCGGGGCGGCGGTCGGGAACGCCCCGGCCGCCGCCCGTCTCCAGGCGCTTGTCAGGTCAGCGTGCGGAGAAGGTGATGATCTGAGCGGTGCCCGGCGCCACCGTGACGGTCGACCTGCCATCGGAGACCCGCACCGGGGTGGCCTCCGGCCGGCCGGACGGGACGCCGCGGTCGGAGATCGTACGGCCGCCGAGCCTGATGGCGGAGGCGTCCAGGGAGGCCAGGCCGTCCGAAGCGGAGGTCCGCAGTGTCACCGCCTGGCCGCGGCGGTAGGCGGACGGCAGATTCACCGTCACGTCGTCGTCGCCGGTCGAGGCGGCCGGGTCCTGGATGTTGATCAGGACCATCGTCAGCCCGCCGTTCGGGTTCTCGACCGCGTACGCGCGCAGCTGTGACAGCGCGGTGTCCGGCAGGCCGACGTCGAGGAACCTGCCCTCCGGAACCTGGTGGAACGCCCACAGCCCGTAGTACAGCGGCGTGGCCGACAGCCGGTTCGAGTCCAGCGCGTGCCGGTCCGCGGCGCAGAACGCCCCGTAGTACCGGTAGGAGATCGGGTAGTCCTTCGAGTCGCGCGGTTGGAAGTCGCCGCAGACCGCCGCGGTGTTGGTGTGGAACTGCAGCTGGGAGACGCGGCTCTGGGCGGTCTGCAGGAGGTAGTCCAGCGACCACAGGCTGGTCGCGTAGGCGTCGCTGACCCCGGGCTGGCCGCTGCAGGACGCGCTGTTGGACTCATTGATCACCGCGGGTATCCCGCTGTTCAGGCGGCCGGTGATGTCCATGATGCCGGTCAGCTTGTTCCGGTCGGTGACGTAGGTGCTCGGTGACAGCAACCCCGCGATCGTGGCGTTCGACGAACCGCAGTGGCTCTGCGGGTACAGGTGGTTGGTGAACTCGGCGATCATCTGCCGCGGGTCGCCGCCCGTGTCGGCCTGCACGGCGGACACGAACCCGTCGAGCTGGGTGTTGGTCTTCGCGGTGTTCGCCGACGGCCCGGTGACCTTGATGTTCGCGTGCGGGACCGCCTGCTTGATCGCCGCGTAGTACTTCTTCATCGTCGCGTAGTACTCGGCCGGGGTCAGCGTCGTGACGTTGTCGTACTCGTTGCCGACCTCCACGGCCAGCAGGTCGTCGCCGAGGATCTCGTGCGCCGCCTTCACCTCGGCGACGGCCTGGTCCAGCGTCACCGGCGGGGACGGGTCCTTGGTGGGGTTCTTGATCTTGGAAGGATCGATGATCTTCTTCAGCGGCACGCCGAGGGTGGCCTTCCAGCCGCTGTCGCGCAGCAGGGCCTTCAGCCGGACGAGGTCGGGCCGGTCCACCCGGCCGCCGATCGCCTCCGGAGGCGTGGGGGCGTCACGGTAGTCGCCGAACGCGGGCCAGACCAGATCCATCGAATAGCCGCCCAGCCGCAGCACGCCGTGCCGGCCGAGCGTCTTGAGCCACTGCGACATCCGCGGCTTGGTCAAGAACCCGTGCGCGAGGTCGGCCGACTCGACGGAGAAGCCCAGGTTCTCGCCGGTGACCGCCCCGAGGTCCGGGGCGCCCTTCGGAGTCAGTGTGATCGCGGTGGGGTCGGCCGAAGCGGCCGGCGCCGCCACCGCGCACGCCGTCGCCAGCGCGGTCGCCAGCCCGACCGCCGACAGAGATCGCCGTACGATCCCGCCCGTACCGCGACGACCTACGATTTCTCTCACCATCTGCAGGCTCCCAATGTCCTATCGCCGCCGTCTTGATTCAGGAGGTCAGCCCCGAGAAACCGGTTTCTGGTGGTGCAGTTCAGCACCGTTCGCACCGAACGTCAATAGATGACCGGATCGCGAGGGCGTCCCTCGCCGGTGAGCGCTGGTCCGCGCCGTGCCGTCTGCGGTTACCGTTGGCGTGTGCCCACGAAACGCGATCCGTCCGGTGCCGGCGGGCGCCGGGTGACCATCGCCGACGTCGCCGAGAAGGCCGGCGTCTCGCGTGCCACCGTGTCACGGGTCCTCAACGGCCAGGACACCGTGGATCCGGTCCTGGCCGGACGCGTCCGCCAGGTCAGCCGCCGCCTCGGCTACCACCCGAGCGCCATCGCGCAGGGTCTGGCCCGCGGGGCGAGCCAGACGGTCGGCGTCGTCGTCCCCGACCTCGCCAACCCGTTCTTCCCCGAGGTGGTCAAGGCGCTGACGGTCGCGGCCGGCAACGACGGGTTCAGCGTCGTGGTCGCGGACTCGGACGAGGACCCCGAGGCGGAGCTGCGCCTGATCCAGGACGTCTCCCGCCGGGTGGACGGCCTGGTCCTGTGCTCTCCTCGCGCTCGAATCGCGGACCTGCGCCGCGTCGTCCGCAAGGGGCTGCCGATGGTGTGCACCAACCGGCTGGCCGACCCGCCGCTGACCGCCTCCGTCATGATCGACTCAGGCCGGGGGATGCAGGCGGTCATCGCGCACCTGGGCGAGCTCGGGCACCGCCGGATCGCCTACCTGGCCGGGCCGCCGTCCTCGTCGTCGAACGCCGACCGGCTGCACGCGCTGGAGCGGAGCCTGCCCGACGCGGTGGTGATCCCGACCGGCTCGAAGAGCCAGGAGGGCTACGCCTCGGCCGCCGCGGCGGCCGAGGCCGGTGCCACGGCCATCATCTGCTTCAACGACCTGGTCGCGTTCGGGGCGCTCGCCCGGCTCCGTACGCTCGGCGTCGCGGTTCCGGCGGAGATGTCGGTGGTGGGCTTCGACGACATCCCCGCCGCCGACTTCGTCCATCCGGCGCTGACGACCGTCCGCCTCCCCAAGGCCGAGCTGGGCCGGAGAAGCTGGGAGGTCCTGCGAGACCGGCTCGGCGACCGAGGGACGAGCGCGTCGGTCCGCCTGGAGCCGACCCTCGTCGTACGAGAGTCCACGGGCAAGGCGATCGACACGGCGGAGGACGCCGTCGGGAAGATCGCTTCGGGCGCGACGATCACCGCCGGGGAGCACGCGGGGAGCTGAACCCGGCCGTACGCGTCGCCCGCTCGGTGTGGGCACTCGAATCCCAGGCGGCTATTGACCGCTTCGGTGATCGGTGCTGGACTGCCTCACCAGAAACCGGTTTCTCAGAGCTGACCTCGGGAGGAGTGCCATGACTGTGAGCCCTTGGCGCTGCCTGGCCACACGGATCGCGTTCGGTGCGCCGGTCACCGCCCGCCTCGTCGTCGACGCCGAGAGGGACCGATGAAGGTTCGAACCGCCCGCGTGGCGGCGGCACTGGCCGCCGCCGCGCTCGTCGCCCAGCCCGTCACGAGCGCTGCCGCGGCGTCGTCACCGCCGCAGGCGTCGGTGACCCTCGACCCCGCGCACCAGAACCAGGGCGGCATCCCGCGCCATTTCGTCGGCTTCAGCGTTGAATGGTCGCTGATCGAGCGGTACATGGGGCCGGCCGCCCGACCGGCGTTCGCGAAGCTGCTGGGCAACCTCGGCACGGGCGTGCTGCGCATCGGCGGCTCGTCCCAGGACCTCATGCCGTTCGAACCGGACGCGCCCGACACCAACCAGGTGATCACGCCGACGGATCTGCGCGCCATCCGCTCCACGCTCGACGCGGTGAACGGCCGGAGCCGCACGCCGTCGTGGGGCGTCGTCCTCGGCACGGCGATGGCGCCGCCCAGCGCGTCGCGGCCGTTCGTCGGCCCCGACCACGCCCGCGCGTTCGTCCGGCAGGGCGTCGAACCGGCCTTCGCCGGCGCGGAACGGGACATCGCCGGCATCGAGCTCGGCAACGAGCCGGACCTGTCCTACCACTCCGACGTCGACGCCTACCTGCACGACCTGAGCGAGTACGCCGACCCGGACGTCACGGGTCCCCTCCCGCTGATCGTCCCCAACACCAGCGAGGACATCCTGCCCTGGCAGGACATCGACCAGCGGGCCGTGCCGACGCGCTTCTTCTGGGACTGGCCGCGGATCCTCGACACGGCCGCGCCGCCGATGCGAGCACGGGCGGGAGCGTTCGGCGCGTACGCGAGCGACCACTTCTATCCGCTGGCGCGCACCTGCCCGAACAAGCCGTACCGCTGCCCGAGCATCGGCGCCCTGCTCTCCGACGAGCACCTGGCCAGCCTGGACTACCAGGTCTACACCCACGCGGGCGAGGCGCGCCGCCACGGTCTCGGCTACCGCCTCGAAGAGACGAACACCGCGGCGGGACGCGGCGCGGACGGCGTGAGCAACGTCGCGGCCTCCGCGGCGTACGGGCTCGACCTGATGTTCCACGCCGCCTGCCCGCAGCCCCCGGCCGACCCCGCGGCGAACGCCACGTGCGGTACCGCCGCCGTGGGGGTCAACTTCCACAACGCCGAGGTACGCGCGTTCTTCGCGCCGGAGGAGGGCAACGGCTACTACAACGCGATCGACTACGACGTCACCCCCGCCATGGGCGCGCCGACGGCGGCGCCGCTGTACTACGCCGCCCTGGTGTTCGGCCGGTTCGCGCAGGGCGGCACCGGGCTGCGCCCGGTGCCCGTGACCGCGAACGACCCGGCCGCGGCGCAGGTCAAGGCCTGGCGCGTCGAGGGCGAGTCCGGCGAGAGGCGGCTGTTCCTCATCAACAAGGGCGACCACCCGGTGACGCTCACCGTGTCCGCGCCCGGCTCCACCGCACTGATCGACCGGATGACCCCCTACGATCCGTCCGGCGCCGGCCGGACGCTCGACGCGCCGCAGGTACGGGTCGACGGCCGTCAGGTCGCCGCCGACGGGAGCTGGCCGGGATTCCACCCCACGGCCGAGCGCATCCACGGCCGCAGGATGACCGTGACCGTCGCGGCCGGCGAGGCGTCCGTGATCACCTTGCACGATCACAGCTAGCTGTACTTGGCCGGGAGCGTCAGTGCAGGGCGGCGTCGGCCGACCCAAGGACGAATCCGGTGAACCGGACGGTCAGGCCCTCGCGCTGGGGTGAACAGCAGAACGGCCCGGCCGCCGCCGTCGCGTCCGGGTCGAGCGGCGCGAGCCGTACCATCCGCCAGGGCTCGTCCTCGCAGCGTGCCCGTACCGTGACCGCGTCACCGGCCCGGCTCGCCCGTACGGTGACCCGGCGCCCGGACCACTCGGGTACGGGCGCCACCGACCAGTCCGAGACCCCGCGTGTCACGACGGCCCCGAGCTGCGGCAACCCGTCACTGAGCTCGATCCCGGCCTTGATCCAGTTCTGCGCGTCGACCCGGACCATGAGCCCGGCCTGGTCGTACAGCTCCTCGAACCGCGCCACGAACTCCACCTCGACCGCGGACCCGGGCGGGAAACCGGTGAGCAGAGCGTGCCCGTCGTCCCGTACGAAGCCGTAGCTCGTCGTCCGCCAGAAGTCGCTCTCGCGCCGGGTCGTGACCAGCAGCGCGCCCCCGTCCTCCTCGGCGCGCTGCGGCGGGTTGAGCCACATCGCGTCGGACCACCCGACAGCCTTCCGCCCGTCCATGTTCGCCCTTCCGTGGTTCAGTACCGGACCTCACTCTGCACCAGTGGCGGATACACGGAGGACGGTTCACCGTCGACGGTGGTCCCCGCGAACTGCAGCATCGCCCGCAGCGCGCCGTGCATCGGCGCCGGGTAGTTCAAAGTGGGAGCCGACACCTCGTCGAGCAGGTGGAGGTGTTCGGGGGTGAGGGCGACCTCCAGGCCGGCGAGGTTGTCCTCCAGGTGGTCCACGCGGCGGGCGCCGACGATGGGCACGACCGTGCCTTCACGGGCGCGGAGCCAGGCCAGCGACACCGCCGCCGAGGTATTCCCGAGCTCGTCGGCGACCGCGGCGACGGCGTCGATGACGGTGTACTCGTCCTCACCGGGGCCGCCGACGTAGGCGGTGCGGGCCGAGTCGGTGACCTGGGTGCCGCGCCGGTACTTGCCGGACAGGAAGCCGTTCTTCAGCGGGCTCCAGGCGACCAGCGCCATGCCCTGGTCGCGTGCGAGCGGGGCGAGTTCGCCCTCGACGGTACGGGCCAGCAGCGAGTACTCGACCTGCATCGCGACGAGCGGCGTCCAGCCTCTGAGCAGCGCCGTGGTCTGGGCCTGGGCGGTGACCCAGGCCGGCGTGTTGGAGAAGCCCACGTAGCGGATCTTTCCGGCCCGGACAAGGTCGTCGAGGCAGCGAAGGGTCTCCTCGATCGGAGTGTTCCGGTCCCAATTGTGCAACCAGTACAGGTCGAGGTAGTCGGTCCGCAGCCGGCGCAGGGTCTGGTCGAGCTGGGCGGTGATCGATGAGCGGCCGGCACCGCCGCCGTTGGGGTCGCCGGGGAAGAGGTTGGCGAAGAACTTCGACGCCAGCACGACGTGCTCACGCCGCCCCGGCCGGGCGGCGAAGAAGTCACCCAGGATCTTCTCCGAGTGGCCGTTGGTGTAGAAGTTCGCGGTGTCGATGAAGTTCCCGCCGCGGTCCAGGTAGGTCGCCAGGATCCTCTCGGACTCCTCGACGCTGCATCCGGCGGCTCCGGGATCCTCTCCGAAGGTCATCGCGCCGAGGGCGAACGGGCTGACCCGCAGTCCTGACCGGCCGAGCGTGACGTAGTGATCGAGCGGCATGAGCGTGCTCCTGTGGCGTACGGAATGGTCCCGATCATCGAAACGCGCGCCCGGCGGTCCGCGGTAGGCCGATCCGCGTCGGCTCTTGCCTGATCCTGCCGATCTCGCTTCGATCGGTCTTGCCTCATGGGTTCCTTCGTGGTTCCGTGAGGTGTGCACGCCACCCCCGACGTCCTGGACGAGATCCGCCGTCTCATCGCGACGCACGCTCGGCCGGATCTGCGGACGTCGATCGACGGGTTGCTGCTGTCGAAGGTGGAGGCGGCGCGGCCGGACTATTCACTGACCGAGCCGCTGCTGGTCGTCATGGCCCAGGGCGGCAAGCGTCTCCTGCTCGGCGACCAGGTGTTCGAGTACCGGGCGGGGCAGTTTCTCGTGGTCACCGCCGACCTGCCCGTCACCGGCCACTTCCTCGACACCGGCCCGCACTCCCCGTCGCTGGGCCTGGGGCTGGTCCTGCGGCCCGAAGCCATCGCCCCGCTGCTGCTCGAGACCCCGCCCGGACGGTGGCCCAGGTTCACGACCGGTGCGCCCGCGATCGCGACCGGCGCCGTCCGGCCCGAGCTGCTCGACGCCGTGACACGACTCCTGCGACTGCTCGACCACCCCGCGGACGCATCCGTGCTCGGCCCGCTGATCGAGCGGGAGATCCTCTGGCGGCTGCTCACCGGCCCGCACGGCGGCATGATCCGCCAGATCGGCCTCGCCGACAGCGGTCTGTCCCATGTCAGCCGCGCGATCCGGTGGATACGCGACAACTACGCCGAGCCGATGCGGATCTCCGACCTGGCCCGGCTGGCCGGGATGAGCCCGTCCGCGTTCCACCGGCACTTTCGCGCCGTCACGACCCTGAGCCCCCTGCAGTTCCAGAAACGCATCCGGCTCCAGGAGGCACGGTCCCTGCTGGTCGCCCGCCCCGGTGACGTCGCCGGCGTCGGACATCTCGTCGGCTACGACAGCCCCACGCAGTTCAGCCGCGAGTACCGGCGGCTGTTCGGAGCCCCACCCGGGCAGGACGCCGCGCGCCTGCGCGCCGACCCCGGCGCGCACGACACCCGGCACCTGCCCTGAGGGCACCTGCCCTGACGGCACCTGCCCTGACGGCACCTGTCCTGACGGCACCGGGCCACGCGGAGGAGCCGCCGCCCGTCCACGTCCGGTCTTCTGTGATCCCGGTCGTGTTCTCGGAACGAGTCTGACCGTACGCTCATCCGTCATGGAACCGGATGTTCTGGGCGCGGACTACGAGGCGCTCCGGCTGACCTTCGAGGACGACGCCGAGGGGGAGGTCGTCGCGACGCTGGTCCGGCGCCGTGCGCCCGGGCGTAAGGCCGTGCTGTACGTCCACGGCTTCGTCGACTACTTCTTCCAGGCGCACCTCGCCGACTTCTACGTCGAGCGCGGCTACAGCTTCTACGCGCTGGACCTGCGAAAGTACGGCCGGTCGCTGCTGCCGCACCAGACCCCGTACTTCGCCCGCAGCATGACCGACTACTTCCCCGAACTCGACGAGGCCGTACGTCTCATCCGGGAGGACAACGACGTACTGCTGATCAACGCGCACTCCACCGGCGGGCTCATCACCGCTCTGTGGGCCGATCGCGTCCGCGGCCGGGGACTGGTCGACGGATTGTTCCTCAACAGCCCGTTCCTGGAGCTGAACGTCCCGGCTGCCGTGCGGATGCTCGCCGGGCCGCTCGTGCGCGCGGCGGCCCGGGTGTGGCCCAAGGGTGTGATCCCGCGTGGGCTGTCGGAGTCGTACGTGCGGACCATCCACCGCGACCACGGCGGCGAATGGGACTTCGACCTGGCCTGGAAGCCCGAGAAGGGGGCCGTACGTCTGGGCTGGCTGGCCGCGGTCCTGCGGGCGCACCGGCAGGCGCACGCCGGGCTGGCCGTCGACGTGCCCGTGCTCGTGATGGCCTCCACGCGCAGCGCACGGCGCAAGAAGGACGACATGACCAGCGCGGACGCCGTGCTGAACGCCGATGACATCGCCCGCTGGTCGACACGGCTCGGGCCGCACGTCACCTGTGTGCGGATCGACGGCGGCCTGCACGACCTGTGCCTGTCCGCCGCGCCGGTACGGGAGCGGTTCTTCGCTGAGCTGGACCGCTGGCTGGCGGCCTACCTGGATGTCAGAACTCCTGTTCCCCGCCCTCCTGGCTCACCGTGAAGATGTGCCGGCTCGCGGCGCAGATCGACTCGAGGATGTGCACCGGCGTGTCGTCGGTGGAGTAGGACGCCCGCAGCACCTGGACGGCCCACTCGCCCAGGTCGAGTTGCAGGGCGTCGGCCTCCGGGCGCGTCGCGGGACGGGCCATCAGGGTCTCCTCCGCGTGGCCGAAGCTGTGTCCCAGCTCCTCCAGGCACTCGCGCAGCGAGGGCCGGATGGGGTCCGGCTCGGCCACGGAGGTGCCCGCGAACAGGTCGGCGCGGAAGTAGGAGGTGACCAGGCGCACCGGCACGTCGTCGGCGAGGATCAGCCGCCGACGCGCGATGACCTCGTCGCCCGTCTGCACGCGCAGACACGTCGCGACGTGCTCGCTCGACGGCTCGGCGCCGACGAACAGCATGCGGTGGCCGGGGCGTACGCCCTGCCGCTCGGCGGCGGTGACGAAGGCGGCGCCGTTGCCGAGGGCGCCCGGCGTCGTGGGCAGCGCGCGGTGCACGATGACCTGCGGCCTGGTATCCGGCGGCGGCTGCGGGGCGCGCGACGCCGGGCCCTTGCGCATCTGGGAGATGCGGCCGGGAGAGACGCCGAGGACACTCGCGATCTCTTCGAGCCGATGGCCGCTCTCGCGGGCTTCGGCGATCGCCTGACGGCGCATGCGGGCCGCCTCCTCGACGAGGCTCTGCTGTTCGGTCATGGCGCGGCCGAGCGCGCAGGCACGCTCGATCGGGTCGGAGATCGTGGCGATCTCGTGGAGGGTGTTGAGGTTCACTGCGTCGGCACTCCGGTGTTCGAGACGAACTCGGCCCCCTGTTGCATGGTCACACATTGTGGTCGTATGCTCACAGCATAGTTTCTTTACCCTCCCTAAACCTCGGCTTGAGGGGTGATACCGCCATGCGCGAAACACCGTTCGGTCATCCCGGCGATCGTGATATAGGCGAAACGGGCCTCAGTGGTGAGATCGGTCCCCCCGGTGAGCGGCCCGGCGCCCCGGCCGTAACCCACACGGCGGCGGGCGGTGGTCCGGCGCGAGCCGCCGGGCCGGTGCTCGGCTCGATCACGCTCGCCCGCCGCCCCGAGGAGGTCGCGACGGCCCGCCGGTTCGTCGCCAAGGTCCTCGGCGAGCGGCCCGAGACCGCCACCGCAGTGCTGCTGACCAGCGAGGCGGTCACCAACGCGGTGATCCACGCCACCGGTCCGGCCGTGACCGTCGCGGTCGCCGAGACCGCCGCGGGACTGCGCGTGGAGGTCGGCGACGGCGGGGCCGACACCGTCCCGACGATCCGCGAGCGCGGCGACCTCCGCCCGGACGGCGAGCTCCGCGAGGGCGGCCGCGGCGTGCTACTGATCCGGCGGCTCGCGGCCCGATCCGGCTTCCGCGCCGACGAGAGCGGCCTCACCTACTGGTTCGAGTTATGAGACCGCGGCGGCCGTGAGATCAGTCGATCTTGGACAGGTCGAAGTTGTCGTACAGCACCTGCGTGCCGTTGTCGCTGCCGTTCTCCAGCCGGCTCATCAGGCCGACGCCGCCGCTCGGCAGCGGTGCGTCGCCGTCGGTGGTCTCGGCGGCGAGCTTGCCGTTGACCCACATTCGCAGGTGGACCTTCTTCCCGTCCTGCTCGCACGCCGCCTGGAGGCGGTTCTTCTTGCCCTTCTTGAACCCCGGGGCCTTGTTCTTCTGCACCAGTTCCTTCGACCCGGCCTTCCCGGACTCCTTGCGGATCAGCACGCCCCGCCCGTCGGCCCGTACGAAGAAGTCGTAGGAGGATGAGTCATCGCCGTCGCCGTTGCCGCGGCAGTAGACCCCCATCTGGCCGTACGGCGGGCTCTGCTTGACCGTCGCGTCCGTGCTGACCAGAAGTTTGTCCGGGGCCTTGTCGACCGGAGCCTTCGACCAGCGCTCCGTGTAGGCGCTACCGCCCGCGTCGATGCGGTAACCGCTCTGGAAGTACCCGCTGTCGGAGATCCAGATCGAGCCGGACCAGCCGGAGTCGGTGTTGGAGAAGTCGTCCGAGAAGACCGTGGCGGTGTTGGACGGCGGCCCGCCGTCGTGCGCGTCCAAATACACCCCGCCGCCGAGCAGGATCACCAGCACGACCGCGGCCGCGGCCAGCACGGGCGGCCGTCGCCAGACCGGCCGGCCGCCCGACGCCGGCTGGGACTGGGGCGACCACGCCTGCGTGGGCCCTCCCTGCGGCGGCCACGCCTGCGTGGGGCCGCCGGGTGGCTGCCATGCCTGCGTCGGGCCTCCCTGCGGGGGCACGCCCGGTGGCGCCTGTGGTCCGTCGGGCACTGTGTGGGCCCAGGTGCGGCCGATGGTTTCGGCGGTGGCGGCGGCCTCGGCGTGGGGGCGTCCGGTGAGGACGTCGAGGAGTTCTTGTGCGGTGGGGCGGGCTGCGGGGTCTTTGGACAGGGCGCGGGTGACGAGGTTGCGCAGGCCGTCGTCCAGGCCGTCCAACGAGGGTTCGCCGTGGGTGATCTGGTAGAGGACGGAGGGGACGGTGGGGCCGTCGAAGGGGGCGCGTCCGGTGCCGGCGAAGGCGACGACGCAGGCCCAGGCGAACACATCGGAGGCCGGTGACGCCTTGGCGCCGGAGATGAGTTCGGGTGCCATGTAGGCGGGGGTGCCGATGAACTGGCCGGTGCGTGTGGCGCCGGAGACGGTGTCCAGGGCGCGGGCGATGCCGAAGTCGATGACGCGGGGGCCGACCGAGGACAGTAGGACGTTGGCGGGTTTGAGGTCGCGGTGGACGACTCCGGCGCCGTGGATGGCGGTGAGTGCGGTGGCGACGCCGACGGCGAGGTGTTCGAGGCTGGAGCCGCGCATGGGGCCGCTGGCGGTGACGAACTCCTGAAGGTCGGCGCCGTCGACGAACTCGGTGACGATGAACAGGGTCTCGCCCTCGAGTTGGGCGTCGAGTACCGGGGCGGTGCAAAAGCGTCGGACCTTGCGGGCGGATTCGACCTCTCGCCGGAACCGTTCGCGGAAGGTCTCATCATCGGCCAGTTCGGGACTGATCACCTTGACCGCCGCGCGTTCACCGCCCGCGGACTCGGCGAGGTAGACGATGCCCATCCCGCCACGTCCGAGCCGCCCGACGATCCGGTAGTCCCCAAGCCGCTGCGGATCACTGGGCCGCAAAGGGCTTGTCACGTGGTTTTCGGTCACAGCGGTCCAGATCCTCCCGTGTCAACAGTCGATAAGACTAGTGGGCGGACCGCCTTGGTTCCCCATGATTGCTGGCAAGTGCGAACGAAGGTTGACAATTGGAAACCGCGGCGGCCGTGACGGTCGATGGAGCGACGCCGAGATCAGCCGATCCGGGAGAGGTCGAAGTCGTCGAACAGCACCTGCGTGCCGTCATCGCTGTTGTCCGGCGGAGCGAAGGAACTGGTGCAGAAGAACAAGGCCCCGGGGTTCAAGAAGGGCAACTCCTTGCGGATCAGGGCGCCCCGTCCGTCGGCCCGTACGAAGAAGTCGTAGGAGGACGAGTCATCGCCGTCGCCTTCGCCGCGGCGATACATCCCCATCCGCCCGTACGGCGGGTTCTGAATGATCGTCGCGTCCGTGCTGACCAGAAGTCTGGTCGGCAGTGTGTCGTCGGTCGGTGCGCTTGCCCAGCGCTCGGCGGAGAGGTGGTCCGCGTCGACGCGGTAACCACCCTGGTAGTAGGGCGCGGGTGATGAGGCTGCGCAGGCCGTCGTCGAGGCCGTCGAGGGAGGGTTCGCCGTGGGTGATCTGGTAGAGGACGAGGTGTTCGAGGCTGGAGCCGCGCATGGGGCCGCTGGCGGTGACGAACTCTTGAAGGTCGGCGCCGTCGACGAACTCGGTGACGATGAACAGGGTCTCGCCCTCGAGTTGGGCGTCGAGTAGACGATGCCCATCCCGCCACGTCCGAGCCGCCCGACGATCCGGTAGTCCCCAAGCCGCTGCGGATCACTGGGCCGCAAGGGGCTCATCGTATGGTCTTCGCTCACGGCGGTCGGACCCTCCCCGTGGCCAACGATCGACAAGACTGACGGGCGAACTCCTCAGATGATGGCAATTGCGAATGAACATTGGCAAATGTAAACGGCGGCGGCCCGGTCATGGGCCGCCGCCGCTCGTCACCTCCGTGACAGGTGACCTGGTCGATGGCTATGCGTAGACGGCGTCGTCGGTGATGTCCACGCGCGAACGGTCGGGCAGCAGGGCGGTCGCGATCAGGGTCAGGACGGCCGCCAGCACCATCATCGCCGAGATCGCCCACCAGCCGTAGTCGTGCAGCAGCCAGGTCGCCAGCAGCGGCGCCGGGCCGCCGGCGATCACCGAGGCGAGCTGGTAGCCGATGCCCGCGCCGCCGTACCGCAGGTTGGTCGGGAAGACCTCGGCGATGAGCGAGGCCTGCGGCCCGTACTGCAACGCGTGCGGCACCTCGGACGCCATGACGGTGAGGAAGATGACCACGCCGATCCCCGTATTGATCAGCGCGAAGTACGGAAAGGCGATGATCGCGGTGAGGAGCGCCCCGGCGGCGTAGACCCGTTTGCGGCCGATCGAGTCGCTGAGGTGCCCGGCCAGCGGAATGAGGACCAGCGCCACGATGGCGGCGGCCGCCACCGCGTTCAGCGCGAACGTGTCGGACCGGCCCGCGTGCTTCTCCATGTACGTCAGGGCGAAGGAGGTGAAGATGTAGAACGGCGCCTGCTCCGAGCAGCGCAGCAGCGCGCTCAGCACGATCTCCTTGGGGTGGCGCCGGATGACCTCGGCCACCGGCACCTTGGCGACCTTCCGCTTCTCCACGACCTCGGCGAACAGCGGCGTCTCCATGACGCGGAGCCGCACCCACAGGCCGATCGCGACGAGTACGAGGCTGAACAGGAACGGCAGCCGCCAGCCCCAGTTCTTGAACGCGTCGCCGCTCGCGCTGGCCACCGAGGACATCGCGACCGTGCCGAGGATCAGCCCGATCGGGACGCCCATCTGCGGCCAGCTCGCCATGAGCCCGCGTTTCTTCTTGTCGCCCCACTCCATCGAGAGCAGGACCGAGCCGCTCCACTCGCCGCCGACCGCGACGCCCTGCAGGACGCGCAGCACGACCAGCAGGATCGGCGCGGCCACGCCGATGGAGTGCGTGCCCGGCAGCACGCCGATGAGCGCGCTGGACAGCCCCATGAGGACCAGCGTGACGATCAGCGTCGCCTTGCGGCCGAGGCGGTCGCCCCAGTGCCCGAAGATCGCCGCGCCGACGGGGCGCGCGGCGAACCCGACGGCGTACGTCGCGAACGACGACAGCGTCCCGGCGTAGTCGCTCGACGACGGGAAGAAGACGTCTTTGAAGACGACCGCCGCCGCGGTGTTGTAGAGAAAGAAGTCGTACCACTCGATCGAGGTGCCGACCACGCTCGCGATCGCGGCCATCCGGACCTGCGCCCCGCGTTCGTCGTCGTCGAGGGAGCGTGCTCGCCGTGCCTCGCCCGGCTCCAGGACCATGAATCCTCCTGTCGCCCCCGATGCTCGATGAGAAATCGACAGGACGTTACCCGGGGTTTCGGGCGCCGGAACGCACCTAATGTGACGAAAAGCGCGCCGAATCGTTGGCAATCTCGTGGACAGGGCGAAGCCCGTGACGAGGTCAGATGAGAGCCGCCGCGCCCTCCACCTGGCGGCCGGCCCGTACGAGCAGGCTCAGCAGCGCGGCCGCGAACATGATGCCGACGCTGACGGTGAAGGCCAGATGCATCCCGTCGATGAAGGACAGGTTGCTGGCCCGGACCAGCAGCCGGGTCACCTCCGGCCGGGTGTTCGCGGGCACCGGCGCGACGCCCTGGGAGATCGCCCCCTTCATCAGGTCCACCTGCGCCGGGGTCGGGACCGGCAGCCCGGCGTCCTTCATGTGGCCCGGCAGCACGTTCGCCACCTTGGCGGTCATCACCGCGCCGAGCACGGAGGTGCCGAGCGCGCCGCCGACCTGCATCGCCACCTGCTGGAGACCGCCCGCGACTCCGGCCAGGGCGACCGGAGCGTTGCCGACGATGATGTCGGTGGCGGCCACGAGCACCGGGCTCAGCCCGATGCCGAGCAGTGCGAACCACGGCGTCATGTCCCAGAAGCCCGCCTCGACGCCGATGCGGGTCAGCCCGAGGAAGGCGACGGCGGCGAACACCATCCCGGCGACCAGGGGTAGGCGCGGCCCGACCTTGCTGATCAGCCCGCCGGCCGCGGGCGAGGCCACCATCATCGCGAGCATCATCGGCAGCAGCCGAACGCCGGTCTGCACGGGGGACAGCAGGTGGACGCTCTGCAGGTAGAAGGTCAGGAAGAACATCCCGCCGAACATCCCGAAGGCCATGAGCATCATCAGCACGGCCCCCACCGACAGCGGGACGGACCGGAACAGCCCGAGCGGCAGCAGCGGCTCGCGGGCCATGGACTCGCGCACGACGAAGACGGCGAGCAGCACGACGGCCGCGCCCAGGAACGCCAGCGTCTTCACGTCGGCCCAGCCGTACGACGGCGCCTTGATCACGGCCCACACGAGCGTGAACAGCATGCCGGACAGCAGCAGGATGCCGGGGATGTCGAAGGAGGAGCCCCGGTCGCCGCCGCGGGCGTTCAGCAGGAACAGGGCGCCGACCACCAGGGCGACGACCCCGACCGGGACGTTGATGAAGAACACCGACTCCCAGTTGATGTGCTGGACGAGCAGGCCGCCCGCGATCGGGCCGGCCGCGGTCGAGGCCGCGATGCAGGCGCTCCAGACGCCGATGGCCAGGTTGAGGCGCTCGGCCGGGAACGCGGCGCGCAGGAGCCCGAGCGCGGTCGGCTGGAGCATCGCCCCGAAGACGCCCTGGATGACGCGCAGCGCGATCATCAGTCCGATGTCCCTGGACAGGCCGATGCCCGCCGACGCGAGCGCGAAGCCGACGACGCCGATGAGGAAGACCGGTTTGTGACCCAGCCGGTCACCGAGCTTGCCCGCGGTGATCAGCGAGACCGCGAGTGCGAGCAGGTACCCGTTCGTCACCCACTGCAGATCGGACAGGGACGCGCCGAGGTCGCGGGAGATCGCCGGGTTGGCGATCGCCACCACCGTGGTGTCGAGCGTGACCATGATCACGCCGAGTGCGACGGCGACCAGCGTCAGCCATGGGTTGCCGTGCCCGCGGCGGCCCGTACGGCCGGACGCCGCGGGTGCGGAGTGCTGTGCGACCGGCTGAGACATCCATCCCCCTCGATAGGTACGAGCGCGGCCTCCTCCGAAGTTATGGCAGCTACTGACAAATGACAAACGCACTTGAACAGTCACTTGCTGTCATATGGCAGACTATGAACGAGAACGGGAGGCGAGAGCGCGATGGCAGGCATGACCGACGCCCACGTCGCCGGCCTGCGCGAACGCAAGAAACAGCGCACTCGCTGGGCCCTGGTCGACGCCGCGCTCGACCTGTTCCTGGCCAAGGGCTACGAGGCGACCACGATCGATGAGATCGTCGCCGCGGTCGACGTGTCGCAGCGCACCTTCTTCCGCTACTTCGCCGGCAAGGAGGACATCGCCCTGTCGTTGCTGACCGGCTACGACACCCTGTTCATCGCGGCGCTGGCCGAGCGCCCGCCCGCCGAGCCGCCGGTCCCCGCGCTGCTGGCCTCGCTCGACGTCTCCCTTGAGGCCATCCGGGAGAGCGACGAGGCGGACACGGCGCGGTTCCGCAAGCTCCACCGCCTGATCGACGGCACGCCCGCCGTCGCCGCCGGGCAGCTGAGGAGGTTCGCCGAGACCGAGCAGGCCGCGGCGCGGATCATCGCGCGGCGCGCGGGCACCGACGTCGTGGCCGATCCGCGGCCCCACCTGGTGGTCGCGTCGTTCATGTCGGCCGTCCGGGTGGCCTACGAGACCTGCGTACGGGACGAGATCGTCGAGCCCGCCGACGTCGTGCCCCGGGTGCGCGGGCTCATCGCGCTCGCCGTCGAGACCCTGCCCGGCGCCTGGTCCGCCGCTCCCTGAGGCCTCAGGCGAGGGCGGCCGGGAGGTCGCGGGTGTGCAGCACGGTCAGGTGTGACACCGCGCGGGTCAGCACGACGTACAGCCGCCGCAGCCCCGGCGCGACGCCGCCGTCGCCGGGCGCGACCACCGGCTCGGCGTCGGCGATGTCCGCGGGCTCGACGACGATGACCTGGTCGAACTCCAGGCCCTTCGCCTGCGTCGCGGGCGTGAGGACCAGGCGCGCCCCGGCGAAGCCGTCCGTGAGCGTCACGTGGTCGAGTCCCTCGGCGGTCAGCAGCCGGGCGAGCGCGGGCACCGTCGCGTCGGCCGTGATCAGCCCGACCGAGCCCTCGCCGGCGAGGGCCTGCCGGCAGGCGGCCACGACCGCCGTGTCCGCGTCGCCGCCGCCGACCCGGCGGATCTCCAGCGACCCCGGCGCGGAGCGTACGGAGGTCGGCGGGGCCAGGTCCGGCGCGATCGAGGGCAGCAGGCGGCTCGCGAAGTCGATGATCTGGCGTGGCACCCGGTAGCCGCGGTCCAGGACGGTCCGCTCCGCCTCCGGCTTGCCGAGGTGGCGCAGGAGCGTCGCCCAGTCGCCGACCGCCCACGGCGTGGTGCCCTGGGCGATGTCGCCGAGCACGGTGGCCGAGCCGGTCTCACACCGCCGTCCGACCGCCCGGCACTCCATCGCCGACAGGTCCTGCGCCTCGTCCAGGACGACGTGGCCGAGGCTGGGCGTCCGGTTGATGATGTCGGCCGCCTCGTCCACCAGCACCGCGTCCGCGCGGGACCAGCGTGCCGACTTGGGGCCCCGGGCGGGCCGGTCCCACAGCAGCGCGGCCTGCTCCTCGGCGTCGAGCAGGCCCTCGGCCGCCCCGGCGAGGAAGTCCGCGTCGGACAGCAGCCGCATCACCACGCGTACGGGGTCGAGCGCGGGCCAGGCCTGGTCGACCATCGCCTTCACCGGCCGGGTGCGGCGCACGGCCTCGTGCGTACGGTCGTCGCACGCCTCGCCGGCCGACTCCATGCGGATGAGGATCGCGTGCGCGATGCGGTGGGAGAGCAGGTCGCGGCCCGCGCCGTACCGGACGCCGCGGGCGCGCAGCTCGCCGGCCAGCTCGGCGATCTCGTACGCCGGGACCCGCCAGCGCCGGGTGCCGCGCGGCAGCACGAGCGCCTCGTCCGGTTCGCGCAGGTGGCTCCAGATCGCCCGGTGCAGCACCTCCGCCATCCGCGCGTCGCCCTTGATCCGCGCCGTCACGGGGTCGTCCAGGCGCTTGACCGGGACGGTGTCGAGCAGCCCGTCGAGGGTCTCCTGCTTGACGTTGATCTCGCCGAGCGCGGGAAGCACGCCGCGGATGTAGTCCAGGAACGAGGCGCTCGGCCCGATGACGAGCACGCCGCCGCGGCGCATCCGCTCGCGGTGGGCGTAGAGGAGGTAGGCGACCCGGTGCAGGCCGACCGCGGTCTTGCCGGTGCCCGGGGCGCCCTGCACGCACAGCGTGTGCTCGGCGCCGGCCCGGACGATGTCGTCCTGCTCGGGCTGGATCGTGGCGACGATGTCGCGCATCGGGCCCACGCGAGGGCGTTCGATCTCCTCGATGAGGATGCGCGACTCCGCCTGCGTGGTGAAGTCCTCGTCCTCGAACGCGGTCAGCTCGCCCCCGGAGTAGCCGAACCGCCGCCGCAGGACGAGGCCCATCGGGTCGGCCGTGCTCGCCTTGTAGAACGGCCGGGACATCGGCGCCCGCCAGTCGATGACCAGGGGCTCGCCGCCCTCGTCGTGGACGTGCCGGCGGCCGATGTAGAGGCGCTCGTCCGGATGGTCGAGGCGCCCGAAGAACAACGCGGTCGAAGGGTCGTCGCGCAGCGCCTCCGCGCGCTTGGCCAGCTCGCCCGCCAGGACCTCCGCCGACACCCAGTCGCCGGCGGACGAGGCGTCCAGTGTGAGGACGTTGTCCCGCATCCGCCCCAGCGCCGCCCGCGAACGCCGCAGATAATCGCGCTCGGCGGTTATCTCGGCCTCGATGTCCTCGGCTTCCTGGGCAGGCATGACGGAACCCTTCCGGTCGGTGGGGGAGCGCAAAGTCACCAACGTAGTACGGACGACGCGGCGGCTCACCTCAATTTCCCCGCCGGCCGTGCGCTAAGTTCGAAGCGGATCGAACCACCGCTCTGGGAGGTCACATGCGTGCGATCGTCGTCACCGAGTTCGGCGGATCCGAGGTCCTGCGCGCCGCCGACTACGAGGACCCGCGGCCGGGCCCCGGCGAGGTGGCCGTCGACGTCATGGCGAGCGGCGTCAACTATCGCGACACCTACGAGCGCACCGGCGCCTATTCCCGGAATCTCCCCTACATCCCCGGCCTGGAGGGCGCGGGCCGGGTCAGCGCGGTGGGCGAGGGCGTGACCGGCACCGCCATCGGTGACGTCGTGGTGTCGGCCGAGATCGACGGCTCGTACGCCGAGCGCGCCGTCGTGCGCGCCGACCGCGCCGTGCCGGTCGGCGACGCCGACCCGGAGCAGGCCGCGGCCGTGTTCCTGCAGGGGCTGACCGCCCACTACCTCACCCACTCGACGTACGCCATCAAGCCGGGCGACACCGCCCTGGTGCACGCCGCGGCGGGAGGCGTCGGGCTGCTGCTCACCCAGATGGTCAAGCTGCGGGGCGGCCACGTGATCGGGACGGTCTCCACGGAGGAGAAGGAGAAGCTCGCCCGCGACGCCGGTGCCGACGAGGTGGTGCGCTATGAGAACTTCGCCGAGCGGGTCCGCCACCTGACCGGCGGCGTGCACGTCGTCTACGACGGCGTGGGCAAGACGACCTTCGACGACAGCATGTCGGTGCTGCGGCCCCGGGGCATGCTGGCGCTCTACGGCGCGTCCAGCGGACCGGTGCCGCCGGTGGACCCGCAGCGGCTCAACGCCGCCGGGTCGCTGTTCCTCACCCGGCCCACCCTCGCCCACTACACCGCCACGCGCGAGGAGCTGACCCTGCGTGCCCAGGACCTGTTCGGCTGGATCGCCGCGGGCGACCTGTCGGTGCACGTCGGCGGTCGCTACCCGCTGGAGGACGCCCGCCGGGCGCACGACGACCTGGAGTCGCGCCGCACCACCGGCAAGCTGCTGCTCATCCCGTAGCGCTCAGTCAGCGTCGCGCGTTCGTTGATCGGCAGGCAGGACCCTCCATCGGGTCAGCGTCTCCACCAGCCCGGTGCTGGCCGGGAGGCGGCGTAGCTCGTCGGGGGTGACCCATCGGGCGTCGGACGCGTCGTCGCCGGGCGTGAGCGTGCCGCCCGTGACGACGGCGGCGTAGTCGTGGATGTCGTAGGTCACCCCGGCCGGACCGGCGCGCTCGACCGACCCGACGAGGCGGCCCGGCGCGACGTGCAGGCCGGTCTCCTCGGCCAGCTCCCGCGCCACCGCCTCGGCGTCGGACTCGCCCGCCTCGACCCGTCCGCCCGGCAGCGACCACAGGCCCTCGCCCGGGGGATGCCCCCGGCGGATGAGCAGGAGACGGCCCTCGGCGTCGTGGACGATCGCTCCCACGCAGCGCACGTGCATGCCGACAGCATGCCCGCGTGACCACGGCCGCGGCCAGGCGCCGCGTTACAGTGATCTCCTTAGATAAACCGGTTAAGTCCGGCCGGCCCACCGGGGAGCCCGAATGAAGCGTCCCACGATCGCGGACATCGCCCGGCGCGCCGGCGTCACCAAGAGCACCGTCTCCTTCGCGCTGAACGACCGCCCCGGGGTGTCCGACGCGACACGGGCCCGCATCCTCGCCATCGCCCGCGAGATGGGCTGGCAGCCGAGCCGGACCGCGCGCGCCCTGTCCGGCGGGCGCGCCGGCGTCCTCGGCCTCGTCGTGGACCGGCCGGCCCGCACGCTCGGCGTCGAGCCCTTCTACATGCAGCTCATCTCCGGCATCGAGGCCGAGCTGTCGAGCCGCGACATCGCGCTGCTGCTCCAGGTGACCGACGACGCCCGCGCGCAGGAGGCGACGTACCGGCGCTGGTGGGCCGAGCGCCGCGTCGACGGCGTCTTCGTCGTCGACCTGCGCGTGGACGACGAGCGTACGAAGGTCCTGACCGAGCTCGGCATGCCCGCGGTCGTGGTCGGCGGCCCGCACGGCCTGGGCGGCCTGCCGGGTGTGTGGAACGACGAGGTCGCCCCGGTCCGCTCGGTGATGGAGTACCTGGTCGCGCTCGGGCACCGGCGCATCGCCCGGGTGGCCGGGCTGCCCGGCCTGTGGCACACGGTCATGCGCGACGAGGAGTTCGAGCGGGCCGCCCGCGAACTGGGCGTGACGCCGTCCGGGGGCACCGCCGACTACACCGGCGACGCGGCGGCCCGCGTGACGCGGCGGCTGCTCGCCTCTTCCGCCCCGCCGACGGCGATCGTCTACGACAACGACGTCATGGCCGTGGCCGGGCTGGGCGTCGCGGCCGAGATGAACATCCGCGTGCCCGACCGGCTGTCCATCGTCGCCTGGGACGACTCGGCGCTCTGCCGCCTCGTCCACCCGCCGCTGACCGCCGTCGGCCTCGACATCGCCGCGTACGGTGCGGAGGTGGCGCGGTGCCTGGCCGACCTCGCCGCCGGGCGGCCGGTGACGAGCGCCTGCCACGCGACGGCGGTCCTGTCGCCGCGGGGGAGCACCGGACCGGTCCAACTGACTTGATCGCAACCGGTTCGCCTGTTGACGCTAAACCGGTTTAGTGGTCCGATGCTTGGAACCGGAGCCGGGGGCGTCCTCACACGACTGACAGGTGATGGGAGACACAGGTGAAGGCACGCGGTATCGCGGCACTCGCGGCGAGCGTCACGCTCGCCGCCGGGCTGTCGGCCTGCGGGAGCGGCGGAGGCGACGACTCGTCGCCCAAGACGCTGACCTACTGGGCGAGCAACCAGGGCCGCAGCATCCAGCAGGATCAGCAGGTGCTGGGGCCGGAGTTGAAGAAGTTCGAGACCAAGACCGGCATCAAGGTCAAGCTCGAGGTGATCGGCTGGCCCGACCTGCTCAACCGGATCCTCGCGGCGACCTCCAGCGGCCAGGGACCGGACGTCGTCAACGTCGGCAACACCTGGTCGGCCTCGCTCCAGGCGACCGGCGCGTTCCAGTCCTTCGACGACGCGACCATCGCCAAGGTCGGCGGCAAGGCGAAGTTCATCCCCTCGACGCTGACCTCCGCCGGGGCGCCGGGCAAGCCCCCGGCGTTCGTGCCGCTCTACGGGCTGGCGTACGGGCTGTTCTACAACAAGAAGCTGTTCGCCGACGCGGGCCTGCAGCCGCCGAAGAGCTGGCAGGAGCTGGTCGCCGACGCGAAGAAGCTCACCGATCCCGCCAAGAAGCAGTACGGCGTCGTCATGGAGGGCGCGAGCTACACCGAGGGCGCGCACTTCGCCTTCATGTTCGGCAGGCAGAACGGCGCGAACCTGTTCCAGGGCGGGCAGCCCGGCTTCGACTCCCCGCAGATGGTCGCCGGGGTGAAGCAGTACGTCGACCTGATGTCCACGGAGAAGGTCGTCAACCCGAGCAACGCGGAGTACCTCAACGACGCCGACATGCTCAAGGACTTCGCCAAGGGCAAGGCCGCGATGATGATGATCCAGAGCTACGCGCCCAAGGGCCTCGCGGAGAACGGCATGAAGGCCGGGGAGTTCGGCGTCGTGCCGATCCCGGCGCCCGACCCGCTGCCGGCCGGCGGGCACAAGGTCAGCAGCCACGTCGCCGGCATCAACATCGGCGTGTTCAAGAACACCAAGAACAAGGACGGCGCCCTCAAGCTGATCGACTTCCTGACCAGCCCCGACGAGCAGAAGATCCTCGACACTCAGCTGGGTCCGCTGCCGGTGGTACAGGAGGCGTACAACGACCCGAAGTTCCAGACGCCGCTGATCAAGACGTTCCGGGACATCCTCGCCAACGCCTCGGAGACCCTGCCGATGATCCCGCAGGAGGCCCAGTTCGAGACGCTGGTCGGCAACACCGTCAAACAGCTGATCGCCGACGCCGCCGCGGGCAAGCCGGTCGACGACCAGACCATCCGGAGCCGTCTGGCCGCCGCGAACAAGAAGATGCAGTCCGGCGGATGAGCACCACCGTCACCGCACCCGGGGACGCGCCGACGCGCGCCCCCGGGGCACCCCGGAGGCGGTTCCGCAGGCCCGGCCGTGCCCTCCTGCCCTATCTCCTGGTGCTGCCCGCCCTCATCGCCGAGCTGGCGATCCACGTCATCCCGATGCTCGTCGGCGTGTGGATGAGCCTGCTGCACCTGACCCAGTTCTTCATCCGCAACTGGACCGCGGCGCCGTACGGCGGCCTGGCCAACTACCGCGTCGCGGTGGACACGCACGGTCCGGTCGCCAAGGACCTGCTGCACTCGTTCCTCATCACGGTCGGGGTCACCGCCGTCGTCGTCGCCCTGTCGTGGCTGTTCGGGCTGGCCGCCGCGGTCTTCCTCGAACGGCCGTTCCGCGGGCGCGCGGCGCTGCGCACCCTGTTCCTCGTGCCGTACGCGTTGCCGGTCTTCACCGCGGTGATCACCTGGCGGTTCATGTTGCAGCGCGACAGCGGCATGGTGAACAACGTGCTGTCGGACAAGTTGCACCTCGTCCACGGCCATCCGTTCTGGCTGCTCGGCGGCAACAGCTTCGTCTCGCTCGTCCTCGTGAACGTCTGGCGGCTGTGGCCGTTCGCGTTCCTCACCCTGATGGCCGGACTGCAGAGCATCCCCGGTGACCTGTACGAGGCGGCGGCGATCGACGGCGCGGGCTTCGTGCGCCGGCTGAGGTCGGTGACCCTGCCGCTGCTGCGGCCGGTCAACCGAGTGCTGGTGCTCGTGCTGTTCCTGTGGACGTTCAACGACTTCAACACCGCCTACATCCTGTTCGAACAGCCCCCGGCCGACGCGGACATGATCTCCATCCACATCTACAACGCCTCCTTCCTCACCTGGAACTTCGGCCTGGGCTCGGCGATGTCCGTGCTGCTGCTGGCGTTCCTGCTGATCGTCACGCTCGTGTACCTGGGCGCCGGAAAGTTGAGGAGCCGCCATGCGTGAGTCGTCGGCGGTGCGCTGGACGCGCCGGGTCGTCCTGACCCTCCTCACGATCTTCACCGTCCTGCCGCTGTACGTGATGGTCACCTCGTCGGTCAAGCCGCTGCGGGACGTGCAGGGCGCCTTCCGATGGATCCCGACGCACGTGACCGTCCGGCCGTTCATCGACATGTGGCACACCGTGCCGCTGGGCCGTTACTTCATCAACAGCCTGGTCGTGTCGGGCTGCGCGACGGTCTGCTCGGTCATCATCGCGATCTTCACCGGATACGCGGTCAGCCGATACCGGTTCCCCGGCCGCGGCACGTTCATGACGGCCGTGCTGTCGACGCAGATGTTCCCGGGCATCCTCTTCCTGCTGCCGCTGTTCCTGATCTTCGTCAACATCGACCGGTACACCGGCATCACGCTGTACGGCAGCCGGCTCGGGCTGACCATCACCTACCTCACCTTCGCGCTGCCGTTCTCGATCTGGCTGATCGCCGGCTACTTCGACACGATCCCGCGCGAGCTGGACGAGGCCGCGCGGGTGGACGGCGCCGGGCCGATGCGGACGCTGTTCCGCGTGATCCTGCCGGTGGCCGCCCCGGGCGTCGTCGCGGTCGCCATCTACGCGTTCATGACGGCCTGGGGCGAGGTGCTGTTCGCCTCCGTCCTCACCGACCACTCGACCCGCACCCTCGCGGTGGGCCTGCGCGAGTACTCCAACCAGGGCCAGGTCTACTGGAACGAGGTGATGGCGGCCTCCCTGGTCATCAGCCTGCCGGTGGTGGTCGGCTTCCTCGCCCTCCAGCGCTTCCTCGTCCACGGCCTCACCGCCGGCGCGGTCAAGTCCTGACGGGCCCCTGCAGAAAGGCACCTCTTTGCACCGCAACTTCGCCAAACTGCCCGGCGCCGCGTGGCTCGGCGTCAACTTCTGGTCGCGTACCGGCGGGCCGCTGATGTGGCGCTCCTACGATCCCCGCGTCGTACGGGAGGAGCTGGACGTCCTGCGCGAGCACGGGCTGAACACCACGCGCTCCTTCTTCTACTGGCCCGACTTCATGCCCGAGCCCGACCGGATCGAGGAGACCCTCGCCGGGCACTACGCCGACTTCCTGGAGGCGCACGCCGAACGCGCCATGGCGACCATCCCGACGTTCATCGTCGGCCACATGTCCGGGGAGAACTGGGACCCGGCCTGGCGGGCCGGCCGCGACCTGTACGCGGACGTGTGGATGGTCGACCGGCAGGCGTGGTTCGCCGAGGAGATGGCCCGGCGCTACGGCGGGCACCCGGCGATCGCCGGGTGGCTGATCACCAACGAGATGCCCATCTACGGCGGCAAGGCGCCGACCGAGCAGGTGACGGCGTGGGCCCGGCTGATGGTCCGGGCGGTGCGCGCGGGCGGGGCGACCGAGCCGCTCTCGATCGGCGACGGCGCCTGGGGCGTCGAGGTGACCGGGGAGGACAACGGCTTCTCGGTACGCGAGCTGGCCGACGCCACCGACTTCGTCGGCCCGCACGTGTACCGCATGGAGGACGACCTGGTCCGCCAGCACTACGGCGCCGCGTTCATCTGCGAGCTGGCCGGGACGTACGGCCGGCCGGTCGTACTGGAGGAGTTCGGCTGCTCCTCCGACTTCGTCTCCGACGACAACGCCGCGCACTACTACCGGCAGGTGCTCTACAACAGCCTGCTCGGCGGCGCGACCGGCTGGCTCGGCTGGAACAACACCGACTTCGACCTGGTGGACCAGCCGCCGTACAGCCACCATCCGTTCGAGCTGCACTTCGGGCTGACGCGGGCCGACGGCACGCCGAAGCCGGCGCTGGAGGAGATGCGCCGGTTCGGCGCGACGCTCGCCCGGGTCGACCTGGCGGCCTGCGAGCGCGCCGCGACCGACACCGCGCTCGTCGTGCCCGCGGTGCTGGACGCCGGTTTCCCCTTCACCCAGGCCGCCGACCGTACCGACGTGTTCGGCGCGCTGCGGCAGGCGTACGTGACCGCGCGGGCCGCCGACCTGCCGGCGGGCCTCACCCGCGAGAGCGACGGCATCGCGCCGGACGCGCGGCTGTACCTGGTGCCCTCGGCCAAGCAGCTCACCGGGCCGGGCTGGCACCGGCTGGAGGAGCTCGCCGAAGGCGGGGCCGTCGTGTACGTCTCCTACTGCGCGGGCTCGCACGGCTGGCAGCGCGGCCCGTGGTACTCCCACATGAACGCGATGTTCGGGGTCGAGCACCGGCTCCGGTACGGCCTGGCCGACCCGATCGAGGACGACGTCGTCGAGCTGACCTGCACGGCCGCCCTCGGCCCGCTCGCCGAGGGCACGACGCTGGCGTTCCGCGCCGCCGGCACCGAGCACAGCCGCTCGTACCTGCCGGTCCGGCCCACCACGGCGGAGGTCGTCGCGGTGGACGGCCACGGGCGGCCGGCCGTGCTGCGCCGCCGGCACGGCGACGGCTGGCTGGTGCTGTGCACGTACCCGCTGGAGCACATGGCGGCGGTCACCCCGCGGGTGAACCCCGAGCCCACCTACCGCCTCTACGACGCGCTCGCCACGCTCGCCGGGGTGCGCCGCCCGGTCACCGTCGCCGACCCGCGCGTGTCGGCGGACGTGCTGGTCCGCGCCGACGGCACTCGGTTCGCCGTGCTGGTCAGCCAGGCCGGCGAGGAGCTGAAGGCCGTCGCCGAGGTCGCCGCCGCCTCCGCGGGGGCCGAACCCGCGCGTGAGGAGGTGGCGCTGGAGCCGTATGGTGTGCACGTGCTGGAGCTTCGACCTTGACCGACGTGCGTGAGACGGCGTCCGCGACCCCTGCGACCTCCGCGACCGCCGCAGAGACCAATGATCCGGCCGCGAGCGTGCTCGCCATCGACATCGGCGGCACCAAGCTCGCCGCCGCGCTCGTCCGCCCCGACGGGCGCCTCGGCCCCCTCGCCACCCGCCCGACGCCCAAGGGCGACGCCGAGGAGGTGTTCGCCGCCCTGGCGGCCGTCGCCACCGAGGCGGTCGGCGGCGAGGAGGTGTCCGGCGCGGGCATCGGTTCGGCCGGCCCGCTCGACGCCATCGCCGGCACGGTCAGCCCGGTGAACATCCCGGGCTGGCGCGGCTTCCCGGTACGGGACCGGCTCGCCGCCCTGCTGGACGGCCGGCCGGTCGCCCTGGTGAACGACGCCGTGGCGGGCGCGATGGGGGAGTACCACCACGGCGCGGGCCGCGGCGTCCGCGCCATGCTCGGCATGGTGGTCTCGACCGGCGTCGGCGGCGGTCTCATCCTCGACGGCCGCGTGTACGCCGGGGCCACCGGCAACGCCGGGCACATCGGGCACACGGTCGTCGACCTCGGCGGTGACCCGTGCCCGTGCGGCGCCCGCGGCTGCGTCGAGACGATCACCTCCGGGCCGGCGATGGTCCGCTGGGCGCTCGCCAACGGCTGGTCCGGCGCGGACACCACCGGCGTGGCGCTCGCCGCCTCCGCCCGCGACGGCGACGGCGTGGCCCTGGCGGCGTTCGACCGCTCGGCGCGTGCGCTGGCCGCCGGCATCTCCTCCGCCGCCGCGCTGTGCGACCTCGACCGTGTGGTGATCGGCGGCGGCGTCGCACGAGCCTGGGACCTGCTCGAACCCCCGCTGAGGGCCGCCATGGCCGACTACGCCGGACTCGCCTTCGTACGCCGCGTGGAGATCGTCCGCTCCGCGCTCGACGGGCAGGCCGGGCTACTCGGCGTCGCCGCCCTCGTCCACCCCGAAACGGCCTGACGTGACTCCTCCGCTTCCTGAAGGGAGCGGCTTCTCGCTAAGCCGCTTTCGCAGCGTCGCGAAGGGCAAGCCCTGCCCTGAGGATGTTGATCGCCGCGTTCTCGTCGGCGTGTGCGGTGTGACCGCACGCCGTGCAGGCGAATGCTGCTTGGGTGCGGCGGTTCTCCGGTGCGCAGTGCCCGCATCGCGAGCACGTGCGGGAGGTGTTGCGGGGCTCGACTGCGATCAGCTCACGACCGGCGCTTTCAGCCTTGTCCGCGAGGACCGACAGGAACACCCCCCAACCCGCGTCCAGGATCGAACGGTTCAGCCCGGACTTGGCGGCTACGTTGCGGCCCGGACGCTCGCTGGTGCCCGAGGCGGAGCGGGTCATGTTCGCCACCCGTAGGTCCTCATGAGCGATCAAGTCGTAGTCGCGTACCAGCGCCAGCGCGGCCTTGTGCGCGCTGTCCAGGCGCTGTCTGCCCACCTTGGCGTGCAGGGCCGCGACCCTCGCGACGGCTTTGCGGCGCCGCTTGGACCCGCGCTTCTTACGGGCGAGGCCGCGCTGAGCCGCGGCCAGGCGCTCGGCGGAGGTGGCGAGGTGCCGCGGGCTGGCCAGGTGCTCGCCGTCGCTGGTCGTGACCAGCGAGGCCACGCCCATGTCCAGGCCGACCACCGCGCCCGTCGCCGGCAGCCGATCGGCGGGCACGTCCTCACAGGCCAAGATCAGATACCAGCGGATTCCCTCGCGTTTCACGCTGATCGTCTTCACCCGGCCCCGCACCGGACGGTGCTGATGAACCCGCACATGGCCGACGCCTTGGAGACGCACGAATGTCGCGGTCGGGTGCTCGGGCTGGGAATCCCAGCGACAGCCGTCGCCGTCCTTCGGCCAGGTGACGGTGCCGAACCGGCCACCGCCCTTGAAACGCGGGAACCCCGGCCTACGCCCGGCCTTCAAACGGGCGAAGAAGGCCGCGAACGCCTTGTCCAAACGACGCAACGTGGCCTGCTGAGAAGAGAACGACCACCGGCCCTGCCCATCCGGGTCATCGGCGCGAATGTCTTTCAACTCACCCGACTGGTCGCCGTACCGGACGGTCACACCCGCTTTGCGGTAGGCGGTGCGCCGGTGCTCCAACGCTGCGTTGTACAGCACCCGATGATCTTCCAGGCACGCGGCGAGCGCGACCTGTTGACGGGATGTCGGTCGCATCAGGAACCGGAAGGACCTACGCACCGCCACCACCACTGGCAGGCCGCTCATACCGCGTCTCGACATGGCGCCGTACCGTCGCCGTCTGCGCCCACACCGCCCCGACCGCGGCCACGAAGTAGTACCGCGGCCACAGTGTCGGCAAGCAAGAGCGCAGATGGCGAACTCGGACCGCGAGTGACAGGAGGTGAAGCACCACGTGGTGATCGAGGCCATACGCCGCACCGGGTGAGGTATGCACCTGACGAGACACGCCATCATTGATAGCAGCGTCGCTAATCCGACGCGCGATAAACGGAGACCCCCTGATGCGCCAACATGACGGGTCGATGCACGCTCAAGCCCCGACGGTCCTACCGTCCCTGACCTCCCCACCGCCCAAAGGTGACGGTTGTCTCGGGAGGCCCTGATGGAACTTCTCGACAACCCGATCCAGGAGTACGCCTGGGGGTCGCACGAGGTGCTCGCCGAGTTCCTCGGCCGTCCCGCCCCCACCGAGGCGCCGCAGGCGGAGCTGTGGATCGGCGCGCATCCGGCCGCGCCGTCGCGGCTGCGGTCGGGCCGTCCGCTGGGCGACGTCATCGCGGCCGACCCCGGCGCGGCGCTCGGCGACGCGTCCGTGTCGGCGTTCGGGCCCCGGCTGCCGTTCCTGCTGAAGGTGCTCGCCGTGGCCGAGCCGCTGTCCCTGCAGGTCCACCCCGACCGGGAGCAGGCCGAGCGGGGCTTCGCCGCCGAGACCGCCCCGGAGGGCGACCCGTCCCGCAACTACAAGGACTCCTGGCCCAAGCCGGAGATCCTGTGCGCGCTGACCGACTTCCGCGCGCTGTGCGGCCTGCGCGACCCACGCGAGAGCGCCGCGCTGCTGGCCCCGATCGCCGCGCTGCGGCCCGTCGTGGACCTGCTCACCGCCGGTGACCTGCGGGGCGCGGTCGAGACGCTGCTGACCTGGCCGTCGCCGAAGGACGTGGTGGCCGAGGCCGCCGCGGTCGCGCCCGAGCCGTACGCCTCGCTCGCCGCGCGTCACCCCGGCGACATGGGCGTGCTCGTCGCCATGCTGATGAGCGAGGTACGGCTCCGGCCGGGCCAGGCGCTGTACGTCCCGCCGCGCCGCCCGCACGCCTACCTCAGCGGCACCGGGGTGGAGCTGATGGCCGGCTCGGACAACGTCCTGCGCGCCGGGCTCACGCCCAAGCGCGTCGACGTGCCCGAGCTGCTGTCCGTCGCCTCGTTCGAGCCGGGCCCGCCGGACGTGATCGAGCCCGAGCACCGCGACGGCGAGGACGTCTACGTCACCCCCGCACCGGAGTTCCGGCTCTCGCGTCTCGACGCGGCCCGGCGGCCCGTGCTGCCGGCCGCCGGCCCGCAGCTGCTGCTGTGCGCCGAGGGCGGCGTACGGCTCCGCCGCGACGGGCAGGAGCTGGAACTGCGGCGCGGCGACGCCGTGTTCGCCGGGCACCGCGGCGGCCCGGTCGAGGTGACCGGGTCCGGCACGGTGTTCCGCGCGAGCCTGCCTAGGCTGTGAGGCGTTCGGCGAGCCAGGCGAGGGCGAGCGGGTAGCGGTACTCGATGGCGCCGTGCCCGGCGTCGAACAGCTCGAAGTGGACGTCGTCGTCGGCGACGCCGGCGGCCTCGACCGCGCGCCGGAACGCGACCGCGCCGAAGTCGAGGTGGTACTCATCGCGGGTGCCGGCGTCGATCCAGATGCCGCGCAGCGACCGCAGCGCCTCGGCGTGCTCGGGGCGCGCGGCCATCAGCACGGGGTCCCAGGCCAGCCAGCGCTCCCAGACCTCGGGGATCACGTTGCCGGTGTCGTCGAAGGGCAGCCGTACGGTGCCGTCCTCGTCGGCGGAGTAGGCCGCGGAGTAGCCGTACTGCTCGATCAGGGAGAGGTCGGTGTCCTTGGTGCCCGCGATCCGGCCGCGGAAGTCGGTCAGGAAGGCCTCCACCGACCCGTCGTAGGAGTCGCGCAGCTGCCGCGCCGCCTTGGGGAAGTGCGGCCGGTAGCAGACGTCGAAGAGCGCGTCGCCCGCGTGGGTGGCCAGCGCGCCGAACACGTCCGGCCGCAGCATCGGTGCGATCATCGCGCCGTAGCCGCCGCTGGACTTCCCGCTGATCGCGCGGTGGTCGCGGCTCGCCAGCGTGCGGTAGCGGGCGTCGACGTAGGGCACGACCTCGTCGCACAGGTAGGAGTGGTAGCGCCCGGTGCCGGGCGAGTCGAGGAACTGGCTGCCGCCGACCGAGGTCCAGGCGTCGACGTAGACGACGATGACCGGCGGGGCCTCTCTCCGGGCGAACACCTGGTCGGCGAGCTCGGGAAAGGTCGGCCGCCACGGCGCGCGGTTGTGCCACATGGGCAGCTGGCCGGTGTAGCCCTGGATCACGTAGACGGACGGGTAACGCCGCTCCGGCTCTTCGTCGTACCCCGGCGGGACGTACACCTCCAGCGGGCGCTCGTGCGGGTCGCCGAGAGGGTTGCCGCGCAGCAGGTCACTGCTGAGGATGTGCTCGTCGATGCGTCCGGCGAGTTCGGCCGACCAGGGCAGCATTCGTGCTCCTTCGCTCGGTTACGCGTCCGACCGTATCCCGCGCCCGAGCCTGTTCTCCCCACCGGCCGACCGACCTCCCGAGGACGGCCGCGGGGGACCGACCCCCGCGGCCGTTCGGAGCAGTTACGTCAGTGCTCGCTCACGATTTCGAGGACGCTCACTTCGACGCAGTCCGCCCCCTGCGAGCTGCGGCTGCTCGTACGCCAGCCGGTGTCCGCGAGATCGGGGTCGCAACCCATCCCCCACCTCTCCTTTCATGGTGAACCGATCATCCCCGTGGGTACGGGGACGTTTTCTTGAACTCATCGGCGATCGCGGCGATGAAGTCGGTCGACTCGTCCGGCGGCAGCGCGGCGGCTCGTAGATGGTCGAACCAGGTGGTGTGGCGGCGGACGTCTCTGTCCTTCTCCAGGAAAATGTTCCCCGCGGGGGAATCGACGTACACGACGTCCAGATCCGTCGGGTCGGGGAAGCCGATGATGGTGAAAGCGCCGCCGAGCCCGGGATGGGCGCCGCGGGCGAACGGCAGCACTTGGATCGTGACACTGGGGAGTTCGTCCGCCTCGAGCAACCGCGCGAGCTGGGCGCGCATGACCGTGACGCCGCCGATGGGCCGGCGCAGCACCGCCTCGTCGAGCACGGCCCACAGCTCCAGGGTGCCGGCGTCGGCGAGCATGGCCTGGCGCCGCTGGCGCAGGGAGATCATCCGGTCGATGTTGGCGGGGCTCTCGGTGGGCCGCCCGACCTTGATCAGCGCGCGGGCGTACTCCTCGGTCTGCAGGAGCCCGGGAACGAGGTGGGTCTGGAAGGTGCGGAGCGAGGCCGCCGAGGCCTCCAGCCCGACGTAGGTGTCCAGCCCCGCGGACAGCACCGATTCGTACTCGGTCCACCAGCCCCGCTGCTGGGCGTCCTTGGCCAGGGTGAGCAGCTGCTCGCGCTGGGCCTCGTCGCCGACCTTGTACAGGTCGAGCATGTCGCGCACGTCCCTGATCCGGGCGACGGACTTGCCGGTCTCGATGCGGCTGACCCGCGACATCGAGCATTCGAGGTGCTTGGCGACATCTTCGATCATGAGGCCCGAGGCCTCACGCAACCTGCGGAGTTCCATGCCCAGTCGGCGACGGCGGACGGTGGGGCTTTGCACGTCGGACATCGAGCACCTCCAGAGCGACCGTCCGGGACGGGGAGTTGAACGAGGGGTGGTGGACGGAAAGAGGAGCCGCTGCGGGCGGTGGCGGCGGACGACGGATCATCGGTCCGGGGCCGTTGACCGCTGAGGAAGCGTAGGCCGGATCGAAGGGAGATGGACGGAGTTTTTGCCCGACACTACCGCTATGCCTCATTTAAGCGGATTGTCGTGAAAATAAGCGTTACGCACCGTTGTCGTACGAGTACCTCTTGCCACGACATCGCACTTTACCTGTTCAATGCTATGTCGCTCATCCTTTTGTCGGGTAGCGGAGCTCCGAAACGGTGATCTGACGGTGCGGGACGCCGGATCCGCACGGCGCGTCGCGGTCGGATCACCGATCGGCGCCGGTCACCCTCTTCCCAAAACACCGATGCGAACGTATGTTCGATGACGCCTGTCTTCCCCCGGGCACTTCGGCGGCGTTCGACCGGGAAGGCGGCGACGAGACGTGTGGACGGTGTCCGGATGAGCCGGGCGTACGGCGACCCGGTCGAGGTCTGGCGGGCCGACGGCCGGCCGTCACGGTTCGTCTGGCACGGGCGTCTCTACACCGTGCTGCGCGTCCTGGACCACTGGGTGACCAGCCGCGACTGGTGGCGCGACCGGAACCCGGACGCCGAGGAGCCGGCCGCCCGGGAGTTCTGGCAGGTGGAGGCCACCCCGGACCACGAGATCGGCGTGTACGAGCTCCGCTACGACGAGGCGAGCGACACCTGGATGCTCTCCCGCGCCTGGGACTGAACCCGCCGGCGTCTCGTAGTGTTCACGCGTGATCAATGCGCGGGTGGTCCTGCGGCCCGTCACGCAGGCGGACCTCGAGCTCTTCGAGGCCGAGTTCTCAGGTCCCGAGGGGACCGGCGTCCATCAGTGGTTCGGGTACCGCAGCCCCGTCGACCTGCGGCGCCGCTTCGCCGAGACGGGCCTGCTCACGCCGGACGGCGGCACTCTCACGGTCTGTGAAGAGGGCGGCGACGTCGCGGGCCGGGTCGAGTGGTTCAAGAGTTCGTGGGGGCGTCCGGAGACGTCGTGGTGCTGGACCGTCGCGATCGGGCTGCGGCCGAGCCGTCAGGGCCGGGGGATCGGCACGGAGGCGCAACGGCTCCTGGTGGCCTACCTGTTCGACCACACGCGTGCCCAGCGGATCCAGGCCTTCACCGACAGCGGCAACCTCGCCGAGCAGCGGGCCCTGGAGAAGGCGGGCTTCGAACGCGAGGGCGTCCTCCGCCAGGCCCAGTGGCGCGCCGGACACTGGCACGACCAGATCCTCTACTCGACGCTACGTCCCACAACGGTGGGTGACGAAGGTCGGGGTGCTGACAAGCCGGGAGAACGGCCCGCTCGTTCTGGATAGGGCGCCGGCGCTTACGCGGGTACCATGGCGCGGATCGCCTTGAGGGTCGGTTCGTCCTTCACGCCGGCGATCAGCAGGGTGGTCACGGGGGAGTCCAGCCACAGCTCCAGCCGTTCGCGGATGCGGCCCAGGGGGCCGAGCAGGGAGATGGCGTCGGCCAGGGCGTCCGGGACGGCCTTGACCGCCTCGTCCCGGCGGCCCGCGAGGAACAGGTCCTGCACCCGCGCGGCCTCCTCGGCGTACCCCAGCCGGCCGATCAGGTCCAGGTGGAAGTTGCGGTCGCGGGCGCCCATGCCGCCGATGTAGAACGCCAGCGGGATCTTGGCCACCTCCAGCGCGGCCGTCAGGTCGTCGGTGACGATCGTGGTGACGGTCGCGGCGATCTCGAAGCCGTCCGGGCGGTCGCGCAGTGACGCGCCGAAGACCGGTTCGATGCGCTCCGGGTCGACGAACAGCGGCAGCCAGCCCTGGGCGATCTCGGTCGATAGCGCGACGTTCTTCGGGCCCTCCGCGCCGAGGTAGACCGGGATGTCCGGGCGGACCGGGTGCGCGATCGACTTCAGCGGTTTGCCCAGGCCCGTCACCCCGTCGCCCACCCCGTACGACCGCAGCGGCAGCGGGTAGTGCGGGCCGGGACTGGTCACCGGGTCGGCGCGTCGCCACACGTCGCGCAGGATCTGGACGTACTCGCGGGTGCGAGCGAGCGGACGGGCGAACGGCACGCCGTACCAGCCCTCCACCACCTGCGGCCCGGACGCGCCGAGCCCGAGCGTGAGCCGTCCGCCGGACAGCGCGTCGAGGGTCAGCGCGTGCATGGCGGTGGCGGCCGGGGTGCGTGCCGACATCTGCGTCACCGCCGTGCCCAGGCCGATCCGCGAGGTGCGCGCGCCGTACCAGGTCAGCGTGGTGAAGGCGTCCGATCCGTACGCCTCCGCGGTGAAGACCTGGTCATAGCCCAGGCGCTCGGCGGCGAGCACGGTTTCGGTGTCGTCCACGGGGTCCCGCTGCCAGTAGCCGAGGTTGATGCCGAGCCTCATGCGCACCTCCGGAAGAAGTAGAACGTGTTCCATTCAAACAGGAACAGACCGGCACACACCTGTCGAGGACGGATCGGCTGTGTGCGATGCTGTGCGTCGGCGGTACGCGGAGGAACCCGGTGAGACTCCGGGGCTGTCGCGCAACTGTGACCGGGGAGTTCGCCCTCACCGACGGCCACGGCGTAAGCCGGAAGGCCGAGGGCGGGTGACGATCCGGGAGCCAGGAGACTCCGGCCGCCACCTGCAGGCCACCTACGGGCGCGCAACCCGAGGAAGGACGAACACCGGGTGAACACCTACCCGTTCTCCGCCGTGGCGGGGCTCGAGGACCTCAAGCTCGCCCTGCTGATCAACGCGGTGTCGCCGTCGGTCGGCGGCGTCCTCGTACGCGGCGAGAAGGGCACCGCGAAGTCGACCATCGTCCGTGCGCTCGCCGGGCTGCTGCCGGCCATCTCCGCCGTGGCGGGCTGCCGGTTCTCCTGCGACCCGGACGCGCCCGACCCCGAGTGCCCCGACGGCCCGCACGACGACGCGGAACGGCAGGAGCGCCCCGCCCGGCTCGTCGAGCTCCCGGTCGGCGCGTCGGAGGACCGCCTCGTCGGCTCGCTGGACATCGAGCGGGCGCTCACCGAGGGGGTGCGCGCCTACCAGCCCGGCCTGCTCGCCGCCGCGCACCGGGGCGTGCTCTACGTCGACGAGGTGAACCTCCTCCACGACCACCTGGTGGACCTGCTGCTGGACGCCGCGGCGATGGGGCAGTCCTACGTCGAGCGCGAGGGCGTCTCGGTGCGGCACGCCTCCCGGTTCCTGCTCGTCGGCACCATGAACCCCGAGGAGGGCGAGCTGCGCCCGCAGCTGCTCGACCGGTTCGGGCTGACCGCCGAGGTCGCCGCCACGCGTGACCCCGACGAGCGCGCCGAGGTCGTACGCCGGCGCCTCGCCTACGAGGCCGACCCGGCCGGGTTCACGGCCGACTGGGCGCGCGCCGACGCCGAGCTGGCCTGGCACATCCGGGCCGCCCGCGACCGTCTCCCCGAGGTCGTGCTGTCCGACGGCGCGCTGCGGCAGATCACCGCGGTCTGCGCGGAGTTCGAGGTCGACGGGCTCCGGGCCGACCTGGTGATGGCCCGCGCCGCGATCGCGCTGGCCGCCTGGCACGACCGCGGCGCCGTCACGCCCGCCGACGTACGCCTCGCCGCGCGCCTCGCGCTGCCGCACCGGCGGCGCCGTGACCCCTTCGACGCGCCCGGCCTGGACGAGGACCGGCTCGACGACGTGCTGGACCGCACCGGCGACTACGACACCGAGGAGGACCCACGGCCCGGCTCCAGCCGGCCGAAGCCTCCCTCGCCGCCGGTCCCCGAGCCTCGGCCGCCGGCCGAGGAGGACGGCTCGGAGATCACCACCGAGGACCCCGAGCCCGAGCCCGAACCCGACCCGGACACCGATCCCGACGGCCCGGGTTCCGGCACGCCCCTGCCCGACGCGGTGGACCTGCCGGCCGAGGGGGCCCTGGTCGACATCGGCCAGGCGCTGTCGGGCAACGCGGCGTCCGGCGCCGACCGGCTGAAGACCTCCCCGGCCGACGCCGCCTACCGGCCGCGGCTGTTCGTCGTGCCGGGCATCGGCGAGGGCGCGCCCGGCCGCCGCTCCCGCTCGCGCACCCCGTACGGCCGTACGACCGGCGCCCGGCCGGGCTTTCGCACCGTGCACCTCGCCGGCACCCTCTTCGCCGCCGCGCCCCATCAGCGGTCGCGCGGACGCAGCGGACCGGGCCTGGTGATTCGCGCCGACGACATCCGCGAACCGGTCCGCGAGGGCCGTGAGGGCAACCTCGTGCTGTTCGTCGTCGACGCCAGCGGCTCGATGGCGGCCCGGCGGCGCATGCGCGCGGTCAAGGGCGCCGTGCTCAGCCTGCTCCTCGATGCCTACCAGCGGCGCGACAAGGTCGGCCTGGTCACCTTCCGGGGTCGCGACGCCGAGACGGCGCTGCCGCCGACCTCCTCGGTCGAGGCCGGCGCGCGCCGCTTGGAGGACCTGCCGACGGGAGGCCGTACGCCGCTCGCCGCCGGGCTGCTGCGGGCCGCCGGCGTGCTGCGCGCCGAGCACCTGCGCGACCCGGCACGGCGCCCGCTCGTCGTCATCGTCACCGACGGCCGCGCGACGCACGGCTCGGTCGACGACGCGCTGCGCGCCGCCGCCCTGCTGCGGGATGCCGCCTCGGTGGTGGTCGACTGCGAGAGCGGCCCGGTGCGCCTCGGCCTCGCGGCCCGCCTCGCCGAACGCCTCGGCGCCGAACTCGTCCGCCTGGAGGACCTGCCCGCCGACGGCCTGGCCGGCGTCGTACGCGATCGGAGGGTCGCCTGATGCCACAAGGCAAGCCGGAGAGCGTGCCGGACGACGGGCTGACCACGCGGCAGCGGCGCAACCGCCCGCTCGTGATCGTCCATACCGGCCAGGGCAAGGGCAAGTCGACCGCCGCCTTCGGGCTGGCGCTGCGCGGCTGGAACCAGGGCTGGCCGATCGGGGTGTTCCAGTTCGTCAAGTCCGCCAAGTGGCGCATCGGCGAGGAGCGCGCGCTGCGCGTGCTCGGCGCGTCCGGCGAGGGCGGGACGGTCGCCTGGCACAAGATGGGCGAGGGCTGGTCGTGGATCCAGCGGCCCGGCACGGAGGACGACCACGCCGCGGACGCCCGCGAGGGCTGGGAGCAGATCAAGCGCGACCTCGCCGCCGAGACCTACAAGCTCTACGTCCTGGACGAGTTCACCTACCCGATGAAGTGGGGCTGGGTGGACGTGGACGACGTGGTCGCCACGCTGGCGGCGCGCCCCGGCCACCAGCACGTCATCGTCACCGGCCGCGACGCCGACCCCCGGCTCCTGGAGATCGCCGACCTGGTCACCGAGATGGGCAAGGTCAAGCACCCCATGGACGCCGGGCAGAAGGGCCAGAAGGGCATCGAGTGGTGATCCCGCGGCTCGTGGTCGCCGCCCCCACGTCCGGGAGCGGCAAGACGACCGTCGCCACCGGGCTGATCGCCGCGCTGGCCGCGCAGGGCCTCGACGTCTCGCCGCACAAGGTGGGGCCGGACTACATCGATCCGGGGTACCACGCGCTCGCCGCCGGGCGGCCGGGCCGCAACCTCGACCCGTGGCTGACCGCCGAGGACCTCGTCGAGCCGCTGTTCCTGCACGGCGCGCGCGACGCGGACATCGCCGTCGTCGAGGGCGTGATGGGCCTGTACGACGGCGCGGCAGGTGCGGGGGAGTTCGCCTCGACCGCCCACGTCGCCAAGCTGCTCGGCGCCCCGGTGGTGCTGGTCGTGGACGCCGCCTCCGCCGGCCGGTCGGTCGCGGCCCTCGTGCACGGCTTCGTGACCTACGACCCCGGCGTGCGGATCGGCGGCGTGATCCTCAACCGGGTCGGCTCGGACCGGCACGAGGAGATCTGCCGCGCGGCGGTGGAGGAGACCGGCCTGCCCGTCCTGGGCGTGCTGCGCCGCCGCGACGACGCGGCCACGCCGTCACGTCATCTCGGCCTGATCCCGGCCGCCGAACGCCGTCCCGAGGCCCTCGCCACCGTCGAGCGCCTGGGTGCGCTCGTCGCCGAGGGCTGCGACCTGCGCGCCCTGGTCGCGCTCGCGAACACCGCCGGGCCGTCGGCCGCCGAGCCCTGGAACCCGGCCGTCGCCGCGCCGGCCGGGCGGGCGCGGATCGCGGTCGCGGGTGGCCCGGCGTTCACGTTCGGCTACGCCGAGAACGAGGAGCTGCTCGCCGCCGCGGGCGCCGAGGTCGTGCGGTTCGACCCCCTGCGCGACACCGCCCTGCCGCCGGAGACCGGCGGAGTGGTGATCGGCGGCGGATTTCCCGAGACGTACGCCGCGGAGCTGTCGGCCAACGAGCCGTTGCGCCGCGCGGTCGCGGCGTTCCGCGGCCCGATCTACGCCGAGTGCGCCGGCCTGCTGTACCTCGCCCGCCGGCTCGACGACCTGCCGATGTGCGGTGTGCTCGACGCGGAGGCGCGGATGACCGGGCGGCTCACGCTCGGCTACCGGGAGGCGGTCGCGGTGCGCGACTCGCCGGTGGCGCGGGCCGGTGAGCGGGTGCGCGGGCACGAGTTCCACCGCACCGTCTGCTCGCGGGGACCGGACACATCGCCCGCCTGGCAGTGGTCCGCCGAGGGGCCGGATGGCTTCACCTCGGCAAATTGCCTTGCCTCATACCTTCATCTCCACTGGGCTGGGATGCCACAGATGGCAATGCGTTTTGTGGGGGCCGCCGCATGACTTTCGACGAGGGTGTTCTGCTGGAGACCGAACGACTGCTGCTGCGGCCGTTCGAAGAAGACGACGCGAAGGACGTCCTCGCCGCCAGCGAGGACGCGGAGATCCGGCGCTGGATGCCATGGGCGGCGACGCAGACGATGCAGACCGCCGTCGACTGGTGCACGACGCACGCCCACACCGACCCGGCGCGGGCGATGAACTTCGCCATCGTCGCCGACGAGCGGTTCGCCGGCTCGATCGGCCTCGGCCGTACCGACTGGGCCGACGGCCGCGCCGAGGTCGGCTACTGGATGGCGCCCTGGGCGCGCCGCAGGGGGTACGCGGTCGAGGCGACGTGCGGCGTGGCCGCGTACGCCTTCGAGAAGGGCATGCACCGCATGGAGCTGCTCGCCGCGGTCGGCAACGTCGCCTCCCAGGGCGTCGCGGAGAAGGCCGGCTTCACCCGCGAGGCCGTCCTGCGCGAGGCGATGCTCATCGGATCCGGGCAGCGCTCCGACGCCGTGCTGTTCAGCCTGCTCGCGAGCGATATCTCATGACCGAGCGAAGCGAGGGAATCAAGGACGCGCCCCTGTGGTCACGCTCCCCGACGAAGGAGGGCTCATGACGTCTTTCGGACCTGTCAGGTTGCGTACCGAGCGCCTGGTCCTCCGGCCGCCCGAGGAAAACGACGCGCCCGACTGCTTCGCCGCCGTCGACCAGGTCGTGCGGCGGTGGATGCCGTGGGCGCAGGGGTACACGCTCGAGAGCGCGCGCCAGTGGTGCACCAAGGACGCGTTCCTCGACCCGCAGCGGCAGACCTCCTTCGCGATCGTGCCGGACCGCACCGGCCGGTTCGGCGGCGTGATCGGGATCAGCCGCGCCGACTGGGACACGGGCGTGGCCGAGACCGGCTACTGGATCGGGCCCGCCGACCGGCGGCACGGCTACGTCACCGAGGCGGTGCGCGAGGTGGCCCGCTACGCCTTCGACCTCGGCCTGCACCGGCTGGAGCTGCTCGCCGCCACCGGCAACCTCGCGTCGCAGCGCGTCGCCGAGCGGGCCGGCTTCACCCGGGAGGGCGTGCTCCGAAAGGCGCGTCCCACACCGGCCGGGCGGGCCGACATGGTGCTGTTCAGCCTGCTGAAGGGGGAGCTTTGACGACCGCCTTCGCGCCCGTGACGCTCCGCGCCGGCCGCCTCACCCTGCGGCCGATCGACGCGGGAGACGTCGACGCCTACCTGACCGCCGTGGACGACGAAGTCCGCCGCTGGATGCCCTGGTCGGAGGACTTCACCAGAGAGAAGGCCGTGCGCTGGTGCACCGAGGAGGCCTCCGGCGACCTGTCGCGGGCGCTCAACCTCGCGATCGTCCCGCCGGAGACCGGCCGGCTGGAGGGCGCGGTCGGCATCGGGCGCGCCGACTGGGACACGGGTGCGGCCGAGACCGGCTACTGGCTGGGCCCGGCCGCGCGCGGGCGGGGTCACGCCACCGAGGCCGTGCGCGCGGTGGCACGTCACGCCTTCGGGCTGGGGCTGACACGCATCGAGCTGCTCGCCGCGGTCGGCAACGTCGCGTCGCAGCGCGTCGCCGAGCGGGCCGGCTTCACGCGGGAGGGCGTGCTCCCCGAGGCCCGCCCCCTGCCCGGCGGAAAGATGGCCGACATGGTGCGGTTCCGGCTGCTGAAGGGGGAGCTGTGAGGCTCGTCGGCGTCGGGGTCGGGCCCGGCGACCCCGAGCTCGTCACGGTCCGCGGCGTGCGCGTGCTGCGCGAGGCGGACCTCGTACTCGTCCCGGTGATGGCGCCCGACGAGCAGGGCCGCGCCGAGGCCGTCGTCCGGGCACACGCCGACAAGGCCGAACGCGTCGTCTTCGCGCTGAACGACCGGGGCGGGGTGACCGAGCGCCGCGCGAACGCCTGGGACGCCGCCGCGCGCCGCGTCGTCGAGGCCTTCGAGCAGGGCGCCCGTACGGTCGCGTTCGCCACCATCGGCGACCCGAACGTCTACTCCACCTTCACCTACCTCGCCCAGTCCGTACGCGAGCGCGCGCCGGGCGTCGAGGTGGAGACCGTGCCGGGCATCACGGCGATGCAGGACCTCGCCGCGCGGTCGGGCACGGTCCTCGCCGAGGGTACCGAGTCGCTCACCCTCGTGCCGCTCACCGGCGGCGCCGGAGCGCTGCGGACGGCGCTGGCGACCGGCGACACGGTCGTGGCGTACAAGTTCGGCCGGGTCGCGGACGAGGTGCTGGCCGCGGTCGCCGACGCCGGACGGCTCGGCGGCGCGGTGTACGGCGCGCGGCTCGGCCTGCCCGACGAGGACGTCCGCCCGGCGCGCGAGCTCACCGGCCCGGTGCCGTACCTGTCCACCCTGATCGTGCCCGGACGCCGTACGTCCCTGGGCGGGAAACTGAAGGCGGGAGAGTCATGACCAGTGGCCGGGTGGTGTTCGTCGGGGCCGGGCCGGGCGCCGCGGACCTGCTGACCTTCCGCGCCGCACGCGCGATCGCCGAGGCCGACGTGGTGATCTGGGCGGCGAGCCTGGTCCACGAGGACGTCCTGACGCACGCACGCGCGGACGCCGAGATCGTCGACTCGGCGGCCCTGCCGATGGAGGGCGTGCTGCCCTACTACGAGCGCGCCGCCGCCGAGGGTCTCACCGTCGCGCGGATCCACTCCGGCGACCCGGCGCTGTGGGGCGCGCTGCAGGAACAGCTCGACCGCTGCGCGGACCTCGGCCTGGCCACCGAGATCGTCCCCGGCGTGTCCAGCTTCTCCGCGGTGGCCGCGGCGGTCGGCCGCGAGCTGACCATTCCCGAGGTGGCCCAGTCGGTCGTGCTGACCCGTCTCGGCGGCGGCAAGACGCCGATGCCGCCGGGCGAGGAGGTGCGGGAGTTCGCCCGGCACGGCACGACGATGGCGCTGTTCCTGTCGGCGGCCCGGTCACGGCAGCTCCAGGAGGAGCTGCTGGAGGGCGGCTACCCGCCGGACACCCCGTGCGTGGTCGCCTACCAGTGCACCTGGCCCGACGAGCTGATCGTGCGCTGCCGCCTGGACGAGCTCGCCGAGACCACGCGCGCGCACCGGCTGTGGAAGCACACGCTCGTGCTCGTCGGCCCGGCGCTGGAGGCGGGCGGAACCCGCTCGCACCTGTACCACCCGGGCCACTTCCACGGCCACCGGCGCGCCGACCCCGCGGCGCGAAAGGTGCTCCGGGGCGGGGCCGGCGGGTGAGGCTCGCCGCCGATTCGCGCCCGATCCGCGCCGCCCGGGCCGGGGCAGTGGTGATCAAGGACGCGGACCACGATCCTGACGTGACGCACGACGATCGAACAGGCGGTGGGGGAGTCTGTGGACCTGAAGACAAGAGGAGTACGCATCGTCATCTCGGTGCCCGACGGCGGGACGGCGGCCGGTGTGGCGCGCGGCACGGCGAACGGACGGCTCGCCGTCCTCGGCGGGATATCGAGCCTCGGCACGGCCGGGGTCGTGCGACCGTTCTCGACGGCGTCCTGGCGGGCGGGCGTCGAGCGGGCGGTCGCGGTGATGGCCGCGCGCGAGGAGCGCACGCTCGTCCTGTGCGCCGGGAGCGGCACCGAGAAGGGCGCGCGGCGGCTGCTGCCGCAGCTGCCCGAGGTGTGCTTCGTGGAGGCCGGTGACTTCACCGGCGCGGCGCTGCGCGGGGCCGTGGAGCACGGCGTCACCCAGGTGGTCTTCGTCGGGACGGCCGGCAGGCTGGCCAGGCTCGCCTCCGGCGTGCTGACGACGCACTACACGCGCTCGAAGGCGGACACCGACCTGCTCGCCGAGATCACGCGGACGATGGGCGGCCCGGACGAGCTGGCCGCGCGGGTCGCGGAGGCCGGCGCGGTGCCGCACGCGTACGAGCTGTGGGAGGGCGCGGGACTGCTGGGCCGGGCCGGGCGCGAGCTGTGCCGCCGGGTCGCCGAGGTGGTGGAGCGCCTCACCACGGAGGCCGGTCGCACGATCGCCGCCCAGGTCGTCCTCGTCGACCCCACCGGCCAGCGCATGATCGCGATGTACGGACGGCTCAGCAGATGATCACGGTCGTGGGTTGCGACGGGTCCCCGCTGCCGCGCCGGGCGATGGACCGTCTCTCCGCCGCCTCGGTGGTGGTCGGGGGACGGCGGCACCTGGAGGCGGTACGCCCGCCGGCGCACGTCCGCCAGGTGGTCATGGGCGACGTCGCCGCGGCCCTCGACCATGTCGGTGCGGCCGACGACGCCGTCGTGCTGGCCAGCGGCGACCCCGGGTTCTTCGGCATCGTACGGGCCCTGCGCGAGCGCGGCCACACGCCGGAGGTGCTGCCCGCGGTGTCCTCGGTGGCCGGCGCGTTCGCGCGGGTCGGCCTGCCGTGGGACGACGCGGTGGTGGTGAGCGCGCACGGCCGCGACCCGCGCACGGCGGTGAACGCGTGCCGGGCCATGCCCAAGACGGCCGTGTTCACCGCGCCCGGGTACGGCCCGGCGGAGCTGGGCGCCGCGCTCGCCGGCTGGGACGTCACGCTGTACGTCGCCGAGCGGCTGGGCTCCGGCGACGAGCGGGTCACCCGGTGCGCGCCGGCCGAGGCGGCGGCGCGCACGTGGGCCGAGCCGAACGTCGTGCTCGCCGTGCGGGAGCCGGCGCCCGAGCCGGCCGCGCGGACGCACAACCAGCCCGCCGCGCCGCCGCGTACGTGGGCCGGCGACGGCTACCGGCACCGCGCCGGGATGATCACCAAGTGGGAGGTGCGCGCGGTCGCCGTGGCCCGGCTCCGCCCGACCCTCGGCATGCTCGTCTGGGACGTCGGTGCCGGCAGCGGCTCGGTCGGCATCGAGTGCGCCGCACACCACGCCGCCGTCATCGCCGTCGAACGCGACCCGTCCGCCTGCGAGCTGATCCAGGAGAACGCCGGTGCGGGTGTGCGGCTCGTACGGGGCAGCGCGCCGGAGGCCTTCGACGGGCTGCCCGACCCGGACGCGGCCTTCGTCGGCGGCGGGGGGCTGGACGCGCTCGGCGGCGTGCTGGCCCGCCGCCCGGAGACGGTCGTCGCCACGTACGCCGCGGTCGACCGCGCCGCGGGGGCCCGCCGCGCGTTCACCGACGCCGGATACACCGTCGAGGGCGTGCAGCTCGCCGCCTCGCGCTTCGCCGACCTCCCGGGCGGCTCGTTCCGCCTCGACGCGCAGAACCCGGTGTTCCTGCTGGCGGGGAGGCTCTCGTGATCGGAGTGGTCGCCGCCACCGCGGGCGGGCGTACGGCCGCGGCGGCGCTTCAGGCGGCCTGGCCGGATGAGGTGCGGCTCCTGACCGATCAGAAGGCCGCCGACGCCCTGCGCGAGGCGTGGCGCACCTGCGACGCCGTGGTGAGCTTCCTCGCCGTCGGCGCGACAGTGCGCGTACTGGCACCGCTGCTCGGCCACAAGACGACCGACCCGGCCGTCGTCTGCGTGGACGAGTCGATGGCGTTCGCGGTCGCCGTGCTCGGCGGCCACCACGGCGCGAACCTCCTCGCCCACCGGCTGACCGGCGTGCTCGGCTGCACGCCGGTGGTGACCACCGCGAGCGAGGCGAGCAACGTGACACCGCTCGACTCCTACGGCGCCGACCTGGGCTTCACCGTGCACAACCACGAGCTGCTCGCGCACGTCGGAGCCGCCGTGCTGTCGGGAGAGCCGGTGCGCCTGGAGGGCGCCGAGGGCTGGCCGCTGCCGCCCCTTCCGCCGAACGTCTCGCCCGAGGCGCCGCCCGGCGGCCACCGGATCCTGGTCAGCGACCAGGCCGCGTACGACTGCATGTGCCACGCGGGCTGGTTCGACGGCGCCCTCGTCTACCGCCCGAAGTCCCTCGTCGTGGGCGTCGGCTCGGCGCGCGGGGTGCCGGCGGCCGAGGTGTCCGCGCTCGTGGACTCGGTCCTGGCCGAGGGCGAGCTGGCGCCCGAGTCCGTGCGCCACCTGGCGACCGCCGACCTGAAGGCCGACGAGGAGGGCATCCTCCAGGTGGCGCGCGAACGCGGCTGGGAGGTCGTCACCCACCCGGCCGGCGCGCTGGCCTCCGTGGCGGTGCCGAACCCCTCCGACGTCGTACGCGCCGAGGTCGGCACGCCCAGCGTCGCCGAGGCCGCCGCGCTGCTCACCGCCGGACCGGGCGCGCGGCTCGTCGTGGAGAAGCACAAGTCGGCGCACGCCACCGCGGCCGTCGCCCGGCTGAGGCCGCGCGGACGCCTCTCGATCGTCGGACTCGGCCCCGGCGCCCGTGACCTGCTCACCCCCCGGGCGGTCGCCGTGCTCCAGCGCGCCTCCGTCGTCGTCGGCCTGGACCAGTACGTCGAGCAGGTGCGCGACCTGCTCCGCCCCGGCACGCGGGTGCTCGCCTCGGGCCTCGGCCAGGAGGAGGAGCGGGCCCGTACCGCCGTCTCGGAGGCGACGGAGGGCCGGGCGGTGGCGCTCATCGGCTCGGGTGACGCGGGGATCTACGCGATGGCCAGCCCGGCCCTGGAGTTCGCCGGGGACGACATCGACGTCGAGGGCGTGCCGGGCGTCACCGCCGCCGTGGCCGCCGCGAACCTCCTCGGCGCGCCGCTCGGCCACGACCACGCGTACATCTCCCTGTCGGACCTGCACACGCCCTGGGAGGTCATCGAGCGCCGCGTCACGGCCGCCGCGGAGGGCGACTTCACGGTGTGCTTCTACAACCCGCGCAGCCGGGCCCGCGACTGGCAGCTGCCCAAGGCGCTGAGCCTCCTCGCCGCCCACCGCCCGCCCTCGACGCCGGTCGGGTACGTGCGCAACGCCGGCCGCCCCGACGAGTCGGTCACGCTGACCACCCTGGCGGAGGTCGACCCCGCCCGGGTCGACATGTTCACGGTCGTGGTCGTCGGCTCCAGCCGCAGCCGCACGGTGGCCGGGCGTTTCGTCACCCCCCGGGGGTACCGATGGGCCTGACCGTACGGACCACCTCGCGCTGCGGCGCGTGCCTGCCGACCCGCCCCGAACGCGCCATTCGGCCCCACGCGGGCGCCGACCGCGCGGGTCCCCGCCACGTCCTCTCCCGCCGCACCGGCTGCGGTGACCGCGTCGAGGTCCGCCCCGTGGACGCCATCGAGGAGCCTTGACGTCCTCCTCCGCCTGAAGGCGGGGATTCCAACCGATCCCCCTACGCAGAAGAGAGAAAAGGTTGAGGTTCGCGGTTCACTGCCCCGCCCAACGGCTGGAGGGCTCCCCGCTCGGGAGGTCGGCCGGGGTCGGTTGGTCGGGGCAGGAACGTCACGGCACGTCCTGCCGCGATGTTCTTGGCCGCGTTCACGTCCGCGTTATCGGTGTGCCCGCAGGCGCGACAGCGAAAAACCGCTTGGCTCTCACGGTTGCCCGCTGCGCAATGCCCACAGGCATGACAGGTCTGGGATGTGTACGCGGGATCGATCTTCTCCACCCGGCCCGGTGCCTTCTGCTCCAGGCGGGTCGCCAGTTGGCCCCATCCGGCTGCGTGGATGGCCCGGTTGAGCCCGGCTTTGGCCCGCACGTTCTTCCCCGGCGCGGCGGGGGTGCCGCGCGCGGAACGGACCATAATTTTTATCTTCAGGTCTTCGACACGGATGAGGTCGAAGCGGCGGGCCAGATCGGTGGAGGTCCGCTCGACCCAGTCCTTGCGCCGGTCAGCTTCACGCGCCTTCAACCGGCCGATGGCGGTCTTGATGCGCCTGCGCCGGTTCGACCCCCGCTTCGCCCGCGCCAGCCGGCGCTGCAACCGCAACAAGCGCCTGGCCTCGGTATCGCGCAGGCCAGGCGCCGACAACAGCTCACCGGTGGACAGCGCGGCCGAGACGGCCATGCCACGGTCGACACCGACGATCTCACCCGTATCGGGGCCGTCGATCAGTGGGGAGAACATAGCGAAGCAGACGTGCCAGCGCCCCGCCCGATCCCGCTTTACCCGAAACGACTTGGCCTGGTCGGCAACATCGCGCGACCAGCGGAATCGCACCCAGCCCACCTTCGGGACCCTCACCTGACCCACCTTGCGGGACAGGCGACGCAGGTCCCACTGGTTGCCACGTTGCCCGACGATCCGGAAACCTTCGTGCACGCCCGCATTACGCCAGGTGGGCCGTCGATGCGTCCCAGCAAAGAAGTTCGCCATGGCTTGGGCGAAGTCACGCAACGCCTGCTGCTGCACCGTCTGGGAACCCGCCGCCAGCCAGGCGAACTCTTTCCTCGCTTCGGTCAACTGGCGGGACTGCGCCACATAGCCCGGCGCGCTCGCCCTGCCCGGCCGCCAATGCTGACGCTGCTCCACCGCGAGGTTCCACACAAACCGGGCATGCGCACAGTGCTCCAGCAACAGTTTCTCTTGGGCGGGCGAGGGCTCAAGCCGGAACCGCATGCCCGCACGCTAACCACCACCACCGACATTCTGAGGAGGGAACGGCGTTGCCTCCCCGGCCTGAAGCCCGGAGTCTCCACGCCGCGTAACCGATGAGAACCATCCACCCCATCGAGGCGCGGTCCCTGGAGATCCTGCGCTCACGCGTCGATCTCGCCGCACTGCCGCCCCTCACCCGGGCCGTCACCGAACGCGTCATCCACGCCAGCGCCGACCTGGAGTACGCCACCGACCTGGTCACCGACGAGGACCGCCTCCGGCAGGGGCTGCGGGCGCTGCGCGACGGCGCGCCGATCGTCACCGACGTCGCGATGGTCGCCGCCGGGATCACCGCCCGGCCGGTGATCTGCTCGATCGGCGACGTGGAGGAGAGGCCCGAGGGCCTGACCCGCTCGGCGGCCGGAATCCGGCTGTCCTACGCCAAGGCGGGACCGGGCGCGGTCTGGGTCGTCGGCAACGCGCCGACCGCGCTGGAGGAGATCATCGCCCACGGCGTCGCGCCGGCGCTCGTGATCGGCCTGCCGGTCGGGTTCGTCGGCGCGGCCGAGTCGAAGGCCGCGCTGCGCGCCAGCGGCCTGCCCGCCGTCAGCAACGTCTCGGAGAAGGGCGGGTCGGCCGTTGCCGCCGCCGCGCTCAACGCCCTGCTGTACTTCGAGGAGGGCGCGTGACCGAGCGGAGCGAGGGAACCAAGGGGCGCGCCACGGTGGTCACCCTCCCCGACGAAGGAGGGCTCATGAGTCCGCTGCTGGTGGTCGGCCACGGGACGCGCGACGACGCGGGAGTGGCCGAGTTCCACCGGTTCGTCGAGCGCCTGCGCGGGCGGCTGCCCGTGGACGTCGCCGGCGGGTTCATCGAGCTCTCGCCGCCGCCGCTGACCGACGCGGTCGCCTCGCTGTACGCCGCCGGGCACCGGCACGTCGCGGCGGTCCCCCTCGTCCTCGTGGCGGCCGGGCACGCCAAGGGCGACATGCCCGCCGCGCTGGCCCGCGAACGCGCCCGCCACCCTGGCCTGACGTACGCCTACGGCCGTCCGCTGGGCCCGCATCCGACGCTGCTGCGGCTGCTGGAGGAGCGCCTGGACGCCGTGCTGGACCGGGCCGAGCGCGCGGACACCGCGGTGCTGCTCGTCGGGCGGGGCTCCACCGACCCGGACGCCAACGCGGAGGTGTACAAGGCGGCCCGGCTGCTGTGGGAGGGACGCGGCCTGTCCATGGTGGAGACCGCGTTCGTCTCCCTGGCGCGCCCGGGAGTGCCGGAGGGCCTCGAACGCTGCCGGCGGCTCGGCGCCCGCCGCGTGGTCGTCCTGCCGTACTTCCTGTTCCCCGGCGTGCTGCCGGACCGCGTGGCGGCGGAGGCGCGGGCGTTCACGGGCGCCGAGGTGCGCTGCGCGGAGGTGATCGGCGACTGCGAGGGGCTGGCCGACCTCGTGGCCGGACGCTACGAGGAGGCGCTGCGCGGCGACATCCGCATGAACTGCGACACGTGCGTGTACCGGGCGGCGATGCCGGGTTTCGAGCACCGCGTCGGCGCGCCCCAGCGGCCGCACCACCACCCCGACGATCCCACCCACGTCCATGCCCACTGACCGGCGTCCGGCGCGGAGCGCGGCGGAGTGCCGGACGCCGGTCAGTCCGGCTTTGGGTCCTCCTCCGGAAGCCACTACCGATGTTGACCTGCGGCATCACGGCGACGCCGAGGTCGGCCCCGGGCTGGTCGACCTCGCCGTGAACGTGCGGCAGGGCACGCCGCCGGAGTGGCTCGCCGCCCTGCTGCGCGACAGCGTCGCCGGCCTCGCCGCGTACCCCGATCCGGGCCGCGCCCGGCGGGCGGTCGCGCGCCGCCACGGGCGGGACGAGGACGAGGTCCTGCTCACCGCCGGCGCCGCCGAGGCGTTCGTGCTGCTCGCCCGCGTGCTGCGGCCCCGTCACGCCGTGGTCGTGCACCCGCAGTTCACCGAGCCGGAGAGCGCCCTGCGCGCCGCCGGCCACGACGTCGCACGCGTCATCCTCACCGGCGGCTTCCGGCTCGGCCCGGTCCCCGCCGGCGCCGACCTCGTGATGATCGGCAACCCCACGAACCCCACGTCGGTCCTGCACCCGGCGCGAGAGATCGCCGCCCTCGCCGCGCCCGGGCGGACCCTCGTCGTCGACGAGGCGTTCATGGACTGCGTCCCCGGCGAGACCGAGAGCCTCGCCGGCCGCCGCCTTCCCGGCCTGGTCGTCGTGCGCAGCCTGACCAAGACCTGGGGCCTGGCCGGGCTCCGCGCCGGGTACGTGCTCGCCGAGCCCGGACTCATCGCGCGCCTGGCCACGGCGCAGCCGCTCTGGTCGGTGTCCACACCCGCGCTGGTGGCCGCCGAGGCCTGCGTCAGCCCGCGCGCGGTGGCCGAGGCCGACGCGTGGGCCCGCGACCTCACGCTGGACCGCGAACGGTTCGCCCGGGCCCTGACCGGCCTCGGTCTGCACGTCGTCCCCGGGGCACGCGCGTCCTTCCTGTGCGTACGGGTGCCCGGTGGCGCGGGCGTACGCGCGGCGCTGCGCGAGCGCGGGTACGCCGTGCGGCGCGGCGACACGTTCCCCGGCCTGGGCCCCGACTGGCTCCGCGTCGCCGTGCGCGACGAGGCGACGGTCACGGCCTTCATCGCCGAACTGACCGAAATCCTTCACTGACCGTCAGGGAGACTCATGGACCTCATCGCCGAGACGATCGCCGCGATCCGTCCGCTGGACGAGGCGGCCATGAACGCCGCACGGGCGCACCAGGATCGGCTGACCAAGCCGCGCGGCGCGCTCGGTGTGCTGGAGGAGCTGTCGGTGCGCCTCGCCGGCCTCGCCGGCGCCTGCCCGCCGCCCATGCCCGAGCCCGCCGCCGTCGCGATCTTCGCCGCCGACCACGGCGTCCACGCCCAGGGCGTCACCCCCTGGCCGCAGGAGGTCACCGGCCAGATGGTGGCCAACTTCCTCGCCGGCGGCGCGGTGGTCAACGCCTTCGCCCGCCAGACCGGCGCCGACGTACGAGTGATCGACATCGGCGTCCGGACCGACCTGCCCGCCGCGGACGGACTGATCGTCCGCAAGGCCGCCCACGGCACCGCGGACCTGACCCGCGAGCCCGCCATGACGCCCGGCCAGGTGCGCGCGGCGGTCGAGACCGGCATCGAGGTCGCCCGCGACCTGGTCGCCGCCGGCCACCGCTGTCTGGTGACCGGCGACATGGGCATCGCCAACACGACCGCCTCCGCGGCCCTCATCGCCGCGTTCACCGGCCGTGCGCCCGAGGAGGTCACCGGCTACGGCACGGGCGTCGACGAGGCCACCCACACCCGCAAGGTCCAGGTCGTGCGCTCCGCGCTGGAGCGCGCCGGCCTCGCCGGGCGGACCGGCGGGGGCGTGGGAAGCGGCTCGGGTGAGCGGAGTGGCGGGAGCGTGGGGAGCGGCTCGGGCGAACCGGTCGGCCCGCTCACCGTCCTCGCGGAGGTGGGCGGCCTGGAGCACGCGGGGATCGCGGGCTTCGTCCTCGGCGCCGCCGCCGCGCGGGTCCCGGTCGTGCTCGACGGCGTGATCGCCGGCGCCGCCGCGCTGGCCGCCGCCGCGCTCGCCCCGGACGTACGGGGCGCCTGTGTCGCGGGCCACCGGTCGGCCGAGCCGGGTCACGCCGCCGCGCTCTCGCACCTGGAGCTGCGCCCTCTCGTCGATCTCGAGCTCCGGCTCGGCGAGGGCACCGGGGCCCTGCTCGCGCTCCCGCTGGTCCAGAGCGCGGTACGCGTGCTGCACGAGGTCGCGACCTTCGACTCCGCCGGTGTGGCGGACAAGGCGTGACCAGGGACGAGTACCTTGGTGGCTGAACATGGTGACGAAGAACCCGTGAAGGCCGGTGCCCGTGGCCGTGCCTGACCCGAGCCCGACCCAGGAGACCCGAGAGTTGCCCCCCTACCTGCTCGGCCTGCGCCTCGACGGACGCCGTGTCGTGGTCGTCGGCGGTGGACGCGTCGCCCAGCGGCGCGTGCCCGCCCTGCTGGCCGCCGGCGCCGAGGTGCTTCTCGTCTCGCCGGAGGTCACCCCGGCCCTCGAGGACCTCATCGCGCGTGAGGAGCTGATCTGGGAGCGCCGGCCGTACCGTACGGGCGACTGCGACGGCGCGTGGCTCGTCCAGGCGTGCACCGACGACGGCAAGGTCAACGCCGCGGTCGCCGCGGAGGCCGAAGGCCGGCGGATCTGGTGCGTGCGGGCCGACGACGCGCAGGCGTCCGCCGCCTGGACCCCGGCGAGCGGCCGGGTCGGCGAGACCTCGGTCGCGGTGCTGGCCGGCGGAGACCCCAGGCGCGCCGCCGGCGTGCGCGACGCGGTCCTCGACGGCCTGCGCGACGGCGGCATCACCGCCCGGCACTCGCGCCGCAAGCCGGTCGGCGTCGCCCTCGTGGGCGGCGGGCCGGGCGACCCGGGCCTCATCACGGTGCGCGGCCGCCGGCTGCTCGCCCAGGCCGACGTGGTGGTCACCGACCGGCTCGCGCCGCGCGAGCTTCTCGACGAGCTGCCCGGCGACGTCGAGATCGTCGACGCGGCCAAGATCCCGTACGGCCGGTCGGTCACCCAGGAGCACATCAACGCCGCGCTGGTCGAGCACGCGCGCGCCGGCCGGTTCGTCGTGCGCCTCAAGGGCGGCGACCCCTTCGTCTTCGGGCGGGGCGCCGAAGAGGTGCTCCACTGCGTGCGCGAGGGCATTCCGGTCACCGTGGTGCCCGGCGTCACGAGCGCGATCGCCGTGCCCTCCGCGGTCGGCGTCCCGGTCACCCACCGGGGCGTCGCGCAGGAGTTCCACGTCGTATCCGCGCACGTCGCGCCGGGGGACCCCGCCTCGACGGTCGACTGGGAGGCGCTCGGGCGCTCCCACGGCACCCTCATCCTCCTCATGGCCGTCGAACGGATGCGTGTGATCGCGGACACTCTCATGCGCTATGGTCGATCGCCGGACACACCTGTCGCGGTGATCCAGAACGGTACGCTGCAGAGCCAGCGGACGCTCATGGCGAGCCTCGCGACTGTTGCGGACCAGATGACGGCCAGCGGAGTACGGCCACCGGCGATCATCGTCGCCGGAGAGGTCGTCCAGGTGGCTCAAGAGATCGAATTGCTGCGAGCGGATATGGGGCGGCTCCGTGACACCCCCGGCTGATCAGGGCACCGCCAAGCACAGGGCGGCGTCCCTCCCACTCGACGAGGTCCTGGCCGAGCTGCGGGACCAGATCGCCTCCGTCCGGTTCGTCCTTGACGCGCCGGGCACCGAAGAGGCGACGACCACTCAGCAGGACCTGCTGAACCAGCTCGACGACTACGTGCTGCCCAGAGTGCGGCGCACCGACTCCCCGCTGCTCGTGGTGCTGAGCGGCTCCACCGGCGCCGGCAAGTCCACGCTGGTCAACACGCTCGTCGGCGCCCGGGTGAGCGCCACGGGCGTGCTGCGGCCGACCACGAGCAGCCCGATCCTGGTCTGCCACCCCGACGACGCCGACTGGTGGCTGGACGAACGCTACGTCCTGCCGGGGTTCGGCCGGGTGCTCGGCCCGGCGCCCGACGCCGTCGTCGGCGACCAGCTCGTGATCATGAAGAGCGAGGTGCTGCCGCGCGGGCTCGCGCTCCTCGACAGCCCCGACGTCGACTCGGTGTTCGAGGACCACCACGAGTTCGCCGCCCAGTTCCTGGCCGCCGCCGACATCTGGATGTGCGTGACGACCGCCGCGCGGTACGCCGACGCGCAGGTCTGGCGGTTGCTGCACCGGGCGCGCGACCACGGCGCCACCCTCGGCATCGTCCTGTCGCGGGTGCCCGAGGAGGGCGGCGAGGAGGTCGTGGCCCACTTCGCCGAGATGCTCAAGGACAACGGCCTCGAACAGGCGGCCCAGTTCACCATCCCGGAGACCAAGGTCTCCGGTGGCATGCTGCCCAAAGAGATGTCCGACGAGGTGCACGAGTGGCTGACCGGAATCACTGAAGACGAAGATGGCCGCGCCGAGGTGATCAGGTCTACGCTTGGTAGCGTGCTGGACACCTTCCGTACGCGCGTTCCCGAGCTCGCCAAGCGGGTGGAGGAGCAGGTCGCTCTGCGCACGGTGCTGCGCGAGGAGGTCGAGGCCGCGTACGCCGGGGCCCTGGCCGAACTCGACGAGGCCACGCGCAACGGCTCGTTGCTGCGGGGCGAGGTGCTGGCGCGCTGGCAGGACTTCGCCGGCACCGGTGACCTCGAGCGCGCCCTGCAGTCGCGGGGCGGCCAGTCGGGCCACCGGGGCGGGCGCCGCCGTCGCGCTCCGGCCCGCGTACGCGCGCTGAAGATGGCGTTGCGCGGCGGTCTGGAGTCCCTCGTGCTCGCGGCCGCCGAACGCGCGGCGGAGGACGTCGTGGCCCGGTGGCAGGACCGCCCGGCGGGAGTCAACCTGCTCAAGGGGCACGCCGAAGAGCTCGGACGCGCCTCCGCCGAGCTGCCCCGGCGCGCCACCCGTGCGGTCAGCGCCTGGCAGGAGCACATCATCGACCTGATCCGCACCGAGGGGGTCACCAAGCGGTCCGTGGCCAAGTTCGTCTCCTACGACGACGAGGCGCTGTCCCTGGTGATGATGGTGGGGCTGTTCGGGTTCGGCACGAGCGACGCGCCCGTCGAGACGGGCAACAGCGCCGTGCCGCAGCGATTGCTCAAGGCGCTGTTCGGTGCCGAATCCTTGCGTAGCATGAGCGCCAAGGCCAGGGCCGACCTGCGCGGCCGGATCGGGATGCTCTACGACGAGGAGGCGATCCGGTTCGGGCAGGCACTCGACGGCGCCGGAGTGCCGGACGAGACCACACCGGTCCAGCTCTACCAGGCCACATACAACCTTGAGGTCGCCCGGTGAGCCATTGCCGGGTGCTTTCCCGACACGACGAGGAGCGCGACCGATGACGGCGACGACACCGCCGGTCTCCTCGCTTGAGGAAACCCAGACTCCACCGCGGCCCGCGGCGTCCGGCCTGTCCACCCGCCTGGACGTCCTCGACCGGCTCGTCGCCCTCGGCGAGGGCCGGGTCGACCAGTCGCTCATGGACGACGCGGCGGCGCTGCTCGCCCGCGCGGGCGAGCGCCTGCGGCTGTCCGGCGAGCACACGGTGGTCGCCCTGGCCGGCGGCACCGGTAGCGGCAAGTCATCGCTGTTCAACGCGGTGTGCGGCCTGGAGCTGTCACCCACGGGCCTGCGTCGCCCGATGACCAGCTCGGCCCACGCCTGCGTCTGGGGCCTCGGCGGCGCCGGCCCGCTGCTCGACTGGCTCGAGATCGAGTCGCGCCACCGCTACGCCCGCGCCAGCGCCCTCGACGGCGAGGGCCAGGTGGGCTCCCTGCAGGGCCTGGTCCTGCTCGACCTGCCCGACCACGACTCGATCCGCGCGGCGCACCTGGCCGAGGTGGACAAATACGTCAGCGTCGCCGACCTCATCGTCTGGGTCCTCGACCCGCAGAAGTACGCCGACTTCGCCGTCCACCGGCGCTACTTCGAGCAGCTCGCCGGCCACACCGGCGTCACCCTGATCATTCTCAACCAGATCGACCGCCTGGAGCCCGAAGAGGTCACCGAGTGCGTCAAGGACCTCCGGCGCCTGCTGGAGGCCGAGGGCATGGGCGGCCCGACCATCCTGACCACCTCCGCCAAGGCAGGCACGGGCGTCGAGGGCTTCCGCGAGGTGCTCGCCGACGCGGTCGCCGCCCGCCAGGCCCGGCTCGACCGCCTAGTCGCCGACATCGACCGCCTCGTCAAGCGCTTCGAGGGCCAGTACGGCGCCGACGAGCCCGCGGAGAAGGTCGACGACCGCCGCGCCGCCACCCTCGTCGAGGCCCTCGCGGACGCCGCCGGCGTCCCGGCCGTGGCGGAGTCCATGGAGAGCGCCTACTCCCTGCGAGCCCTCGACTACGTCGGCTGGCCGGTCGGCCGCCTGGCCGTGCGCATGCACTCCGACCCGCTGCGCCGCATGCGGCTCGGCGAGCTGCGCCAGGAGCTGCGCGCGGCCTTCACGACACCGGTGAACGCCCAGCAGGCGCACGTGGACAACGCCCTGCAGGAGGTGACGGAGGGGGTCGTCGAGGGCCTGCCGCCGTCGTGGCAGCGCTCGGTCCGCGAGGCGGGCCGGTCGAAGGCCGAACAGCTCCCGGAGGCACTCGGCAGCGCGCTGCGCGAGGCCGTGCCGAGCTTCAACCAGATACCGGCCTGGTGGTGGATCGTCCGCGCGTGGCAGTACATCCTCATCGCCGCCTCGATCCTGGGCCTGGTCTGGCTGGGCGGCGTGGTGGCCTACGGCGTGCTGAAACTCGGCCACGCACCGCTGGGCATCCTCGGCGACACGGGCGTGATCCCGTACGTGTGCCTGTTGATCGTCTGCACCCTGGGCCTGGGCGCCTTCACGTCCTCGGCGGCGCGCAACGTGATCGCCTTGTCCGCGTCCCGCCACAGCGAACGCCTGGAAGGACGAATGCGCGAGGGCATCACCATCTCCGCCCGCACGCTGGTACTCGAACCGGTCGAACGCGAACTGGCCGTGTACAGGACCTTCCGCGAAGAACTCTCCACCGCCATCGACCCGCTCGTCCACTGATCCTGCGTATCCGGCGCGTCGCCGGAGCGGCAGATGCCGACGGCGTGTCGCCGGCGTGCGCTGTGTCGGCCGGGGCCGCGTTCGCAGGGAGCGCGTCCCGAATATTTCACTCACTTTGAGTTATCCACAGGTTACGCAGGGGTCTGGTGGCGCCCACCCGATGTCCGTCACCGTGGTCGTACGAACCACATCGGCGGTAACGGACCGCCACGGACAGACCGGAGGACCCCTTCGTGAACGAGGCAGTCGTCACCGTGATCGGCTTCGTCGCCCAAGACCCCATCTTCGAGGTTCTCGCGAGCGGCACGTCCCTGATGTCGCTGCGGATCGGCAGCACCCCGCGCCGCTATGACCGGGAGATCGGCCAGTGGCGCGACGACGACCCGATGTTCCTGACGGTGACCTGTTGGCGCGCGCTCGCCGACAACCTGCAGTCCTGTGAGCTCCAGCGTGGCGACCCGATCATCGTCACGGGCAAGCTCCGCATCCGCGAGTACGTCAAGGACGGCCAAAGGCGCTTCTCCGCCCAGATCGAGGCCACCACGGTCGGCCACGACCTCAGCCGAGGCGTGGCACGCTTCCAACGCGCCCAGCGCTCCGCCTTCCCGGAAGACCGCCGCCAGGCGGACGACGTGGCCGACCGCTGGCTGGAAGCCGACCTGGAGGAGGACGCCGAAGAGCTCACCCCCCAGATCGGCGACAAGTCCGACGCCGTCGACGACACGGACGACGACGGCGACACGACCCCGTTCCGCGCCGCCGCCTAACCGACAACCGACCGCCGACCGCCGACCGGCCGCTGGCCGACCGCTGATCGGTTGCTGGCCGGCTGCGGATGGATGGGCCGCCGACCGGCTGGTGGCCGGCTGCGGATGGACGGGTCGCTGACCGGCTGGTGGCCGGCTGCGGATGGACGGGCCGCCGACCGGCTGGTGGCCGGCTGCGGATGGACGGGTCGCCGACCGGCTGGTGGCCGACTACCGATCGACCGGCTGCCGGCCGACGGCCGATCGACCGGCCGGCCGCCGACCCGCCGCCGATCGAACCGACCGCCGATCGAACCGACCGGCCGCCTACCGGCCTTCGGCTCCCGCCGCCGGTTCGACCACGGCGGTTCGGCCGTCGGCCCATCCCGCCGGTTCCCGCCGCAGCGGACCTGCCGATCCGACTTGGCTCGACGCGCCGGTCTCGACTCGGCCCGACGCGCTGCCTGATCCCCGAATGGAGAGCTATCGCTCATGACAGTCGAGTCGCATACCGGTGAGGTGGGCCGAGGTCCGCCCGGGAGGTCAGGACGGCTGGGGGTGCTGGTGGTTTCGGCTGACCGGTGTGGCCGGGGGCACGCGCAGGTCCCGAAGCCAGCCCTGTGTCGCCCGCCGGTTCCGGCCGTGGCGGCATGGCCGATTTTGGTTTGCGTGATGGGCTGGTCCCGGCTTGGCCCGACGTGCTGCCTGATTCTCCGAGTGGAGAGGTGTCGCTTATGTCGGTCGAGTCGCATATCGGTGGGGTGGGCCGAGGTGCGCCCGGGAGGTCAGGACGGCCGGGAGTGCTGGTGGCTTCGGCTGACCGGTGTGGCCGAGGGGCACGCGCAGGCCCCGAGGCTACGTAGGGCCGTTCTCTTTCGGTGGGGGAGATGTTCCAGCCCTCTGCCGACCGTCGGTTTCGATCGTTGGCTTCGGCGGTTTTTCCAACCGTTGGCTGCGGCCATCGGTTCTGGCAGGGCTGGCGCGTCGAGCTTGGTTTGCCTAGACGTGCTGGTCCTGGCTTGGCCCGACGTGCTGCCCGATTCACGAGCGGGGAGGTGTCGCTTATGTCGGTCGAGTCGCGTACTGGTGGGGTGGGCCGAGGTGCGCCCGGGAGGTCAAGAGGGCCGAGAGTGCTGGTGGTTTCGGCTGACCGGTGCGACGGAGGGGCAGCGAAGGTCCCGAGGCCACGTAGGGCAGTTTTCTTTCGGCGCACGTAGGGCCGTTCTCTTTCGGCGGGGGAGATGTTCCAGCCCTCTGCCGACCGTCGGGTCCGACCGTTGGTTCCGGCGGTTGTTTCCGGCCGTCGGTTCGGGCCGTCGGCTCGGGCCGGGTTGGCGCGCCGGGCTCGATTTGGCTCGACGTGCCGGTTCTGGCCTGGCTCGATGGGCTCAATCCCGAATGGAGGGTTATCGCTTATGCCAGTCGAGTCGCATACCGGTGAGGTGAGCCGAGGTGCGCCCGGGAGGCCAAGAGGGCCGGGAGTGCTCCTGACCTCGGCCGACCGCGGGCAAGGGACATGCGGAGACACCACTGCAGGCCAGAGACCTCCATCCGCGGTTTCCACGTGTGGGAAGGGGGAGGCGATGCGTATCCGGAGAGGCGTCTCCTGGATCTGAGAGCCGAGGCCCCGTGAGAGTGCCCCGGGGTGAGAGATCTGAGAGGAGGTGTCCCCGCCGGGGCTGGGAGCTGGAGCCCAGGGGAGGCCTGGGGGCTGGAGTCCCCGGGGCAGAACTGAGCGCAGCTGAGAGATGAAGCCCCCAGAGGAAGTCTGGGACTGGCGTCCCTGAGATTTAGGAGGTGCAGTTTCTCGGGCCACGACCAGGTGGGTGTAGTCGTCGTGGAGACGGGCCGGCGAACAACGGAGCGTGCGGAGCGTGGCCACCGCTCCCACGGCGTCTGTGACGGCGAAGTCCGGTCGGTCCCGGTCGGAGGTCGGGCAGCGAAATCTGAAGGTAAGACCCGGGAGAGATCTGACAGGCCAAGCCCTGGGGCAGGGGGTTGACTCGGGTCAGATCATTCGGCCGTAGGAGGGGGCGCCGCGCAGCGGCCCTTGCGGCGGCGCGCCTGACGGTGCTCTGTGTCGCAAGGCCCGCCGCGCGGCGGCGGGCCCACGGAATGGAGCAGCCGGTCGACGGCCTCGCCGAACGGCGCGATCCGGCCACAGTCCGATCGGATCGGGTTTCGCGAGAACCTCGACCGAGATAGGCCACCTGCTGCCCGTGAAAGCCCCGGCGCCGTCGCCCCACGCGGGGCACCGGTCAAGCAGGCGGACCCGAACGCGGCGCCCACGCGGGTGCTCTGCCGGTCGGCGGTCGTAACGGACCTTGCCGGTGGGGACACCGCCCAGCACCCTGAAGGCGTGCGCGCCGCCGGGTTCGCCCTGATCAGCCGCCGTCACCTGCGGTCCAACAACAGCTGGATGCGCAACCTGCCGGGCCCGGCTCACCGGGGAGAGCCCAGCTTTGCGGCGCCTGGACCTCATGCTGCGGCTCGGGGCGTACGGCGACGGCTTCGCTGCGGTGCCGGGCGGCCTGTCGCTGGAGGCGCTTCGGCGCGCGCCGCACGGCATCGACCTCGGGCCGCTGCGCCCGCGGCTGCCCGAGGTGCTGCGCACGCCCTCGGGGCGGATCGAGCTGTGCCCGCCGCGCATCGCCGAAGACGTCGGGCGCCTGCGCGATGCCGCCGAGGTGCCGCCACGCAAGTGCGGTGTGTTGGTGTGCAGGGTCCGGGGGTGTGCCGGCTGGTGGGGCCTGCGGTGTGTTGGTGTGCAGGGTCCGGGGGTGTGCCGGCTGGTGGGGCCTGCGGTGTGTTGGTGTGCAGGGTCCGGGGGTGTGCCGGCAGGTAGGAACTGCGTGTGTCGGTGTGCAGATCCACGGTTTGCCGGCAGGCAGGGTCTGCGGTTGTGTGCTGGCAGGCAAGGCGTGGTGGCTCGGCCCGGGTGGACGTTGGCCAGCGGGGTCGGGCGGGCGGCAGGGCGGCGGCCCTGTCGGCGTCAGATCCAGGAGACTCCGCGCATCCTGATTCCCTTTCCGGAAATGGTGCGTCCCACCCGGCGTCGGTCCGGATGGGGGTTACGGGGCACTCAGGGGGGCGATGAGCGCCTGCGGGCCTGAGCGTACGCCCTTCATCCGCCGGGCGTCCTAAGAAGGTACAGCTTTTCCTGCCCACTCCGCACACATTGCAACTATCCTATTACTGAATGTGATTCGATGATGAGGTGAGCGCGGGCGGCTCTCAGCCAGAGGGTGGTCCCGACGTGCGGCTCTGGCCCGATCCGTTGGGGGAATGATGACGGCACTGCATCAGTCGGCCGCCGAGGACCGGGGCGACGTGACCAGAAAGCCTCCACGCTGGCCACTGTTGGCCCAACCGGCGCCGATCATTGCGTACGTCGTCGTGGTCGTGGGGCTGCACTTCGTCCTGATCGGCATGCTCGCCGCGCGTACGGAGTGGCGGCCGGCGGCGCTGCTCACGTTCGCGGCTCTGATGGGGGCCGGTGCGCTCTGCATCGAGGCCTCGCGGCGGCTCGGCATGCCCGCGGGCATCGGGCGTGACCTGCTCTCCGCCTGGTGGCTTCCCGTGGCACTGCTGCTGCCACCGGTGTACGCGCTGCTGATCCCGATCCCGATGCAGGCGTTGCTGCAACTGCGCGTACGCCGCACGCTGCTGCACCGGCGGGCCATCGTCTCCGCCGCGCACGGTCTGGCGGGCGCCACGGCCTCGGCGGCCTTCCACCTCGTCGTGCCCGATCCGCTTCAGGCCGGCACGCGGTGGCTCGTCGATCTCGAGGCCGTCCTCCCGGCGATGGTCGCGTGCGCCGTGCTGTTCACAGTGATCAACACGGCGATCGTGGCGGTGGCCGCGCACAGCTCCGCGCCGGGCTGCCGCTGGCACGAGCATCTGCGCAACCGCGAGCATCTGGTTCTCGACGTCGTCGAGCTCTGCCTCGGCGTTCTCGTCACGATCGCCTGCGCGCTCAGTCCCGCGCTGATCCTCGTCGCGCTGCCGCCGGTGATGCTGCTCCAGCGCAGCCTCATGCACCAGCAGCTTCAGGCCGCCGCGCGTACGGACGCCAAGACCGGTCTGCTCAACGCCGCGGCCTGGCAGCGGGAGGCCGACACCGAGATCGCCCGCGCCAACCGTACGGGCGAGTCCCTCGCCCTCCTGCTGATCGACATCGACCACTTCAAACGGGTCAACGACGCCCACGGGCACCTGGCGGGCGACCAGGTGCTGATCGGGGTCGCCGGCACGCTCGTCAGCCAGTTGCGCGAGTACGACGTCGTGGGCCGGTTCGGCGGCGAGGAGTTCGTCGTCCTTCTGCCGGGCGCCGACATTCTGGAGGGCTGCCGCGTGGCCGAACGCCTCCGCAACCGCGTACGCCGGCTGTCCGTGCCGGCCGACGACGAGTCGGTCACCGTCACGGTCTCGGTCGGCGTCGCCCTGTTCCGTACCCACGGCCAGGACCTCCTCGAGCTCCTCGCCTCCGCCGACCTCGCCCTCTACCGGGCCAAGAAGTCCGGTCGCGACCGCATCTGCCTCCCCGCGACCCAGAAGGCCTGAGCCTCCGTAACATCGATCACACCGGCAACATCCACTCGGCGGGCGCGAGGACCGTCACGGCGGAAACGGCGGAGAAACGACCCCACGACATCCGCTCAGGCCGGTAAGGCCACCGCCCCGGAGGCCATAGGCTTGGGTGCATGCCGGAGTACATCTACACGATGCAGCGTGCCCGCAAAGCACACGGTGACAAGGTCATTCTCGACGATGTCACCCTCAGCTTCCTTCCCGGAGCAAAGATCGGCGTCGTCGGACCCAACGGCGCCGGCAAGTCCACGCTGCTCCGGATGATGGCCGGCCTCGAGCAGCCCTCCAACGGCGAGGCTCGGCTGATGCCAGGGTTCACCGTCGGCATCCTCCAGCAGGAGCCTCCGCTCAACGAGGACAAGACCGTCCTCGGCAACGTCGAGGAGGGTGTCGCCGAGACCAAGGCGATGCTCGACCGGTTCAACGAGATCGCCGAGAAGATGGCGACCGACTACTCCGACGAACTGCTCGAAGAGATGGGCAAGCTCCAGGAGCAGCTCGACCACCGCAACGCCTGGGACCTCGACAGCCAGCTCGAGCAGGCGATGGACGCCCTCCGCTGTCCGCCTCAGGACGCGGACGTCACGAAGCTCTCCGGCGGTGAGCGTCGCCGCGTGGCCCTGTGCAAGCTCCTCCTCGAGGCGCCCGACCTCCTGCTCCTCGACGAGCCCACCAACCACCTCGACGCCGAGAGTGTGCAGTGGCTGGAGCAGTTCCTGGAAAAGTACGAAGGCACCGTCCTGGCCGTCACCCACGACCGGTACTTCCTCGACAACGTGGCCGGCTGGATCTGCGAGGTCGACCGCGGCCGTCTCGTCGGGTACGAGGGCAACTACTCGACCTACCTGGAGAAGAAGGCCGAGCGCCTCAAGGTCGAGGGGCAGAAGGACGCCAAGAAGAAGAAGCGTCTGGAGCAGGAGCTCGAATGGGTCCGCTCCAACCCGAAGGCCCGCCAGACCAAGAGCAAGGCCCGGCTCCAGCGCTACGAGGAGATGGCGGCCGAGGCGGCCAAGACCCGCAAGCTCGACTTCGAGGAGATCCAGATCCCGCCGGGCCCGCGCCTGGGCACCACGGTGATCGTCGCCGATCACCTCACCAAGGGCTTCGACGACCGTCTCCTGATGGAGAATCTCTCCTTCAACCTGCCGCCGAACGGCATCGTCGGCGTCATCGGCCCGAACGGCGTCGGCAAGACCACGCTGTTCCGCATGATCGTCAATGCGGCCGGCGCGGGTGCCCCGGAGGGTGTCACGGCGGACGAGAAGCCCGACGAGGGCAGCCTCAAGGTCGGCGACACCGTCAAGATCTCCTACGTCGACCAGAGCCGTGGCGGCATCGCCCCGGACAAGAACGTCTGGCAGGTGGTCTCCGACGGTCTCGACCACATCAAGGTCGGCCAGGTGGAGATGCCGAGCCGTGCGTACGTCGCGGCCTTCGGCTTCAAGGGCCCGGATCAGCAGAAGCCCGCCGGTGTGCTGTCCGGCGGTGAGCGCAACCGCCTCAACCTCGCGCTCACCCTCAAGCAGGGCGGCAACGTCCTCCTGCTCGACGAGCCCACCAACGACCTGGACGTCGAGACGCTGAGCTCGCTGGAGAACGCCCTGCTGGAGTTCCCCGGCTGTGCCGTGATCACGTCACACGACCGGTGGTTCCTCGACCGCATCGCCACGCACATCCTGGCGTGGGAAGAGGGTTCGAGCTGGTTCTGGTTCGAGGGCAACTTCGCCGACTACGAGAAGAACAAGATCGAGCGCCTGGGCGCCGAGGCGGCCCGTCCGCACCGCGTCACCCACCGCAAACTCACCCGCTGACCACGCACGCCGGACACCCGGCGGCACGATCGGGGGAGCGCGCCGCGCCGCCCCCGGCCGTGTCGCCGTCGGCGTTCAGCGTCAGCCGAGGTGCGCGAGCACGTTGACCACCGTGCCGCCCGGGTCCTCCACGAAGAAGCGACGCACGCCCCAGGGCTCGTCGGTGAGCGGATACACCACGCGTAGCCCGCGGCGTACGGCCTCGGCGTACGCGGCATCGACGGCCGCCGGTTCACCGACGTCGATTCCGAGACGCGGCGCAACGTCCTCCACGCCGCGTACCGGAATGATCACCTGCGCGGTGGGGTTGCCCGGCGATCTCAGCCCGAGGATCGGATCCTCCATCGCGACCTCGAGCCCGAGCACCCCGACGTAGAAGTCCCGGGAGGCGGCGATGTCGTCCGTATCGGCGTAAGGGTGGATTCTCCTGATCACACGCAGCATCATCCCCGTCCCCGCCTCCCCATGACTTGGACGAATGGGAGCCCCGCCGTACCCCGGCGGAGGTGAGGCAGGGAGACTTGGGGCGACCTGTACGGCCTCGCGAGATGGATGATGCATGGTTCAGCCTGCCCTCGACACCGATCGGCGCGATGGGGTTCGCCGCCACATTCACGAGTTCCAGGTGCGGTTCGGCGACATCGACGTGCTCGGGCACGTGAACAACTGCCGCTACCTCACCTACCTCGAAGACGCGCGCGTGTCGATGTTCCGGCTCGATCCCGTGCGTGAGGGGGCGGCGCCGCTCAAGGGACTGGTCGTCGCCCGGCACGAGATCGACTACAAACGGCCGCTGCTGTTCCGGCCGGACCCGGTCCGCGTGGAGACCTGGGTGACCGAGCTGCGCTCCGCGTCGTTCACGCTCGCGTACGAGATCCGGGACGACGAGCACCTCTACGTTCGCGCGTCGTCGGTGATCGTCGCGTACGACCTGGAGAACACCCGCTCCCGCCGGCTCGGCAAGGACGAGATCGCCTTCCTCACCGCCTACCGATGAGCGGAACGCCGCTGGCGACATTTCAGTAACAAACCCGACAGAAGTACCTCTTTACCCATTCTTGCCCGTAATGTCACGCCTGCCCAATGGCGCGATCACATAGGGGTGAGAATGCGAAGGGTCTCACGAGGGTTGCTGGCCGTGGCGCTCGCGGCGGGTCTCAGCGGTGTCGCGGGCACCGCGCACGCGGCGACCGCCAAGGCGGATGACGACATTCTGGCCAGGCTCAAGGCGATCCCCGGCATGACGGTGCAGGAGAAGACCTCCTCCCTCACCGGCTACCGGTGGTTCTGGCTGGACTACCGTCAGCCCGTCGACCATCGGCACCCGGACAAGGGCTGGTTCGAACAGCGCGTTCTGCTCGAGCACAAGTCCGACGACCGGCCCATGGTCCTTTACACCAGCGGTTACAACACTCCCGAGACGATGTTCCTGTCCGAGCCGACCGCGCTGGTCGACGGCAACCAGATCTCGGTGGAGTACCGGTTCTTCGACCCGTCGATCCCGCAGCCCGCGCAGTGGACCAAGGACACGATCTGGCAGGCCGCGACGGACGAGCACGTGCTCGTCAAGGCGCTGAAGACGATCTACCACGGCAAGTGGATCTCCACCGGCGCGAGCAAGGGCGGCATGACCGCCACGTACCACAAGCGCTTCTACCCGAACGACGTCGACGGCACGGTGGCCTACGTCGCGCCGAACGACGTGAACAACAAGGACGACAGCGCGTACGACCGGTTCTTCAAGACGGTGGGCACCGACCCGAAGTGCCGTACGGACCTGCAGGACCTCCAGCGCGAGCTGCTCAAGCGCCGCACCGAGATCGAGGCGCGGATGACCGCCGCCGCGCAGGAGGCGGGCTACACCTGGAACATCGTCAAGTCCGTCGACGTCGCCTTCGAGAACTCGGTGATGGACTTCGAGTGGGCGTTCTGGCAGTACCACCTGCAGGCGGAGTGCAAGGACGTGCCGCCCACGACCGCCTCGACCGATGACATCTACGACTACTTCGACCTGATCTCCGGTGCCCTGACCTACACGGACCAGGGTCTGCAGCAGTTCGTCCCGTACTACTACCAGGCGGGCACCCAGCTCGGCTGGCCGTCGCCCAGCTTCAAGTACCTGCACCCCCTGCTCCGCCACGAGAGCACCTACCAGCCGCGGACGTACGTCCCGCGGGACATCCCGATGACGTTCGACCCGAACGCCATGAAGGACATCGACCACTGGGTGCGGACGAGCGCGACGCACATGGCGTTCATCTACGGCCAGAACGACCCGTGGGGCGCCGAGCCGTTCCGCGTCGGCCCGCACGCCCGTGACTCGAAGGTCTACGTGTCGCCGGGGCAGAACCACAGCGCCCATCTCATCGCGACGCTGCCGGCCGCGCAGAAGGCGGAGGTGACCGCTGACCTGCTCCGCTGGGCCGGTGTCTCCTCGCCGGCGCAGCAGGCCAAGGCCCTCGTCGGCCCGCAGGTCACCGAGGACCCGATCCTGGCGCAACACCCGCGCCTCTGATCCGCCGGGAAACCCCCGCCGAGACGCCTCGGCGGGGGTTTCTTTAACCCCATGATTATCTCGATATATGAGACGTTAGTATCGCATTATGAACAGGCGGTGGTTGATCCTCATTGTCGGGCTGTTCGCGATGATCGCCGGATGCGCGTACCAGTACGGCCTTCCCTACCTGATCCCGGCGCTCCGGGCGGACCGGGGGCTCTCCCTGCGCGACGCGGCGACGCTCATCTCCTGCCCCGTCGCCGGGCTGCTGATCGCGCTGGCGCTCTGGGGGATCGCCGCCGACCGCTGGGGCGAGCGGATCATCCTCTCCATCGGCCTGACCATCGCCGGCCTCGCGCTGCTGGCCGCCACCACCGTGGCGAGCACCCCCGCGCTGGGCGCCTGCTTCTTCGTCGCCGGCGCGGGCGGCGCGTCGATCCACGCGGCCAGCGGCCGGCTGATCCTCGGCTGGTTCGCCGCGCACGAGCGCGGCCTGGCCATGGGCGTACGGCAGACGGGGCAGCCGCTCGGCGTCGGGCTCGCCGCGCTGACCCTGCCGCCGCTGGCGGCCCACGCGGGACTGCACGGCGGCCTGTACCTGCTGGCCGGCTGCTGCCTGGCGGCCGCGCTCCTCGTCGGGGTGCTGGTCCGCGACCCCGAGCGGCCGGAGGCGGGCGACGACGAGCACCGCGGGCGGTCGCCGTACCGCACGCCGGTGCTCTGGCGGATCCACGCGGCGAGCGCGCTGCTGGTCGTGCCGCAGTTCGCGGTGTCCGCGTTCGCCCTGGTCTACCTGGTCGACGCACGTGGCTGGGACGCCGCGACGGCGGGCCGGGTGCTGGCGGTCGCGCAGGTCGGCGGCGCCGTCGCCCGGCTCGTCGTCGGGCACTGGTCCGACCGGGTGGGCAGTCGCGTACGGCCGATGCGGACGCTCGCCGTGGCGATCGGCGTCATCGTGCTCGTGCTGGCGGTTGGAGCGCTGTCCGGCTCGGCCGCCGCCACCGCCGCGCTGCTCGCCGCCGCCGTGCTCACGGTGACCACGAACGGGCTCGCCTTCACCGCGGTCGCGGAGTACGCCGGGCGCTCGTGGGCCGGGCGCGCCCTCGGCATCCAGAACACCGGCCAGAACCTGCTGGCCGCGGCCACCCCGCCGGTGCTGGGCACGCTCGTCTCCGGCACGGCGTACGGTACGGCGTTCGCCACCGCGGTGGCGTTTCCGCTGGTCGCCGCGCTGCTGGTGCCCGGCCGTCTCGGCACGGGGCGACCGGTCGCGGCGCCCGAGGCCGGCCTCGACCGCTCGTGAGCTCTCAGCGCCCGCGCGCCCCTAGCCGCGCGGGCTCTCAGTCCGGCGTGTTGATCAGGCTGTTGGCGGCCATGACCAGGTAGTCCCAGAGCATCTTCTCCAACGGCTCCGGGAGAGCGATCTCGTCGACCGCGTCGCGCATGTGCGCCAGCCACGCGTCATGCTGGGCGCGGCCGACCGTGAACGGCACGTGCCGCATCCGCAGCCGGGGATGGCCGCGCCGTTCGCTGTACGTGCGGGGGCCGCCCCAGTACTGGATCAGGAACAGCCGCAGCCGTTCCTCCGCCGGGCCGAGATCCTCTTCGGGGTACAGCGGGCGGAGCACCGGGTCGGTCGCGACGCCCTCGTAGAAGCGGTGGACGAGCCGGCGGAAGGTCTCCTCGCCGCCGACCGCCTCGTAGAACGTGACTTCATCTGCCATGGCGCGCCCCACCCTACGCGGTGCTGAGAGCGGCCATGTTCACCCCGGCGGAGTCGAACGCCTTCTTCACGCGTTCGCGCAGCTCACGCGCGACATCCGACTGCCGGCCCGGCGCCGTCTTGCACACGACGCGCACCACCATGCCGTCGCTGGACAGCGCCTGGACGCCCCACACCGTCGGGTCGTCGATGATCATCTCGTCCCAGGGCGGGTCGATCGCCATCGCGCCCGCGGTCTCGGCCAGGAGCGTGCGGACCTTGTCCAGGTCGACGTCGTACTCCACCGGAACGTCGAGCACGACGCGGGCCCAGTTCTGCGATTCGTTCCCGACCCGCTTGATCTCGCCGTTCGGGACGTACCAGACGACACCGTTGACATCGCGTAGCCGGGTCGTGCGCAGTGTCACCGCCTCGACCGTGCCCTTGGCCGAGCCCACGTCGATCACGTCGCCCACGCCGTACTGGTCCTCCAGCAGCATGAACATGCCGGTGAGAAAGTCCTTGACGAGGTTCTGCGCGCCGAAGGCCACCGCCACGCCGATGATGCTCGCGCTGGCGAGGAACGGCGTCACGTCCAGGTGCAGGTAGCGGAGAACGTTGATCGCGGCACTGCCGAGGATGATGATCGAGGCGATGCTGCGCAGCACCGAGCCCATCGTCTCCGCGCGCTGCCTGCGGCGTTCGCTGACCAGCACCGGGCTGCCGTCGAAGACGGTGCGGGTGCGTTCGCGGAGGCGTTCGGACATCGTGCCCTCGGCCATCCGGAGCGTGATCCGGGTGATCAGCCGGTTCACGATGCGGCGCAGGAGCAGGGCGATGGCGATCGAGATGGTGATCTTCAGCGCCAGGGTGAGAGGCGTGTCGATCCAGTTGCTGTACGTGCTGGTGACGTCGCCGTTGTGGCTGATGTTCCAGGTCAACCGGCAGGCCGAGGTGATCGGCTTCCGGCAGTAGGTCCCGGGGTCGCCCTTGTCCGCGAAGAAGATCATGGGAACAGCGGAAGACGCGAGCACAGAAAGAACCCTCCCCGGTCGGCCCCTCCGGGGACCGCCTAGCCTGCGAGCGTCTCCGATGTTAGGCGAACGGGAGGACCCGGACGGCCCGTACGGGTGTGCGCCATCTCATGCCCGGGGCACGTGCGGATGCCGGCCGTCCGCGGCGAGCCGCCGTCTGCCGTGTGCGGTTTCGCGGGGCCGGTCGTGTCGGCTGTCCGCGGCGAGCCCGCCGTCTGCCGTGTGTGGTTTCGCGGGGCCGGTCATGCCGACCGTCCGTGGCGGAGGCCGGCCGTCTGTCGTGCGGTCCCGCGGGACCGGTCGGTCCGCGCCACCGGCCGCGGTCCCGCGGGACGCGTTCCCCCCTTGGAACGCTGCCTCGGAAGCCCGAGGGCCCCCCGACCGTGACGCGTCCCCCTCGAACGTGTCTCGGAGCCCTCCGGGGCCACCCCCCTAGCCGTGACGCGACTCCAGCACCCGCGCCACCTTCATCGCGGCGCCGTGCGGGTCGTCCACGACGTGCAGCGGCTCTCCCCAGGACCACCAGAAGTACCAGGACGGCTGGTCGGAGGCGCCGGGTGCCGGCGCGCACATGACGTTCTCGGACAGGCTCGCCGCCTCCGGATTGACCACCCGGCAGAAGGCCGGTCCGGAGCGGGAGCGGACCACTTTGGCGACCAGACCCCGGTCGGCTAACTCGCGTACGAGGCCCTCGAGGTATCCGACCCGGCGTTCATCCGGCATCACCGTGACTTCCTTTCACGTTGTGGACGCGCGCGGCTACGCGCAGCGAGAATCGCAAGGTCGTCAGGGAGGGTCAAGGAACACCGGCGGCCCCCGGCGCACGATCATCCGACGCGGCGGAACGATTCTCCACCGGTGCATCACGAAGCTGCGCCGCGATCGCAGCGTCTCATGCAATCTCATGGTGATTTGGTTGGCGGAAGGCGACGTAAGCGTTACGCTGCGTACGCTCGTTGTCTCCCTCACGTAGCCGGTCGGCTCCTTCCCCCCGAGGAGGCCGGAGATGACAGAACCCGAGAAGCTCGGTCCGCCGAGGAAAGAGGCGGATCTGGCTCGCCAGATCCGTGCCCGCGGGCTCGCGCTCGGTCACGCGCCTCCGCAGATCGCCAGGGAGATCTACGAGGTCTGCGCGCCGATCCACGGCACCAGCCAGATCAAGGCGCAGCGCCTCGCGTACGGCATCGCGCTCTCCGACGTCGTGGCCCAGGTCCGTGCCCTGTACGAACTCGATGGCCGGCCGCCGCCCAAACTGGGCGAGACGCTCCTGTCCGCGTACGAGAGCGGCTACAAGCGGCCGGGCCCCGCCTACCTGCACGACCTGTGCCGCGTCTACCACGCCGAGCCCGCCGACCTCGGGTTACCGGGGCCTTGCGTCTGCGGACGCCCCCATGCCCGTCTCCTCGAGCCCGGCGTCGTGCTCCCACCCGACACGCTACTCATCGACCGTGACCGGACGACATCACGACAACCGTTCTCCGTACCGCCCATCGCCGGGGTCCAGTACCGCGCCGAGGACCCCCGCGGCGGTGCCGGAGAGGAGGAGGAGACAGTGCTTCGGCGAACCCTTCTGCAGATCCTGGCCGGGGCGGGCGTGGCGCTCGATGGCCAGATCCTGGGCGCGGTGGACGGTGTCCGCCGCAAGATGGACGACACCCTGGTCAACGCGTCGGTCTCCCCGACGATGCTCGACCAGTGGGAGGAGACCGCGCTCGGGTACGGCAAGCAGTACACCTCGACGCCGCCGCTGCGCCTGCTCTGCGACGTCCTGCTCGACTTCAGCGAAGTACGCCGCATGTGCGAGCAGCGGCAGCCCATCGAGCTCCAAGAACGCCTCTGCCGGCTCGCCGCCCAGCTGTCCGGGCTGGCCGGCGCCCTGATGATCAACCTCGGCGACCACCGCCTGTCCCGCTCGTTCTTCCGTACGGCGCGCACCGCCGCGGACGAGACCGGCGACCGGAGCCTGCGGTCGTGGGTGAGCGTGCGCGAGGCGCTCGTGCCGATGTACTACGGCGACCCGCGCGAGTCGCTCCACCTGGCCCGGCGCGCGCAGGACCTCGCCGGCCGCACGCCGAGCGCCGCCGCCGCCATGGCCCCGATCGTGGAGGCCCGCGCGCTCGGCATGCTCGTCAAACGCGGCCGCACCGACGCCGCCGGCAGCGCCAAACGCGCCATCGCGCGCGGCCAGGCCGTCTTCGGCCAGCTCGGCAAGGAGCACGTGGCCGACACGGCGTTCGGCTACACCGAGCGGCAGCTGGCCTTCCACATCGGCGACACCTACACCAACATGGGCGACCATACGCACGCCGATGAGGCCCTGCGCCGGGCGCTCACGCTCTACCCGTCCACCTCCGAGCTCGACCGCACCCTCATCTGGCTGGATCGCGCGACGTGCCGGCTGCAGAAGGGCGAGCCGGAGGAGGCGCTGCGCACGGCCAGGGAGACCGTGCTCGCGCTGTCGCCGGGCCAGTTCACCGACATCATCGCCCAGCGCGCCCGTCAGCTCGTGGGAGCCGCCGTCGCGCAGTACGGCGAGACCAGTGAGGCGAAGGAGTTCCGCGCGGCCCTGGCGTCACCCACCAGGAGCGGCACCGTCGAGAAGCAGACCTGACCGATGGCACGCGTGCTCGACGCCGGCGCACCGAGGCGCCGGCGTCTCGACCCCCCTGTCTGGACCTTCTGCACCATGCGCATCCGCCGCTACGCGCCGGCCGACCACGCCACGGTCCTCGCCCTCCACCGGGAGGGCCTGGCCCAGGTCGGCCTGCGGCCCGGTGACGGCATCTACTACGACGAGGACCTGGCCGATGTGGAGGGCGTCTACCTGCGCGCCGGCGGTGAGTTCCTGGTCGGCGAGGTCGGCGGAGAGATCAGTGCGATCGGGGGCCTTCGCCGGGTGAGCGACCGGGTCGCGGAGATGGTCCGATTACGGGTGCGCCCCGACCAGCAGGGCCGGGGGTACGGCGCGGCCGTGGTGACGGTGCTGGAGGAGCGGGCGGTGGAGCTGGGCTACCAGGCCTTACAGGCGGACACCACGGTGAAGCAGCCGGTCGCGATGGAGCTGTACCGCTCGTCGGGCTGGCACGAGCTCGACCGCCGGGTCACCGGCCCGACGGTCACCGTCTATTTCGGCAAGCGCCTCGCTCGCTGACCACGGTGGTTAGCCGCAGCCGCAAGCGCCTCCGCAGCAGCCGCCGGCCTTCGGCGGGGCGGACGCTCCGCCGGTCACCGCGACGGTGGACAGCAGCTTGACGGTGTCGTCGTGCCCGTCCGGGCAGGTGGCCGGGGCGGAGGCCTCGGTCATCGGGCGGCTCAGCTCGAACGTCGAACCGCACGCGCGGCAGCGGTAGTCATAACGTGGCACCCGCACAGGATACGTCGGGTGCCGGACACGTGGTCAGGCCGCGGGTTCGCGGACGTAGGGCGCCCACTGGGGGTCGCCGTCGTGGACCAGGCCGATGAGGCGCCAGTGGGCGCCCCGGGGCACGGCGGGCGTGACGGGCAGCTGCCAGCCCAGCTCCTCCAGCAGCTTGTCCGCCTTGCGATGGTTGCAGGGTGTGCAGGAGGCGACGCAGTTCTCCCAGAGGTGCTTGCCGCCACGGCTCCGGGGGATCACGTGGTCGATCGTCTCCGCGCGCCGGCCGCAGTAGGCGCAACGGTAGTTGTCGCGCCTCATGAGAGCCGCCCGGGTGAGCGGCACCCGTTGTCGGTAGGGGATCCGCACGTAGCGGAGCAGCCGGATCACCGACGGCATCTCGAGCACCACGGTCGCCGAGTGCAGGCAGGCACCCGAGACGTCGTGGTGGACGATCTCCGCCTTCTCCCGCAGGACGAGGCAGACGGCACGTCGCAGGGGCAGCGTGGTCAGTGGCTCGTAGGTGGCGTTGAGGAGCAGTACCTGTCTCATCAGACGGCCTCCGGGACGCAGGCGCCGGTCGCCCCGCGGGGCACGCTCCAGCGCGCCTCGAGACGAGGCTCGACGATCTTCAGCACCAGCGCACCCGCCACGAGGACCTCCTCACGGGTGATACTCGAACTGAAATCAGTGTGGCCGCTGAGATGCGGATTTCGCTACCCCATAAGACCGCAATCGCTGTAAAGGGGTCTTGATCCTGGATCGGTCCGCGAACGTCCGGGGCGGGTCACCGGGCCGCCGCGCCGATCCCGGTGACGCCCTGGGCGCCGGGTCCGGCGACGCCGGCGTCCACCGGGGACGGATCGCCGATCCCGGGCGGGACGCTCGGCCTCTCCCGCCACGTCACCTGGGCGTTGACGCGCAGCGTGCCGCCCGTCGCGGCCACCGTGGTCCTGATCCAGCCGCTGCGGCTCTCCCCGGGCTTGATCGAGTCGAACCGGCAGACGATGTCGCCCGCCTGACCGGCCGCGCACGGCTGGGAGACCCCGACGATCTTCTGGCCGGCCGAGACCCGGTGGGTCGCGACGACGGTGTCGGCGCCCCCGACGCCCTTGTTCGTGAGCACCCAGTGCCAGGTGACGCCCGAGTCGCCCTTGGCGATCTCCGGATGCCCGTACTCCATCCGCAGGTCGGCCGCCGGCCGTGGAGCCGCGTACGCCGGCGTTCCGGCCGCCGGGACGGTCCCGGTGGCGGCCAGCGCCGGAACCGCGATGAGCGCGATGTGACCTCTCATGTCCAACCCCCCCGATCGACATGCACCGCCCAGGCTACGGCTCCCCGGACCCGCGGGCCCTTCCGGCGCCACCGGTGTCCGTCATCGTTCGGTCACGAACGCCCCGGGCCCCGGTCACCGCCCGGCCACGGGGGAGCCGCCGCGTACGGTCGCAGGGAAACGGCGGGTCGGCCCGGCCAGTATCGACAAAAGCCCTGGTGTCGAACATTTGGCACTAAACCGCTATGCCGCGTCCTGTCCCGCCCACCGACCTCATAGAGTGCGTCCATGAGCGAGCGGAGCGAGCGAATCGACGAACACAGCGCCTCTGGTCCCTCTTCCGACGAAGGAGGGCTCCCGAGCCGACAGCCGTACCCATCCGCTCGCCGTGAGGACCTCGTCGAGGAGATCCACGGTCACCGCGTACCCGACCCGTACCGCTGGCTGGAGGACCCGCACGGCGAGGAGACCAAGACCTGGCTGACGGAACAGGACGAGCTGTTCCACCACGAGGTGGACGCGCTGCCCGGCCGCGACCGCCTGCGCGCGCGCATCCGCGAGCTGCTGGGCGCCGGCACCGTGAGCACGCCCGTCTGGCGCGGCGAGCGCCAGTTCTTCATGCGCCGTACGGCCGAGCAGGAGCACGCCGTTCTCTACACGGTCGACCCTCCGGCGCACGAGGGGGAAGAGGGCACCGAGCGGGCGCTCATCGACCCGATGGCGCTCGACCCGACCCACACCACGACGCTCGACCACTGGCAGCCCGACAAAGAGGGCCGGCTCCTCGCGTACCAGCTCTCCCACGGGGGCGATGAGGAGTCGAAGCTGTACGTCATGGACATCGCCACCGGCGAGCGGGTCGAGGGGCCCATCGACCGGTGCCGCTACACCCCGGTCGCATGGCTGCCCGGCGGCGAGGCCTTCTACTACGTACGGCGCCTGCCCGCCGACCAGGTGCCCGCCGGCGAGGACCAGTACCACCGCCGCGTCTACCTGCACCGGATCGGCACCGACCCGGAGACCGACGACGTGATGATCTTCGGTGCGGGGCTGGAGAAGACCAACTACTACGGCGTCTCGGTCAGCCGCGACGGCAACTGGCTCACGCTGTCGGCCTCGCAGGGCACCGCGCCGCGCAACGACCTGTGGATCGCCGACCTGCGCACCTCGCCGCTGGAGGCCCCCGAGCTCACGGCCGTCCAGGAGGGCGTCGACGCGGAGACCGGCCTCTACGTGGGCCGCGACGGCCGCGCGTACATCTTCACCGACCGCGACGCCCCCCGCAGCCGCCTGTGCGTGACGGACCCGGCCTCGCCGTCGCACGAGACGTGGCGCGACCTGATCCCGGAGGACCCCGAGGCGGTCCTGTCCGACTTCGCGATCCTCGACGACCTCGACCGGCCGGTCCTGCTCGCCGGCTGGACCCGCCACGCGCTCAGCGAGATCACGATCCACGACCTGGAGACCGGGACGCGCATCGGCGAGGTCCCGGTCCCCGGCCTCGGCACGCTCGGCGGCATCAGCGAACGCCCGGAGGGCGGCCACGAGGCGTGGTTCGTCTACACCGACAACACCACGCCCGTCTCGGTGCACCGCTTCGACGCACGGACCGGCGAGCTGTCCCTCTGGGCGTCGGCGCCGGGCGCGGTGGAGGTGCCCGACGACGTCGAGACGCGGCAGGTCACCTACACCTCCTACGACGGCACCGAGGTACGGATGCTCGTCGTCGCGCGCTCTGGCGGCGAAGGCCCGCGCCCGACGATCCTGTACGGCTACGGCGGCTTCAACATCCCGCTGACCCCGGCGTACTCCGCCACGACGCTCGCCTGGGTGGAGGCCGGCGGCGTGTACGCCGTGGCCAACCTGCGCGGCGGCTCGGAGGAGGGCGAGGAGTGGCACCGGGCCGGCATGCTGGACAAGAAGCAGAACGTCTTCGACGACTTCCACTCCGCCGCCGAGAAGCTGATCGCCGACGGCTGGACCACCCCGGACCGGCTGGCCGTCTCCGGCGGTTCCAACGGCGGCCTGCTGGTCGGCGCGGCGATCACCCAGCGCCCGGACCTCTACGCCGCCGCGGTGTGCTCCGCGCCGCTGCTGGACATGGTGCGGTATGAGAAGTTCGGCCTCGGCCAGACGTGGAACGTGGAGTACGGCTCGGCCGACGACCCCGAGCAGTTCGAGTGGCTCTACGCCTACTCGCCCTACCACCGCGTACGCGAGGGTGTCGCCTACCCGGCCACCCTGTTCACGGTGTTCGAGAGCGACACACGGGTCGACCCGCTGCACGCGCGGAAGATGTGCGCGGCGCTGCAGCACGCGACCTCGGACGCCGCGCGGCCGATCCTGCTGCGCAACGAGGCCGACGTCGGCCACGGCTCCCGTGCGATCAGCCGCTCGGTCGACCTGAGCGTGGACACGCTGTCCTTCACGGCCGCCCACACGGGGCTGGTGATCGGCAGTGCCCCCTGACATCGATCGGGTCCTGAAGCTGCTCGCGTCGCCCCCGGCGCGTCCGGATGTCTCGCGTGGCTATCTGGACCTGCTGGGGGAGGAGGAGACCCACGACACGTTCGCGCAGCGGCTGATGCGCTCCTCCGGGCTGCCGCGGATCTACGAGCAGGCGTGGCGGCCGGTCGTCTTCGGACTCGCCAAGGGCGGACTGCTCGGGCCGAGCACGGAGCAGGAGTACGCGCTGGCCCGCGCGTGGCTGGACCTGGCCGCGACCCCGGGCGCGACCGTCCTCGACGTCGCCTGCGGCCCCGGCAACGTGACCCGTGCGCTGGTCGAGGGTGTCAGGGACGGCGGCCTCGTGGTCGGCGCCGACGCTTCGGCCACGATGCTGAGCCGCGCCGTGGCCGACACGCCCCCCTCCGCACCGGGAACGGCGGAGGTGGCGTACGTCCGGTGCGACGCGGTGGACCTGCCCTTCGCCGGGGCGACCTTCGACGCGGTGTGCTGCTACGGCGCCCTGTACCTGTTCGCGGACCCCTGGGCGGCGCTCGCGAGCATGGCCCGGGTGCTCCGCCCGGGCGGGCGCCTGGTGGTGCTGACGACGCACCGCCCGGGACTCCCGCTCCTCGGCCCCGGTTTGGGCGCCCTCAGCGGTGCGACGGGCATCCGCATGTTCGGGTCCCGCGAGCTCACCGACGGCCTGACGGCGGCCGGCTTCTCGGTCGTCCGCCGCAGGACCTACGGCCTCATGCAGTTCATCGGGGCGGTCCGGGGCGGGCCGGTTCCGGGGCCGTCGCGGGGCGCCTCGCCCGACCGGGGGCAGCCGAGCGAACCCACCGGGCCGCCGCGGCCGCGCTGAGGAGCAGCGCGGCCGCGGCGATCGCCAGCGACAGCCGCAGCCCGTGACCCAGGTCCCCGGCGACCAGCCCGCCGAACAGGGCCACCCCGACCGCGCCGCCGACCTGCCGGGCCGTGTTCAGCTCGGCCGACGCCACTCCGGCGTGCCCCGGCTCGACCGTCTCCAGCACCGCGCTGGTCATGGCCGGGACGACGGCGCCGGCCCCGATGCCGACCGGCACCGTGGCGAGCCAGATCACCGGGTTCGAGGCACCGGTCCCGGCCACCAGCAGGGTCAGCAGTCCTGCCGCGAACAGGAGTTGGCCGCCGATCATGGGCACCCGCGGGCCGAGCCGCGCGGTCAGCCGGCCGCCGAGCATGTTGGACCCCATCGCGGCGATGCTCATGGGCAGGAAGATCAGGCCGGTGGCCAGCGCGGAGTCGCCCCGCTCGTTCTGCAGGAAGAGGCTCAGCAGGAAGACGATGCCGTAGTACGCGAAGTTCTGGGCGAAACCGGCCACACTCGCGGCGGAGAAGACCGGGCGAGCGAACAGCCGCATCGGCAGCAACGGCTCCGATACACGCCGCTCCCACCACACGAAGAACACGCCGCAGGCCACGGCCGTCGCCAGAGCCGCCGCCACCGGCGGCGACGCCCAGCCGAGCCGGCCGGCCTCGATGAACCCGAAGGTCAGCCCGCACAGCGCCAGGACCACGGCGGCCTGGCCGGGCAGGTCCAGCGGGCGTCCCCGGGCCGCCGGCGTGGCGTCCGCCCGCCACGTCATCAGCAGGCCAACCCCGCCGATCAGCAGGTTCACCAGGAACAGCGACCGCCATCCCAGCGAGGCGAGGAGCAGGCCGCCCAGCACGGGCCCGGCCGCCACCGCCGCGCCGCCGGCCGCGGCCCACACCCCGAGGGCCCTGCTCCGCGCGGACGCGTCCGGGTAGGCGTGCCGGATCATCGCCAGCGACGCGGGCAACTGCACGGCCGCGCCGAGGCCTTGGACGAACCGCGCGGCGATGAGGACGCCCGGCGTCCCGGCCAGGCCGCAGGCCAGCGAGGCGAGCACGAACAGGCTCAGCCCGGTGGCGAACGCGCGCCGTGCCCCCAGCCGGTCGCTCAGCGACCCGCCGATGAGCTGGAACGCGGCGAACATCAGCGTGTAGCCGTCCACCACCCACTGCAGCCCGGTAAGGCCCGCTCCGAGCCGCCGGCCGAGCGTGGGCAACGCGACGTTCACGATCGTGGCGTCCAGGCTGACCATGAGGAAGCCGAAGGAGGCGGCGAACAGGGTCGTACGCGCCCGTGACGGGGCCGCGACGACGGGATGGATGACGGTGCTCACCGCACCAGGTTCGGCGGTGCGCCGAGCGGAGGCAACGGATGAGGGTGAACCTGACAGGGCTACCCTGGCGGTCGGCGACGACGGAGGAAGGACGGTCGGGGACGTGGCCGGGCGGAGTCCGCGGGCGCACGAGATGGGTGCGTTCCTGCGATCACGGCGGACGCGGCTGACCCCCGGTGAGGTGGGCCTGCCGGACGGCGGAGTCCGGCGCACGCCGGGGCTCCGCCGGGAGGAGGTCGCGCGGCTTGCGGGGGTCAGCGAGGGCTATTACGTCCGCCTCGAACAGGGCCGTGCGCCGCACCCGTCGGCGAGCGTGCTCGGCGCGCTGGCGAGGACGCTGCGGCTGTCCGCCGACGAGCGCGAGCACCTGTTCGCGCTGGCCGGCGAGGCGGGCCCGGAGCCCGAGCGGGCGCCCCTGGCGACGGGCGCCCACCGGATGCTCGAACTGCTGTCCCCGCCGACCGCGGCCTATGTGATCAACGGGCGAAGTGACGTGCTGGCCTGGAACGACACCGCCGCCGCGCTGTTCGGGCACCTGGTGGAGGGCACGCGCCCGCCCAACAACGTGCGCTATGTGTTCACCGACCCGGGCGCCAGGGATCTCTTCGTCGACTGGCCCGCGATCGCGGCGGACTCGGTCGCTCACCTGCGTGCGGCCGCCGGGCACCGCCCCGACGACGCCGAGCTCGCCGAACTGATCGCCCGGCTCCACGAGGTCAGCCCCGACTTCCGGCGGCTGTGGGCGGCACGCGGGCTGCGCCACAAGACCGGTGGACGCAAGGAACTGAATCACCCCGTGGCGGGCCGGATGTCACTGGAGTACACGGTGCTCGCCGCCCCGGTGGACGCGGGGCAGCGGCTGGTCGCCTACACGGCCGCACCGGGCTCGGCCTCCCACGCGGCGCTGACCCGCCTGGGCGAGCCCTCCTAGGCCTGGCAGCCCCCCGAGCTGGGAGACGTCGCGCGCGGCACCCGTGGAGGGGCCAGGTGTCCATCGTGGCGTACGCCTGGAGCGCCACGCGTCGCGTTCGCCCACCCGTACGAGACGGGCGACGGGTTGGACCAGCCGCTGTCCGTCACGGCCGAGGGCGACCAGACCTGCGTGCTGACGGGCCGCGCGAAGATCCGGCTGCTCGACGAGGACGGAAAGACGCTTCCCTACCGGTTCCGCAAGGGCGCCGACGGGGTCACCACCGAGGTCGGTCCCGGCGAGCAGGCCGTGTTCGACCTGACCTTCGCCACGGGGAGCGGCGACCACGCGCGCCCGTCCAAGATCCGGATAACGCTGCCGGACGGCGGCGGAAGCCGCGTCATCGACTGGAGCTCCAGCGCTCCCGCCGCCAAGACGATCACGGTCGACGGCTTCCGCCCCTGGCTCGACTGACCGGAGCCCGACCGGCCGCTAGGACGCGCCGCCGAGCTGGGTGATGTCGCGGGCGGCGCCCGTGGAGGCGGAGGTGGCCATCGCGGCGTACGCCTGGAGGGCCACGCTCACCGGGCGGCGCCGGTCGCGGGGACGGTAGGAGCCCAGGTCCTTCAGCAGGCGCTCGCGGCGGGCGCGGAGCTCGTCGGCCGGCACGTCGAGGCGCAGCTCGCGGCCCGGAATGTCGATCACGATGCGGTCGCCGTCCTCGACCAGGGCGATGTCGCCGCCGCCCGCCGCCTCCGGTGAGGCGTGCCCGATCGACAGGCCGCTCGTGCCGCCCGAGAAGCGGCCGTCCGTGATCAGCGCGCAGGCCTTGCCGAGGCCACGGCCCTTGAGGAACGACGTGGGGTAGAGCATCTCCTGCATGCCCGGGCCGCCCTTGGGGCCCTCGTAGCGGATCACGACCACGTCACCGGGCTTGACCCGGTCGCCGAGGATGCCCTCGACCGCGTCCTCCTGGCTCTCGAACACCACCGCCGGGCCCTCGAAGCGCCACAGCGACTCCTCCACGCCCGCGGTCTTGACGACCGCGCCCTCCACGGCGAGGTTGCCGTACAGCACGGCCAGCCCGCCGTCCTTGGTGTAGGCGTGCTCGACGTCGCGGATGCAGCCCTCGGCGCGGTCGAGGTCGAGGGACTCCCACCGGTTGTTCTGGCTGTACGGCCGGGTGGTGCGCACCCCGCCGGGCGCGGCGTGGAACAGCTCCGTCGCCTCGGCCGACACGCTGTCGGAGCGCACGTCCCAGGAGTCCAGGAACGCCCCGAGCGAGTCGCCGTGGATCGTGTGGACCGTACGGTTGAGCAGGCCGCCGCGGTCGAGCTCACCCAGGATGGCCGGGATGCCGCCGGCGCGGTGGACGTCCTCGATGTGGTACTTCGCGGTGGCCGGAGCGACCTTGCAGACGCACGGCACGCGGCGGGACAGCTCGTCGATCTCCTTCAGGCCGAAGTTCACGCCCGCCTCACGGGCCGCCGCCAGCAGGTGCAGGATCGTGTTGGTCGAGCCGCCCATCGCGACGTCGAGCGCCATGGCGTTCTCGAACGCGTCGCGGGTGGCGATGTTCAGCGGGAGCACCGAGTCGTCGTCATCGGCGTAGTAGCGATTGGCGATCTCCACGACCCGCCGGCCGGCGTCCTCGAACAGCTTCTTGCGGTCGGCGTGGGTGGCCAGCACCGTGCCGTTGCCGGGCAGCGCCAGGCCGATCGCCTCGGTCAGGCAGTTCATGGAGTTGGCGGTGAACATCCCCGAGCAGGACCCGCAGGTCGGGCAGGCGTTCTCCTCCATCTGCGCGAGCGTGTCGTCGGAGACCGACGCGTCGGCGGAGGCGATCATCGGGTCGATCAGGTCGAGCTTGGTGGTGCCTTCGACCGGCTTGCCGGCCTCCATCGGGCCGCCGGAGACGAACACCGTGGGGATGTTGAGCCGCATGGCCGCGATCAGCATGCCCGGCGTGATCTTGTCGCAGTTGGAGACGCAGATCAGGGCGTCGGCGCAGTGCGCGTTGACCATGTACTCGACCGAGTCGGCGATGAGCTCGCGGGACGGCAGGGAGTACAGCATGCCGCCGTGACCCATGGCGATGCCGTCGTCGACCGCGATGCTGTTGAACTCACGCGGCACCCCGCCCGCCTCCTTGACGGCGGCGGCGACCACCTGGCCGACCTCGCGCAGGTGGACGTGGCCCGGCACGAACTCGGTGAAGCTGTTGGCCACGGCGACGATGGGCTTGCCGAAGTCCTCGCGGGCCACACCGGTGGCCCGGAGCAGCGCCCGTGCGCCCGCCATGTTCCTGCCGTGTGTAACCGTTCGTGACCTCAGCGGCGGCATGACCTCTCCATCCCTTGTGCTCGAACTCCGATCGTACGGGGTAGGAGCACAGGGCTGAGACAGTACGTCTTACATGGCGGGCACAACGAGGACGGTCATGACACTCGATCATCTCGTCTACGCGACTCCTGACCTGGAGGAGAGCGTCCGGCAGCTCGGCAAGCTGACCGGCGTACGGCCGGTGGAAGGCGGGCCGCATCCGGGCCTCGGCACGCGTAACCACCTCCTCGGCCTGGGCGAACTCCGCTATCTGGAGATCATCGGACCGGATCCTGAGCAGCCGGAGCCCGAGGGGCCCCGGCCGTTCGGCATCGACGAGCTGACCGAGCCACGGCTGGCCGGCTGGGCGGTACGGGCCGCCGACATCGAGGCGCGTGTCGCGCGCTCCCGCACGCTCGGCTACGACCCGGGCCCGATCGAGCCGCTGTCCCGCCGCACCCCGGACGGCGAGGTGCTGCGCTGGCGGCTGACCTACCCGTACGAGGCGGTCGTGCCGTTCCTGATCGACTGGGGGAGGACGCCGCATCCGGCGCGTCACCTGCCGGTCGTGCCGCTGACGGCGTTCGGCGCCAGCCATCCCGAGCCCGCGCGGGTACGCGAACGGCTAGCCGCCCTCGGCGTCGAGCTGGACGTGCGCGCGGGCGAGCCCGCGCTGGTCGCGGTGCTCGGCGGCACCACCACCCTGACCTGAGGAGCTCGGTACTTCCGCAGCGGATGCGAGACCGATCGGGCATCCGGCTCTCCGCGGCGCTCCGCGCCGGAGCCGGTCAGTCCTCCGTCGGATACTTCGGCGGGAGCACCCGCTCGGCGGCCTCGTAGATGTCGTTGATGTCCGCCGAGGACAGGATCTTCGGGCGCCGGCGCAGGTAGTTGCGGGCGCGGGTGCCGGCGTACACGTCGACGTCGCGGACCATCAGGACCTTCCAGGAGATGGCCGGGCCGTAGATGGCGAGCGAGGGCTGTACCGGCACCTCCTTGCCGAGCTGCTCGCTGATCAGCTTGCTGGCCTGCTCGGACTCCCAGCGCGCCTCGTCGAGGCGCTCCTTCTTGTTGAACGGGCCGAGGAACAGCTTGCGGTGCGACATCGCGCGCACCGGCAGCCGCTTGTCCCACTTTTCGGAGTCGACCGCGTACACGCCGGTGGGTCCGATCACCAGGTGGTCGATCTGCCCGTCGCTGACGCCCTCGTCGTCGCGAGGGACGGCGCGGGCGTGCAGGGTGCGGTAGCCGGCCTTCTCCATGCCGCGCAGCTGCCGCTCGGTCTTGCGTTCGGCGACGGACGGCTTGCGCCACGCCTCGACGCTCGACTCCTTGCGGTTCTTCAGCACGACGTCGGCGACCACCACCGCGATGGCGACGAGGAGGCCGACGGGAAGGTTCACCAGCAGCGCGAACAGCAGCCCGAGGGCCAGCGCCCCGACGGACCGGCGGATCCACCTCTGGACCTGGGGATCGCCGATCATGTCGCCGTACGTTTCCTGCTTGGGGCGCTCGCGTTCGAACGGATCCTGCCCTTCGGAACGCTGGGATGCGTCATCCTGCTCGCGTGTGGAGGTCTGGGTGGATGTATCCCGCTCCACAGGGGCCATTTCCGACACTCCCTGCTCGATCGACGGCACCGAACATGATCTTCCTTGAGGAAGGGTAACGAGGCTTTGCGCCGAGTGCCTAGTCGTGCCATGTCGACAGTTTTGTCCCCCTGAGTCGTTGATTAGCGCGGTTGTGGCGAGGGTAGATTTCGCATCATCCCCCACGGTGGCCGTGCAACTTTCGGTGGGCGTACCGTCTTCACTTGTGACCCAGATTCATGACCTCAGCGCGCGCGAGCAAGCCGCTGCGATCCGTGACCGCGAACTCTCACCCGTCGACGTCACCGAACACTACCTGAACCGCATCGACCGGCTGGGCGATCAGGTGGGCGCGTTCGTGACGGTGACCGCCGAAATTGCGCGTGAGCAGGCCAAAGCCGCGGAGAAGGCGGTCGCGCAGGGCGACACGCCGCCATTGCTGGGCGTGCCCGTGCCCATCAAGGACCTCAACATGGTGAAGGACGTGCCGATGACGCTCGGTTCGGCCGCCTTCGACGATTTCAAGGGATTCGCCGACGACAACGTCGTCACATCGCTCCGTGACGCGGGCACGATTCTGCTGGGCAAGACCAATACGCCGGAATTCGGACTGCCCTGTTACACCGAGAACGACGTCGCGCCTCCGGCGCGTACTCCCTGGGATCTGTCCCGGTCCGCCGGCGGGTCGAGCGGGGGAGCCGCCGCCGCGGTCGCCGCGGGCCTCGCGCCGATCGCCCAGGGCAGCGACGGCGGCGGGTCGATCCGGATTCCGTCCAGCGTGTGCGGCCTGTTCGGCATCAAGCCGACGCGCGGGCGGGTCAGCCACGGCCCGATCGTGCCCGACCTGGCCGGGCTCGCCACGAACGGCCCGATCGCCCGTTCCGTACGCGACGCCGCGCTGATGCTCGACCTCATCGCCGGGAACCGGCCGGGTGACATGTATCACGCCGCGCCGCAGGAGGGCACCTTCCTCGAGGCCGCCGACCGCGCGCCCGGCCGGCTGCGCATCGGCCGCAGCATGGCCTCGGCCGTGCCCGGTGCGGAGATCCACCCCGACTGCGTGGCCGCCTACGAGGCCACCACCGAGCTGCTCACCGAGCTGGGCCACGAGGTCGAAGATCTCGACATGCCGTTCAACGCCGACCTGGTGCCGCACTTCGAGACGCTCTGGGCGGCGATGGCCACGCTCACCCCGGTGCCGCCGGACCGCGAGGAACGCCTCCGGCCGCTCACCCGCCACCTGCGCGAGCGCGGCAACGCCATCACCGCGCCGGAGCTGTTCATGGCCCAGGGCGCGCTGCAGCTCGCCGTGCGCCTGGCGATGCCGGTCGCCGAGCAGTACGACGTGATCCTGCACCCGACGCTCGCGCAGCCGCCGGTGCCGATCGGCTACTTCGACGACGTCGATCCGGCCGAGAACTTCGAACGGCAGAAGCGCTTCACGCCCTTCACCTCGATCTACAACATCACCGGTCAGCCGGCCGTCAACGTCCCGCTGCACTGGAGCGACGACGGCCTGCCGATCGGCGTGATGCTCGTCGGCCGGATGAGCGACGAGGCCACCCTCATCTCGCTGTCCGCCCAACTCGAGGCCGCCCGCCCCTGGGCCGACCGGCATCCGCCGATGTGGGACTGACCGCCGGTTCGGGGCGGTTCCTCGGGGCATCGTGGAGACCGTGAACGACCTCACCGCACTGGCCGCCGCGTACGGCGTCGAGACCTCCTACACCGACTGGCGGAGGCGACCGGCCGACGTCCCGCCCGACACGATCAGGGCGGTGCTGACCGCGTTGGGCGCGGACGTCGCCTCCCCGGCCGCCATCCGCTCCGAGCTGGAGCGGCTCGACCACGAGCGGCGCACACGGCTGCTGCCGCCGGCGCTGGTCGCCTACCCGGGGGAGAGGCTGGCCGTGCTGCCGGGTGCGGACGTGCGCGTCGAACCGCCGGACGGCGGCGAGGTCCCCCTCGCCCCGTCGGGCGCCGGGTCCTACCGCCTCCCGGCCGACACGCCACTCGGCGAGTGCACCGTTCACGCCTCTCTCGGCGACCGCACGGCGAGCGCTCCGCTGCTGGTCGCCCCGCCGCGGGCGCCCGATCCGGGGACGCGCGCCTGGGGGTTCATGGCACAGCTGTACTCGGCGCGGTCGCGCGGCTCCTGGGGCCTCGGCGACCTGGCCGACCTGCGGAGCCTGGCGCGCTGGAGCGCGGAGGACCTCGGTGCCGGGTTCGTGCTGGTCAACCCGTTGCACGCCGGCGAGCCCGCCGCGCCGATCCGGCCCTCGCCGTACCTGCCGATGAGCCGCCGCTACACCAGTCCTCTCTACCTGCGCCCCGAGGACGTGCCCGAGTACGCCGCGGCAGGCCCGGACCTGCGGCGGCGCGTCGACGAGCTCGCGGCTCCCGCGCGGGCCCGCGACCACACGGCCGGCGCCCTCGACCGCGACGCGGTCTGGGCGGCCAAGGGCGCCGCGCTGGAGCGGCTGTACACGCTGCCGCGCTCGCCCGGCCGCGAGGCCGCCTACGCCGCCTACCGCGGGCGGGAGGGCGAGGCGCTGACGGCCTTCGCGACCTGGTGCGCGCTGGCCGAGATCCACGGCGCCGACTGGCGCTCGTGGCCCTCCGCGCTGCGCGATCCGGCCTCGGCCGCGGTCGCCGCCGAGCGCGACCGGCTCGCGGACCGCGTGGGCTTCCACTCGTGGCTGCAGTGGCTCCTGGACGAGCAGCTCGCCTCGGTACAGTCGGCCGCCCGCGCCGCGGGGATGCCGATCGGCGTCATCCACGACCTCGCCGTCGGCGTCGACCCCGGCGGCGCGGACACGTGGGCGTACCAGCGGCTGTTCGCCCAGGGCATCACCGTCGGAGCGCCACCGGACGCCTTCAACCAGCGCGGCCAGGGCTGGGGGCAACCGCCGTGGCATCCCCAGCGGCTCGCCGCCTCCGGCTACGCGCCGTACCGCGCCATGCTCCGCCACGTCCTGCGGCACGCGGGCGGCCTTCGGCTCGACCACGCGATGCAGGTGTTCCGGCTGTGGTGGGTGCCCGACGGCGCGCCGGCCTCCGAGGGCACGTACGTCGCCTACCCGCACGAAGAGATGCTCGGGGCGCTGCTGTACGAGGCGCACCGGGCGGACGCGGTCGTCGTCGGTGAGGACCTCGGCACGGTCGAGGACTACATGCGCGAGGTGTTCGCCGAGCGCGGGGTGTTCGGGACGTCGATGGCCTGGTTCGAGCGCGACCCCGGCGGCGGGCCGCTGCCGCCCGGCAAGTGGCGCGAGCTGTGCCTGGCCACCGTCGGCACCCACGACATGCCGCCCGTCGAGGGCTACCTGAACGGCGACCACATCGCGCTGCGCGAGCGCCTCGGCCTGCTGACGCGCCCGGCCTCGGAGGAGTACGAGGAGCTGGAGGAGGGTCTGCGGGAGTGGCGCGAACTGCTGACCTCCCTCGGCCTGGACCCGGCGGACATGACGACCGCCCTGCACGCCTTCCTCGCCCGCACACCGTCCCGGCTCATCGGCGTCTCCCTGGCCGACGCGGTCGGCGAGCGCCGCACCCAGAACCAGCCGGGCACGACGGATGAGTACCCGAACTGGCGGGTCCCCCTGTCCGACGCCGACGGCCACCCGGTCCTCCTGGACGACCTTCCCTCCGACCGCCGCGTACGCGCCACCACGGAACCGGTACGGCGCCGGGAGCCGTGAGGCCCGGGGAGGTGTCCCCGGGCCTCACGCGCCGGCGTCCTGCCGCTCACCGGCTCGCGGGGCGCGGCGCAGTGCCTCCGACGGCCGGTTACCCGTTCGCGGGGACGTTGCCGTTCGGCGCGCCGCCGGGCGGGCCGCCCTGGCCGCCGCCCGGCGCACCGCTCGGCCGGAGCGACGCGCAGGCCTGGGCGGCCTTCTTCTGCTTCGCCGACATGGTCGGCGTGCCGCTCGGGCGGCCTGACGGCCGTCCCCAGGGCCGGGCCGTCGGCGTGCCGCTGGGGGCCCCGCCCGGCGCGCCGTTGCCGGGGCCGGGCATCGAGACGCCCTGTTTCTGCATGCACTCGCGGTACGCGGCCATCGCGTCCTTCGAGCCGCCGCTCCGCGCGGCGCTCGAACTCTGCCCGGAGGCGCCGTCCGAGCCGCCGCAGGCCGCGCTGAACAGCAGCGCGGCCGTGACCGCCGCCCCGCCGAACAGCCGGACCGCCGCCTGACCATCGATCATTTTCTTCTCCTGATCGGTCGGATTCCGGGTACGTCAGCGGCCGGAGGCCCGGCCCTGGCTGACGGAGGTGGCGGTGACCGTGCCGTCCTCGGCCTGGTCACCGTGCACGACGACGCTCGTTCCGGCCTTGAGGTCCGTGGCCGAACCGCTGCGGAGCACGCTGACGTCGGTGGTGCCGGTCACCGTGACCTTGACGACGTCGCCGTTCGCCGTCCGGACGTAGAGGGTCCGGCCGGAGATCTTCTGCACCGTTCCGGTGGTCACGCCGGCCGTCGGGGAGGCGCCCGGAGCGGCGCTCCCCGCCTGTCCGGTGCCCCGGGTGCCGCCCTGGCGCGGCGGCGTGCCGCCCGTCGCGCCCTGCGCGGTGGGCACGGAGCTCTGGCGCGCGACGTGCCGGTCCACCTGGGCGCCGACGACGAACCCGGCGGCGACCAGCACGCCCGCGCCGAGGACGGTGGTCGGCCCCGGCCGCCTGCGGACGCGTGGCGCCCTGGCCAGCTCCTCGGCCAGGTCGTCGTCGAACGGTGGTTCGGAGAGCTCCTCGCTCTCCCCGGCCGGTGCGTGTCCGGCGGCGCGTCGTGGGCGGGGGCTCATCTTCTCTCTCCTCGCGCTCATTGGTGTCGCAGCGCCTCGATGGGGCGCAGCTTCGCGGCACGGCCGGCGGGATAGCCGCCGAAGAACAGGCCGATCGCCACGGACACGGCCAGGGCCAGGGCGATCGACGAGGGCACCAGCACGGGCTTCACGCCGGCGATGGGGAACAGGCTCGCGACGACCCCGATGGCCACCCCCGACAGGCCGCCGAGCAGGCTGAGCACGGTCGCCTCGGCGACGAACTGGCCGAGGATCGCGCCCCGCGGCGCTCCGATGGCCTTGCGGATGCCGATCTCGCGCGTCCGCTCGGTGACGGTGACCAGCATGATGTTGGTGATGCCGATCCCGCCGACGAGCAGGCTGATCGCGGCGACCGCGCCGAGGAGCACGGTGAAGGTCTTGCTGGAGTCGCTCACCGCCGACTGCAGGCTCGCCTGGCTCTGGATCTGGAAGTCGGCCGTGTTGGACCCGGAGATGCCGTGCCGCTGGTCGAGGATGCCGGTGACCTCGCTCTGCGCCTCGTCGGTGACCTTGGCGCTCCGGGCCTCCACGACGATGTCGCTCAGCCCGCCGAACCCAGTGAGGTTCTCCTGGACGGCGGGCAGCGGGGCGATCGCGACGTCGTCGGCGTCCTGCATGCCCGACGACCCCGACTCCTCCAGGACCCCGACGACGGTGAAGAGCGCGCCGCCGACGTTGATCTGCTTGTTCAGCGGATCGACGGTGCCGAAGAGGTCCTCGGCCACCGTGGTCCCGATCACCACGACCTTGCGGTCGCCCGTCACGTCGTCGTTCGTGAACGCCGTCCCCCGGTCGACGACCTTGTCGGCGGCGGAGAGGTAGGCCGGATAGGTGCCGACGAACTGGCTGATCGCGTGGCTCGTGCCCGCGTACGTCGTCGTCACCGACGAGGAGGTCACGACCGGGGAGGCGCTCTTGACCGCGGGCGCGTTGACCGGGTCGACCAGGGCCTTCGCGTCGTCCACCGTGAGGTCGTGGGCCTGGGTCCGCGGGCCGCCGCTCTGCCCGCCGGCGGCGGCCCCGCCGAACCCGCCGCCCCCGGGTCCGCCCATGCCGCCGCGCCGGCCCGCGGAGGTCGACGGCGTGACGGTCAGGGAGTTGGCGCCGAGCCGGGAGATGCTGTCCTTGATCTGCTGGGAGGAGCCGTTCCCCACCGCGACCAGGACGATCACGGCCGCGACGCCGATGAGGATGCCGAGCATGGTCAGCGCGCTGCGCAGCTTGTTGGACGTCAGGCCGCGCACGGCGAACCGCAGGATCTCCCAGGGGTTCACCGGGCGCCGCCCGCCACCCGGGCCGCGGCGGGCGGCGGCCCGTCCACGGCCGCCTGCCGGCGGTCGTCCATGACGCGCCCGTCGACCAGGCGGATCACGCGCTTGGCCCGTGCGGCGACCTCGTCCTCGTGGGTGATCAATACGATCGTGCGCCCCGACGTGCTGAGCCCGTCCAGGATGTCCAGGACGTCCTCGGTGGACCGCGTGTCCAGGTTGCCGGTCGGCTCGTCGGCCAGGACGAGCGCCGGAGCGGTGACCAGCGCCCGGGCCACGGCGACCCGCTGCTGCTGACCACCGGACAGCTCGTTCGGCTCGTGCCCCATCCGGTCGCCGAGGCCGACCTGGCGCAGCGCGGCCTCGGCCCGCCGCCGGCGCCGCGACGGCCGTACGCCGCCGTACGCCAGGGGCAGCTCGACGTTCGCCAGCGCCGACATCCGGGGGATCAGGTTGAAGGACTGGAAGATGAAACCGATCCTGCGGTTGCGCAGGATCGACAGCCGGCGTTCGTCGAGCGTCCCGACGTCGGTGCCGTCGAGCAGGTAACGGCCGTCGCTGGGCACGTCGAGGCAGCCCAGGATGTTCATGAGCGTCGACTTGCCGGAGCCGGACGCTCCCATGATGGCGACGTAGTCGGACCGCTCGACCCGCAGCGAGACGCCCCGCAGGGCGTGGACGGCCGTGTCGCCCGCGCCGTAGACCTTGGTCACCTCGCGCACGTCCAGGACCGGCGCCGTCACGGCCGCCCTCCGCCGCCGATGCCGCCACCGGGGCCGCCGATGCCACCGCCCCCGCCGCCGGGGAACCCACCGGAGGAGCCACTGCTGCCGCTGCTGCTCGTCGTGGTGATCACGACCTCGTCGCCCTCGTTCAGCCCCGACTTGATCTCCGTGCCCTGGTCGCCGGAGACACCGATCCGCACCTGCCTGGCGACCTGCTTCCCGCCCTGCTGGACGGTCACGGTGCTCTGCCCGCCGGCCGTCTTCACCGCGGCCGCCGGCACGTACAGCACGTTCTCCGCCGAGGCCGTGGTGACTCGCACCGTCGCGGTCTGGCCGAGCCGCAGGGACGACGGCGGGTCGGTCAGCTCGACGGTGGCGCCGTACTGGACCACGTTGTTGCTCGTCGTCGGCGACATGTCGATCTGGGTGACCTCGCCGGTGGCCGTCACGCCGGTGAGCGCGTCGAAGGAGACCGTCGCGGACTGGCCGGTCTTCAGCTTGGTCGCGTCCGACTCGGTGAACTCCCCGGTGACCTCCAGCCGGCCGGGGTCGGCCAGCTCGATGAACCCCGACGAGCTCGAAGCGTCACTGCCGGAGGACGCGGACGAGCCCGACGCGCCGGTGGAGCCCTGCCCGGACGAGGAGGAGGCGGAGGACCCGGACGAGGAGGAGCCCGAGCCGCTGGAGGAGCCGCTGGAGGAGCCGCCGACGGTGCCGTTGACCGCGACGATCGTCCCGCTGAACGGCGCGACGATCCTGGTGCCCTCGAGCGCCCGTACGGCCTGCTCGTAGGAGTTCTTCGCCGAGACGTACTGGGAGTAGCCCGAGGCGCTGGAGGTGTCGCCGGACGCGGCGGCGGCCAGGCTCGCCTTGGCCGACGTGACGTTCTCCTCGGCCGCGGTCCGGTCGAGCCGGGCCAGCACCTTGCCCTTCTTGACCTTGTCGCCGGCCGCCACGTAGATCTTGGTGACGGTGCCGGACGTACCGAAGGTGAGCGACCGCGTACGGGAGCTGGCGACCGAGCCGGAGGCGGACACCGATGACACGACGTTGCCGCGCGCGACCCGCGCGGTGCGGGTGGAGGGCGCGCCGGCCGCGTCGTCCCCACCGGTGAGCGAGAGATATCCGACGCCGATCCCGACGGCCAGCAGTACGGCGAGCGCACCGTTGAGCAGGAGAACGCGGCGTCTCAGCAGACGTTTCACCCGGCCTAATCTGGAGACGTTCGATGGGACCAGGCTGATGTGACCATGAGAAATAGATGAGTGGCGTTTCAAAGGTGTTTCTCATGTGCCGCTCATGTCATTTTCATCCCGACGTCGAAAGGGCCGGCACGTTACCGTGCCGGCCCTTTCGCGGGAGAGGTTCAGAGGCCGATGCGCCGCTCGGCCGACGGCCGCGGGGTGTGGACGGTCGAGGCCTCCGCGGCCCCCGTGAGGACGAACGTCCCGCTGCCCGCGATCACCATGGCCGCGATTCCGGTCAACACCCGACGACGGAGCTTCATCGTCACTCTCCTCATTTCCCCGTTGCTGGTTCGACGAGAAAACGGTATTCCCGGTGCATGAGAGCGGCATCGTGATTCGCCTGAGACCTTGTTCAAGGGCGAATGAAAGAGAAATGAGCCGGTGGCTCAGGGCGAGTGCGGGGATCCGGGCGACGTACCGCAGCCCGGCACGACCTGGCCGTGAAGCAGACGGAACGCCTAGCCCTGCAAGATGGCGACCAGGTGGTCGGAGAGGTCGCGCAGCAGCGTGTCGGGGACGATCTCCTGCCCGGCCGCGACGGAGAAGAGCTCCGGCAGGCCCGGCAGGGGATAGTCGGCGACGTCGCCCACCACGCGCCCGCCCAGGGACAGCCGGCCCACCGAGGTGCGGGTGCGCGTCCAGGCGTCGGAGACCTCGTCCGGATTGGGCACGCCGAAGCCGTGGCCGACGGGCGCCGCGTGGCGGAGGCGCACGAGCGCGCCGTCGGCGAACTCCTGAGCCACCCGGCAGCGCTCGGACAGCGCGGACAGCACGTCCGGGTTCAGGCGCGTGACGACGTCGCAGGGCGTGCGGCACGACACCGCGCAGGTGCACAGCGCCGAGGCGACCGTGCTGTGCTGACGGTCGAGGTAGTTGCGCCAGCCCGGCCCCGGCTCGCGGGCGACCCGCAGGGCGCGCTCGGCGGCCGACTGCTGCGGCCGGGTCAGCGAGCAGTCGCGCGGCCGGGTGGCCCCGCCGGGCACGCCGAACCGGCTGCCCGGGCCCGACACCGACTCCGGCAGCAGCGCCGGGTCGCCGGCGTGCCCGAGTACGGGCTGCCAGGCGAGCAGCGGGAGGTATTCGGACGCGATGTGCACGGCGGCCACGAGCGGTGCCATCTCGCGGCGGTGCCAGCGCGCCTCGATCACCTCCAGCAGGAGGCCGTACGCGGGGCGCAGCGTGCGCAGCGCCCCGCGGGAACGTTCCTTCGCCGACTGCGGCATCCGGCTGGCGCGAGCGCGGGCCAGCAGGTGCTCCGGCACGGTGTACTCGTCGACCTCCGGGTCGCCGGTGCGCTCGGGCATGCCGAAGTCCTCGGCGTCCAGGTCGATCAGTCGCTGACCGAACGAGCACAGCAGCCGCACCTCGGCCGCGACGCACGACGGCAGCCTCGCCACCCCGGCCTCGCAGAGCGCGGCCAGGTCGCCGAAGGCGTACCGCCGGGCGAGCGTCGTCAGAACATCGCGGGCGGTTTCCACCCGTTCACTCTGTCACGACGAACCGTGGCACAGCCGCATCAACCCGGTGATCAGCGTGCGGAACGGTCCTTCTCCTGGGCCCGGATCGCGCGGGCGACGCCGTCGCGGCCCTCAACGAGCAGCCGCCGCAGCGCCGGCGGGGGGTTCTGCTCGTCGAGGTAGGCGGTGGTGCGCTCGATCGTGCTCTGCTCGGTCACCAGGAACGGGTAGGCGTGCTCGGCGAACGTGCTGGACATGTCGCTGGACCACTCCGACCAGACCCGCCCGACCTCGGCGAAGTACTTCTCGACGTACGGCTCCACCAGCGAGGTGTCGTCCACGTCGAACATCCCGCCGAGCGTGGCGCGGAAGACGGCGTTGGGCAGGTCGCCGGCGATGATGCGGTCCCAGGCGGCGGCCTTGGCCTCCGCGGTCGGGATCGCCGCCCGGTCGCCCGCCGCGTGGCGCTCGCCCGCGGCGGTCGGGTCGCGCTGGAGCTCCGCGGCGATCTCCGCCTCGCCGGCGGCGCCGCGTACGACGAGCCGGCGCAGCAGCCCCCAGCGCAGGTCGGTGTCGATCACCAGCCCGTCGAGGGTGACCGAGCCGTCGAGCAGCCCGCGGACGTAGTCGAGGTGCTCGGCCGAGGTCGCGACGGCCACGAACGCCTGCGCGTAGGTGAGCTGCCGGTCCGAGCCGGGCTCGGCCTCGAGCATCAGCTCGTGCAGCGCGTCCGCCTGCAGGCCGAAGCCGGTCGCGCGCCACTCCGGGTCGGCGTACTGCCGCGTCGCCGTGCGGGCCTGCCGCAGCAGCGACTGGGCGACGGAGACGTCGGTGACGCCGCGGATGCCGGACAGCACGAGGCGTACGTAGTCGCGCGCGGCCACCTCGGCGTCGCGGCACATGTCCCAGGCGGCGGACCAGCACAGCGCGCGGGGCAGCCCGTCGGTGATCTCGCCGATGCCGTCGATGAGCGTGCGCATCGAGTGGTCGTCGAGCCGGATCTTGGCGTAGGTCAGGTCGTCGTCGTTGACCAGCACGAGGTCGGGGCGGGCCTCACCGACCAGCTCCGGCACGTCGGTGCGGGCGCCGACCACGTCGAGCTCGACGCGCCTGCGCCGCACGATGCCCTCGGGCGTGCGGTCGTACAGGCCCACGGCCACGCGGTGCGAGCGCAGCGTGGGGTGCTCCGCCGGGGCGTCCTGCAGCACGGCGAAGGAGGTGAAGGCGCCGTCGTCGCCGACCTCGTACGCGGGGCGCAGCGTGTTGACGCCGGCCGTCTCCAGCCACTCCTTGGACCAGGATGTCAGGTCGCGGCCGGAGGTCTCCTCGAGCGCGTCGAGCAGGTCCGACAGCGAGGTGTTGCCCCACGCGTGCCGGTCGAAGTAGCTGCGGACGCCGCTGATGAAGTTGTCGCGGCCGACGTAGGCGACGAGCTGCTTGAGCACGCTCGCGCCCTTGGCGTACGTGATGCCGTCGAAGTTGACCTCGACCGCCCGGATGTCGGGGATGTCGGCCGAGATCGGGTGCGTCGACGGGAGCTGGTCCTGCCGGTACGCCCAGGTCTTCCACAGGTTCGCGAACGTGGTCCACGCGCCGGTCCACTGGGTGGCCTCGGCCTCGCACAGCACGCTCATGTAGGTGGCGAACGACTCGTTGAGCCACAGGTCGTCCCACCAGCGCATGGTGACGAGGTCGCCGAACCACATGTGCGCCATCTCGTGCAGGATCGTCTCGGCGCGGCGCTCGTACGCGGCGTCGGTGACCCGGGACCGGAAGACGTAGTCCTCCAGGAAGGTCACGCAGCCGGCGTTCTCCATCGCGCCCGCGTTGAACTCCGGCACGAAGAGCTGGTCGTACTTGTCGAACGGGTACGGCCGGGCGAAGGTCTTGCGGAAGAAGTCGAAGCCCTGCTTGGTGACCTCGAAGATCGCGTCGGCGTCGAAGTACTCGGCGAGGCTGGCCCGGCAGTACGCCCCGAGCGGAATGACCTGGTCGTCCTGGCGGTACTCGTCCCGCACGACGTGGTACGGCCCGGCCACCAGCGCGGTGATGTAGGGCGAGATGCCCGGCGTGGCCGGGAAGTGCCAGCGGCCGCCCTCGGAGCGGTCGGGCGCGTTGTTGGTGATCACCTGCCAGTCCTCCGGCGCGGTGACGCTCAGCTCGAAGCGCGCCTTGAGGTCGGGCTGGTCGAAGCAGGTGTACATCCGGTGCGCGTCGCAGGTCTCGAACTGCGTGTAGAGGTAGACCTTGTGGTCGACCGGGTCGACGAACCGGTGCAGCCCCTCGCCGGTGCGGGAGTAGGCGGCGTCGGCGACGACCCGCAGTTCGTTGGAGGCGGCGAGCCGGGGGAGCGGGATGCGTCCCTTCTCGGCGTCGTAGGAGCCCGGATCGAGGCTCTGCCCGTTGAGCGTGATCTCGCGGACCTTCGCGCCGTGGAGATCGACGAACGTCGAGCCGCCGGGCTCCGCGCAGCCGAACCTGATCGTGGTGTCCGAGACGAACGTCTCCGAACCCGTCGTCAGGTCGAGATCGACGTTGTACGACTCGACGGTGAGCAGCCGGGCGCGGTCACGCGCCTCGTCGCGCGTCAGGTTGCCAGCCAAGTGAACTCCTCGCCTCAAGTGCATGAATGCGACGTCATTGTCCATCCCACCGTACGGCGCCCCCGCGGGCGCACGAAACGGCACGCCGTCACACCATCTAACCCGCCAAGCGGGGATCTTGGTCCAAACTCTCAGCAAACCCTAAGGTTGGAATGCTTCGGCGACCACGCCGGTTGGCCCCCGTACAAGAAGACGTACGAACGTTGTGGAGGTTGCGGTGGCCGATGCCGTACGCACGCCGGTCGACTTCTGGTTCGACCCCAAGTGCCCCTGGGCCTGGATCACCTCGCGGTGGATCATCGAGGCGGAGAAACTCCGCCCGATCGAGGTCCGCTGGCACGTCATGAGCCTGTCGGTGCTGAATGAGGGGCGGGACCTGCCGGAGAACTACCAGAAGATGATGGCCGAGGCGTGGGGGCCGGTCCGCGTCTGCATCGCCGCCCAGGAGAAGTACGGCCCGGAGGTGCTCGGCAAGCTGTACACCGAGCTGGGCACGCGCTTCCACAACCAGAAGCTCTCGCAGAGCCGCGAGGTGATCGAGGACGCCCTGGAGGCGGCGGGCCTCGACCGCGAGCTGGCGGACGCCGCCGACACCGACGCCTACGACACCGCGCTGCGCGCCTCGCACAAGGACGGCATGGACCGGGTCGGCTACGAGGTCGGCACCCCGGTGATCTCGGTGGAGGGCGCGTCGTTCTTCGGCCCCGTCGTGTCGCCGATCCCGCGCGGCGAGGCCGCCGCGAAGCTGTGGGACGGCGTACGCCTCGTCGCCGGCACCGACGGGTTCTTCGAGCTCAAGCGCAGCCGCACCCGCGACCCGATCTTCGACTGACGGACGCGGCGGGCGCCGGAGGCCCCTCCGGCGCCCGCCGGGCCTCCAGACCGCGATCGCACCATTAACTCGTGTGGGTGGTCCCCGTACGTTCACCGGGGAAGGATGAACCCATGCGTGATGTGATCTATGCGGGCGGCTCGTGGGCGGACTCCTCGGCTTCGGACACCATCGACGTCGTCAATCCAGCGACCGAGGAGACGATCGACCGGGTCCCCGCGGGCACGGCCGCCGACGTCGACCGCGCGGTGGCCGAGGCGCGCCGCGCCCTGCCCGCCTGGGAGGCGACCCCGCCCGCCGAGCGTGCCGCCCTCCTGCGGGCGGTCCTCGACGGCATCACCGCCCGCCAGGAGCACCTCGCCACGCTCATCGCCACCGACCTGGGCGCGCCGTACCAGGTCGCGCTGAAGATCCACGTCGGCACGCCGATCGCCGTGCTGAGCGGCATCCTCGGCATCCTCGACGGCTACGACTTCGCCGGCGAGCGCTGCGGCAACTCCCTCATCGTGCGCGAGCCCGTCGGCGTGGTCGGCGCGATCACGCCGTGGAACTACCCGCTGCACCAGGTCGTCGCCAAGGTCGCGCCCGCGCTCGCGGCCGGCTGCACGGTCGTGCTCAAGCCGAGCGAGGTCGCCCCGCTCGCCGCGTACGCCCTGGCCGACATCATCGACGAGGCCGGCCTGCCGCCGGGCGTCTTCAACCTCGTCTCCGGGTACGGCCCGGTCGTCGGCGAGGCGATCGCCGCGCACGAGGGCGTCGACATGGTCTCCTTCACCGGCTCGACCCGCGCGGGCCGGCGGGTGGCCGCGCTGGCCGCCGACTCGGTCAAACGCGTCGCGCTCGAACTCGGCGGCAAGTCGCCGAACCTCATCCTCGCCGACGCCGACCTGCCGCTCGCGGTCAAGGTCGGCGTCGCCAAGGCGTACGTCAACGCCGGCCAGACCTGCAACGCGCTCACCCGCATGCTCGTGCCCGCCTCCCGCTACGACGAGGCCGTGGAGCTCGCCGTGAAGGCGGCCGAGCGTTACACGCCGGGCGACCCGTTCGCCGAGGAGACCCGGCTCGGCCCCCTCGTCTCACGCACCCAGCTCGACCGCGTGCGCGGCTACGTCGACCGCGGGATCGCCGAGGGCGCGCGGCTCGTCACCGGCGGCACCGAGACCACGCTGAGCCGCGGCTACTACATCCTGCCGACCGTCTTCGCCGACGTCACGCCGTCCATGACCATCGCCCGCGAAGAGATCTTCGGGCCGGTCCTGTCCGTCATGGCCTACGACTCCGAGGACGAGGGCGTCCGCATCGCCAACGACACCCCGTACGGCCTGGCCGCCGCGGTCTGGTCGGCGGACCGGGACCGCGCGATCGCGGTCGGACGGCGGCTCAAGGCCGGCCAGGTCGAGATCAACGGCGGCCGGTTCAACCCGCTCGCGCCGTTCGGCGGCTACAAGCAGTCCGGCGTCGGCCGCGAACTGGGCGTGCACGGGCTGGAGGAGTTCTGCGAGATCAAATCGCTCCAGCTTTGACCTGGTCCCGTGCGCGTCGTCCGAAGCGCACCTGACAGACTCTGCGGCATGCACGTCTATCTCGGTTCCGACCACGCGGGCTTCGAGCTGAAGCGGCACCTCGTCGAGTGGCTGACCGCCCAGGGCCACACGGCCTTCGACTGCGGCCCGGAAGAGTACGACGGCGAGGACGACTACCCGCCGTACGTCCTGCTCGCCGCGGCCCGCACGGTCGAGGACCCGGGCGCGCTGGGCATCGTCATCGGCGGCTCGGGCAACGGCGAGGCCATCGCGGCGAACAAGGTCAAGGGCGTACGCGCGGCGCTGGCGTGGAGCGAGGAGACCGCACGCCTGGCGCGCGAGCACAACGACGCGAACGTCATCAGCGTCGGCGCCCGCATGCACACCCTGGAGGAGGCGACCCGGTTCGTCGAGATCTTCCTCACCACGCCGTTCTCGGGCGCCGAACGACACGCCCGGCGCATCGCGATGCTGGCCGCCTACGAACGGACCGGAGAGATCCCCGCGCCCTGAGAGCCCGCTCTGAGCCGGGTCAGTTCGTCTTGGCGGCGCGGCGCTTGGCGAGCCGGCGCTTCTCGGCGCGGCGGAGCCGGGTGGGCTGGGACGTGGGCTCCGGGGGCTCGGCCGCCGGAGCCGCCGCGGGCAGGGGCGCCTCGTCCTGCGGCCGGATGCGCGAGACGTCGCGGGCCCGCATCGCCGCGTCGACCGTGACACGCATCCCCTGACCCATCGCTGCCTCCATCGCCTCGTCCGAGCGCCTGTCCGACGGGGCCCAGCACGGGCGAGACGTTCGGAACAGGTCCTAATGATCTCCCCGGGACGGCTCGGGTGAAACCCCACGGCGCGGCGGACGGGGTGCCGAGACCGGGCGGTTACGGCTCTTCGGCCGGATTCGGCCACTACATTTCGGGCGGTCTTGATTCGGGTAAGGTGTGCCGCCTTCCAGCGAGGACACGGCGATGCTCGGTACAGTGCCCGCATCATGCTTAGCCGCCTCGTGCACCTGCTGCCGCCGAGAGTCCGCGCCTTCCTGCGCCGGATCCCCGTGCTCGTGTGGCTCTACCGGTGGGCGCGGCGGGGGCATCTCACCAGTGACCGAAATGCCCTGATAGGCCTGATCGTCATCACCGCGGCGCTCGCGATCTCCGCGCCCGTGTCGCAGACGTGGTTCTCCCCGAGCGGGGTGGTCCTCACCGTCCTCGCCGGAGGTCTGACCCTGCGCGTACGCGGCCTCGGCGTGCTGCTCGGCGTGGTCGCGGCGGCCCTCGCGTACGACGCCGTCGCCGTCGGCTTCCACAAGGTCGGGCCCGGCGTCATGGCGACGACCGTCGTCACCGCGATCCTGGCCATCGTGCTGGCCCGCAGCCGCCAGCAGATCGGCGTCAAGGGGCTGCGCGGCGAGCAGATGCTGCTCGAACTGCGCGACCGCCTCCGCCGCCACGGCGAGATGCCCGAGCTGCCGAAGGGCTGGGACGCCAAGGTCGTGCTGCTGCAGGCCGGCGGCTCGTCCTTCGGCGGCGACTTCGTCGTGTCGGTGTGCGACGGCAAGAAACTCGAGGTGGCGCTCGTCGACGTGTCCGGAAAGGGAGTCGACGCCGGCACGCGGGCGCTCATGCTGTCGGGAGCGTTCGGCGGCCTGCTCGGCTCGGTCGAGCCCGACCGCTTCCTCCCGGCGTGCAACGACTATCTCCACCGGCAGCGCTGGGACGAGGGGTTCGTCACCGCCGTGCATCTGGTCATCGACCTGACCACGGGCGAGTACACCGTCGAGTCCGCCGGTCACCCGCCGGCGGTGCAGTTCGACGCGGGCAGCGGCACCTGGCGGGTCAGCACCGCCAAGGGCATCGTCCTCGGCGTCGTCCCCCAGATGAGCGCCCTTCCCGAACAGGGCACGCTCCGCCCCGGCGACGCCCTCATGTTCTACACCGACGGGCTGGTCGAGGCGCCCGGCCGCGACCTCGACGCGGGCATCGACCGGCTGGTCGGCGAGGCCGAGCGCCTGGTCCCCCAGGGCTTCCACGAGGGGGCGGAGGAGCTCGTCGCGGAGATGGCGGCCGCGCGCGACGACGACTGCGCGCTGGTGCTGATCTGGCGTAAGTGAGAGCCCGGGCGGATCGGGACCGCGCCACCGCGCGCCCCTGTCCACGCGGGCTCAAGGTGCCGCTCGTGTCGGCGAGCGCGGCGATCACATACCTGGCAGGCTGATCTCATGAGCACTGTCACGTTGCGGCCGATCGATGAGGAGCTCCTGCCGCGGGTACTCGAGGCGGCCGTGGCCGGCGCGGATCCGGCCGAGGCCATGCCCGCCGTTCCGGGCCCGCCCGGGTGGACCCCCGAACGCCGCGCCGCGTTCGGCGACTTCCACCGTACGGTCGCCGGCACCACGTACGCCGTCATGACCGGCGGGGAGGTCATCGGTGCGACACGGCTCACCCCGGCCGAGGCCCCCGGTGCGGCCGAGATCGGCATCTGGCTGACCCGAGAGGCCCGCGGAAAGGGACACGGCGTGGAGGCCCTGCACCTGCTGATCGAGGAGGCCCGCGCGCGGGGAACGACGGCCCTGATCGCCGAGACCGACGCCGCCAACGCCCCCGCCGTCGGCCTCCTGCGCACGCTGGGCGCCAAACTGTGGGAGGACCCGGACACGGGCGCGGTCCACGCCACCCTGCGGGTCGGCGACTCGATCGAACACGGCATCGGCCGCTGACCGGCCATCGACCCACGCGGACGAGCAGGGCCGGCAACAGTAGGCCACGGCCGAGACGCAGGATGGACACCGCCGGACTCTCGGCCCAGCAGATTTCCCATGTCCTGAGACATGCGTTTCCTGTGTCCTGAGCGCTAGGTGTTCTGCCCCGTGAGCTTGGGGACGCGGCCGGCGGGTGGGCGCGCGCGACGGCCGGGTCTGGCACTACGTGGCCGGATTCGGCAATCCGGAGATGCGCCCGCGCGGCCGACCCGCGGCGAGGCGCTCGGCTGTCCGCCCGGCGATACCTGACGGTCAGCCGAGTGCGGAGACGAACCGTTGGGCTTCGTCCTGCGTCAGGCCCGTCTCCGTGCAGACGAGGAGCTGCGCTTCGACGGAACGGCCGTTACGCCGCAGCCGGCGAACGCGGTCGGCGAGGGTTTCGCCGTCGCTCTCCAGATCGTGCCCGAATACCCGCCCGAGCACCCCGGCCGACCCAGCCGGTGGGGCCTTCGGCAAGGCGCCGTGGCTGCTCTTGACGATCGCCAGTACAGCGCACAACACGGGAACCACGACAAGAACGCCCAGAAGGCTGAGCGCGAGCCATGAATCAGGGGGCTGTCCCATGGCCAGACCGTACACTCGCCTTTCCGAGGCGAGAACCGATGCGATGGACGGAGATCGGCGAACACCACGGGCCCGCTCGTGGTACCGGGCCGCTACGCTACGGCGCTCGTGGGGTTCAAGGGTGCTTATGTCGTCTATCGCGGTGACCAGCCGCTAACGAAGTTGGTCGGGCGGGGCTCTGATCTCCTCGGTGCCGGGTCCTGCGAGGGGCCCTGGTATAGCGACTGGCAGGTCTGGCGGGTCTTCGGTTGGCCAGAGGATCTACCCGTAGACCTGTTGCCCGAGCTGAGGAATGCGACGAAGGCGCCGGTCTTGGCCGGCGAGTTCTGGGATGACTCGGCCGTCCATGTCAAAGGTCTGGGGCTGCGGACCCCACCCTGGCAGGTGTGGCTCAAGCTCGATGGCGTGCTCGGCTACATGCTGACACCGCCTGCCCCCTTTGACGAGGACGACAACTTCCTCGGGGAGGATTGGACCGACCCCGAGTACGAGCGGGAGGTCGAGCAGCTGCGCCGGCGGCTGCTGGCGGCCGCACCCGGTGGGCTCGAAGGTGCCCACAAGGCGGTGAACTGGGCGACCGAGGCGGGTTTGCAGACTCTTTCGCCGGCCGAGATCGCCGAAACCATCGACCGTGACGAGGACTTCTCTCAGGACATCTTCGACGAGCTGCTGGCACGCCTCGGAGTAGGCCCGCTGGAATGAGCCGGCTGGGTCGCGGCCTGCCCCAAGCGGGGCCGTTTCGATCCCAATGCCTGCGGCCCTTGGGCCGCACCGGGGCACCGGTCGACCTGGGCCTTTGTTGTGGGAGCGGGCGACGGGAATCGAACCCGCGTAGCCAGTTTGGAAGACTGGGGCTCTACCATTGAGCTACGCCCGCGTGGCCGTCGAGACCCGGCCGGACGACCGGACCCAAGACGTCACCCGCGTAGCGTACCGGTTCCCGGCACCACGGCGCGCACCCCACGGGCATGATCGGCGGCGCCGGTTAATGTGACCCTCCACCGGTACGAGCCGGGCTACACTCAACTCGTTCACGGGCTGTAGCGCAGTTTGGTAGCGCACCGCGTTTGGGTCGCGGGGGCCGCCGGTTCAAATCCGGCCAGCCCGACGAGGCGGCTACCCATGCTCGCCGCTGGGGCGGCTTCGCTCTGGCCCGCGATTTTGCCCGGGGGGACGACCCCCCGGAGCCCCCCGGTGTTCGCTCGCCTTCGGCTTTGCTCACCTCTCGCGGCTCGCGGCTCGCGGCTCGCGGCTTCGCCTCTCGGCTCTCGCCTCTCGCCTCTCGGCTCTCGGTTCTCGGCTCTCGGTTCTCGGCTCTTGGCTCTCCGCTCTGGGCGGGTGGTTAGGGGGTTTCTTTTGGGGGGAGGCGGCGGCCGGAGATTAGTTCTGGGGTTATGGCTAGGTGGGGGGGTTGGTCTTCTTTGGGGTGTAGGTGGGCGTGGCCGATGATCACTACGGACCAGCCGGCGGTGGCTTCGTGGTTGAAGTGGTCGATTTCGAAGGCGACCACGGTGTTCTGGGTGGCGGTGGCCAGTTTCGAGTCGGCTGGGGTCAGGATCATGACCTCGCCGTCGCACATGACGAAGTTGACCGGCTGGACGGCGGGGAGTGCTCGGTCGGTGTAGACGATTCGGCCGATGGGGACGCTCGCGAGCAGTTCACGGCATTCCCGCTCGGTCAGTATCGTCAAGCCTTCCGCGTCGTACACGAGGTGTCTCCCGTGCTCTGTGCACGGTGGGGGTCCGGGTGGAGACGGTCTCTCGGCCGGTCTGGTTCGTACGCTAACGAGGATCAACTCGGTGGCGGCGGTCCGAAGCGCCCCGGTTGCAGGGACCAAGGTCCCCGCGTCTCCGCCGGTCACCCTCACCTCTTCGACCACCGAGGTCACGCGGCTGCGCCGGCCGGACACCACCCCTCGCCGCACGGTCCGCCGGGTGGCGCTCGTAGAGTCGGTGGAGGAGGCCGGAGACGCCCTTTCGCAACACTTGGCGACGCATTGCCGCCCCAACTGTCCGCGCGCGGCCCGGAACACCATAGACTTGGCGCGCGAAGGCGCGGTGACGCACTTTGACGTGCCCGCGTCCCGGCTGAAAACGCAGCCGCCCACGACATCCAACGTGAAATCCGTGCCGCGGCCGGATCAAGGAGACCGCCCAAAGTGAAGACCGATGTGGAGGAGCTGAGCCCGACGCGGGTCAAGCTCACCGTCGAGGTTCCCTTCGACGAGCTGAAGCCCAACCTCGACAAGGCGTACAAGGAGATCTCGCAGCAGGTGCGCCTCAAGGGGTTCCGCCCTGGCAAGGTGCCGGCGCGCCTGATCGACCAGTACGTCGGACGGGGCGCGGTCCTGCAGGAGGCGGTCAACGACGCGCTCCCCGGCCTGTACGGTCGCGCCGTTGAGGAGAGCGAGGTCTTCGCGCTCGGCCAGCCCGACGTGGAGATCACCGAGCTGGAGGACAACCAGCAGTTCGCGTTCACCGCCGAGGTCGACATCCGGCCCAAGTTCGAGGTGCCCGACTACGACGGCCTGGAGATCACGGTCGACTCGGCCGAGGTGACCGACGAGGAGGTCGAGGAGACCCTCTCCAACCTGCGCGAGCGGTTCGCGACGCTGACCAACGCCGACCGGGCGGCGGAGGAGGGCGACTTCGTCTCGATCGACCTCGCCGCGACCGTCGACGGAGAGGACGTCGAGGACGCCCGTACGAGCGGCTACTCCTACGAGGTCGGCAGCCGCAGTTCGGTCGAGGGCCTCGACGACCAGCTCGTCGGCATGAACGCCGGTGACTCCAAGACCTTCACCACCACCCTGGTGGGCGGTGACCACGAGGGCCAGGAGGCCGAGGTCACCGTCACCGTGCACAGCGTGAAGATCAAGGAGCTGCCCGAGCTCGACGACGAGTTCGCCCAGCTCGGCAGCGAGTTCGACACGATCGAGGAGCTGCGCGAGGACGTCCGCAAGCGCCTCGCCGACCAGAAGCTCCACCAGCAGCTCGGCCAGGCGCGTGACAAGGCCCTCGAAGCGCTCATGGAAAAGCTCGAGATCCCGCTCCCGGAGAGCGTGATCGAGAACGAGATCGAGCGCCGCAACGAGCAGCTCGACCAGCAGCTCCAGATGTACGGCATGAGCCGTGACAAGTACCTCGAGGACCAGGAGAAGTCCGCCGAGGAGTACGACCAGGAGCTTAAGGACGGCGCCCGCGACGCGGTCAAGGGCGGCTTCATCCTCGACCAGCTCGCCCTGCAGGAGAAGCTGACCGTCGAGAACGAGGAGCTGACCGACTACGTCGTCCGCAACGCCATGTCGATGGGCGTGCAGCCGGACGTCCTGGCCAAGCACCTGACCGAGAACAACCAGATCCCGGCCGTGGTCTCGGAGGTGCTGCGCTCCAAGGCCCTCAACCTCGTCGTGGAGCACGTCAAGGCCACCGACGACAAGGGTGCCGAGGTCGACATCGCGGCCATGCTGCGGCACGAGGCCGGTGAGGACGAGGAGCACGCCGAGACCACCGCGACCGCCGAGGCCGAGACCGCCGAGGCCGCCGAGACCTCGGAGACCGGAGAGGCCGCCGACGACAAGGCCGACGCCTGACCGTTCCGCGACATGACGGGCCGGCGCATCGCGCGCCGGCCCGTTCGCGTCTTCGGGGCCGGCCCACCTTCCACGCCGACAGCGAACATGCCTCCCTCGCGGCCAAAGCCCTCGCCGCAGCGCGTTAATGTCGCAAGCAACCGACCACGACCACGATTCCGGAGCAGGTGACGCAGTGACCACGCCTCCGACCTTCGAACCGCCGGCGCCCGTGCGGGCGCGCACGGCCGAGGCGCCCCTCCTGCCGTTGGGCGACCAGCTTTACCAGCGTCTGCTGCGCGAGCGGATCGTCTTCCTCGGGCAGCAGGTCGACGACGACATTTCCAACCGCATCTGTTCGGAGCTGCTGCTTCTCGCGGCGGAGGACTCCCGGCGGGACATCTACCTCTACATCAACTCGCCGGGCGGCTCCGTGACCGCCGGTATGGCGATCTACGACATGATGCAGTACGTCCCGAACGACATCGCGACGGTCGGCATGGGCCTGGCCGCGTCGATGGGGCAGTTCCTGCTCTGCGCCGGCACGGCCGGCAAGCGCTACGCCCTGCCGCACGCGCGGATCATGATGCACCAGCCGTCCGGCGGCATCGGGGGCACGGCGTCCGACATCAAGATCCTCGCCGAGCAGATGCTGTACGTGAAGCAGACGCTCGCCGAGCGGATCGCCTTCCACACCGGCCAGTCGCTCGAGCAGATCCAGACCGACTCCGACCGCGACCGCTGGTTCACCGCCGACGAGGCCAAGGACTACGGGTTCATCGACCACGTCGTGCACAACGCCAACCAGGTCACCTCAGAGGGTGCGGTTTCATGAACATCGACCGGAGGGGACTGAACCCGATGAGCGATCAGATCCGGGCCGGTATCCAGCCCGTGGAGAGCCGCTACATCATCCCGTCGTTCGTCGAGCGCACCACGTACGGCGTCAAGGAGATGAACCCGTACAACAAGCTCTTCGAAGAGCGGATCATCTTCCTGGGCGTCCAGATCGACGATGCCTCCGCGAACGACGTGATGGCCCAGTTGTTCACGCTGGAGTCCATCGATCCCGAGCGTGACATCAGCATCTACATCAACTCGCCCGGCGGCTCGTACACCGCCATGACGGCGATCTACGACACGATGCAGTTCGTCCGCTGCGACATCCAGACGGTCTGCATCGGCCAGGCGGCCTCCGCCGCCGCGGTGCTCCTGTCGGCGGGCACGCCGGGCAAGCGCGCCGCGCTGCCGCACTCGCGGATCCTGATCCACCAGCCGGCCACCGAAGGCGGGTACGGCCAGGCCAGCGACATCGAGATCCAGGCCAACGAGATCCTCCGCATCCGCGCGGAGATGGAGACGATCTTGGCGCGGCACAGCGGCCAGGATGTCGAGAAGGTCCGCCGGGACATCGAGCGCGACAGATTCCTGACGGCGGAGGAGGCGAAGTCCTACGGTCTCATCGACGACATCATCGAGAGCCGCAAGAAGCGCGTTTCCGAGGTAGTGTCGTCGTAAGCGGCCCTTGAGTGACCCTCAGGTGTCGGGCATATCGACCAACACCGGAGGGCTCACTCACTGCCCGCCAGGCGGTAACGTCGAGACAACGTCGAGAGCCTCAGCACGCTCCCTCGTCCCGCGGTTCGAGGGTGAGCGGCCCCACGTAAAGGAGACAGGGTGGCACGCATCGGCGACGGTGGTGACTTGCTCAAGTGCTCGTTCTGCGGGAAGAGCCAGAAGCAGGTCAAGAAGCTCATCGCGGGTCCGGGCGTGTATATCTGCGACGAGTGCATCGATCTCTGCAACGAGATCATCGAGGAAGAGCTCTCCGAGTCATCCGACCTCAAGTGGGACAACCTGCCGAAACCGCGCGAGATCTTCGAGTTCCTCGACTCGTACGTGATCGGGCAGGACAAGGCCAAAAAGGCCCTGTCCGTGGCGGTGTACAACCACTACAAGCGGATCCAGTCGGGCAGCGGCGGCAGGGACGAGAGCGTCGAGCTCTCCAAGTCCAACATCCTGCTGCTGGGCCCGACCGGGTCCGGCAAGACGCTCCTCGCACAGACGCTCGCCAAACTGCTCAACGTTCCGTTCGCCATCGCCGACGCGACCGCCCTCACCGAGGCCGGCTACGTCGGTGAGGACGTCGAGAACATCCTGCTGAAGCTGATCCAGGCCGCCGACTACGACGTCAAGAAGGCCGAGACCGGCATCATCTACATCGACGAGGTCGACAAGGTCGCCCGCAAGAGCGAAAACCCCTCGATCACGCGCGATGTGTCCGGTGAGGGCGTCCAGCAGGCGCTGCTGAAGATCCTGGAGGGCACCACCGCGAGCGTGCCGCCGCAGGGCGGCCGCAAGCACCCCCACCAGGAGTTCATCCAGATCGACACCACCAACGTGCTGTTCATCTGCGGCGGCGCGTTCGCCGGCCTGGAGAAGATCGTCGAGCAGCGCGTCGGCAAGCAGGGCATCGGCTTCAACGCGGTTCTGCGCACCAAGGACGACGACGGCGAGGTGGCCGACCTCTTCGCCGACGTCATGCCGGAAGACCTCCTGAAGTTCGGGATGATCCCGGAGTTCGTCGGACGCCTTCCGATCGTCACGAGCGTGCACAACCTCGACCGCGAGGCGCTGATCAGCATCCTCACCGAGCCGCGCAACGCGCTGGTGAAGCAGTACCACCGGCTGTTCGAGCTCGACGGGGTCGACCTGGAGTTCACCGACGACGCCCTCGAGGCGATCGCCGACCAGGCGATCCTGCGCGGCACCGGCGCGCGCGGCCTGCGCGCCATCATGGAAGAGGTGCTGCTGTCGGTGATGTACGAGGTGCCGAGCCGCGCCGACGTCGCCCGTGTGGTGATCACGCGCGAGGCGGTCCACGAGCACGTCAACCCGACGCTGGTTCCCCGCGAGCGCACCAAGCGGGAGCCGCGGGAGAAGTCCGCCTGATCAGGCCTTCTTCTCCATGTCGTCGCGCATCGACAGGAGCAGTCCGGCCGTCTGCGTGGCGTCGCCCTCGTCGGTCGTGATCACTCCGAGCGTGCCCTCGTCGGCCCAGCCGCAGGTCGCCAGCGTCGTCTGACCTGTGCTCAGCTGGTCGAGGCACATCACGGTGCCCTTGAGCCGGCCCGCCGGATAGGGCGTCGGTGTACGGCCACCCGACCCCGCGCTGATCGCCAGACCGCTGATGAACTCCCGCAGCTGCGCCGCCGGATCGGTGAGGTGCCCGGACGCCCCGATGAACAGCACGGTCATGGTCGTCGCCGCGGACCGGTGGTAGACGGCGGTCAGCGGGTTCGGCATGCCGGCCGCCTTCAGCCGTTGCCGCTGCCGGTCGGTGAGCTGCCGAGTGCCGGGGGAGTCGTCGCGCTGGAGGCCGCCCGCCTGCGGCGGAGTGTTCAGCACCCGGGTCGGCGCCGCCATGACCGCCAGCAGCGCGACCGCGGCGGTGACCAGGGCGCCCATGCCGAGGGCCGCGCTGATCCCCGCTCCCACCCACATCGCGCGGGGCGACTCCGGGCGCGCCGCGGCGTACGGGTACGGAGGAGGCGCCGGGGGCGCCGGTGACTCCTCGTCCGCCGACTCGGCCGCCCGCGTACGCCGGATGGCGCCGGCGGCGAATCCGGCGGCCAGGCCCAGCATCGCCAGGCCGACGACGAGGACCGCGATGGCCAGGAGCGCCTTCACGAGAGTCGTCTCCCCCTGTGCCTCATCCCGAGAGTCCGTTCGGACGGTCGCTGCCTGTCACATTGTCCTCCGAAACCACGGCTCACCCCAGTGGCGCGGCCGTCATGGGTCGTGCTGTGAGGACCCTTCCACCGGCGCGTGGCATCGAACCCGGCATTCTGCCGTAGTCATCTCGATGTGCGGGGCGAGACCACGGTTCCCGGCGAACCTCCGTACACTCCGACGCGTGACTTCGCGTGATGCTCTGCCGACTCAGTACACCCCGGCCGACGTCGAGGGACGGCTCTACCAACGCTGGACCGACGGCGGCCTGTTCACGCCCGCCGTCGTACCCGGCGCGCCCGCGTTCTCGATCGTCATCCCGCCGCCGAACGTGACCGGATCCCTCCACGTGGGCCACGCGCTGGACCACTCGATCCAGGACGCGCTCGTACGCCGGCAGCGCATGCGCGGTCTGCAGACCCTCTGGCTGCCCGGCATGGACCATGCGGGCATCGCCACCCAGAACGTCGTGGAGCGCGAGCTCGCCAGGGAGGGCCTGTCCCGCCACGACCTGGGTCGCGACGCCTTCGTCAAGAAGGTCTGGGAGTGGAAGTCCGATTCCGGCGGCAAGATCCTCGGGCAGATGCGCCGCCTCGGCGACAGCGTCGACTGGACCCGCGAACGCTTCACGATGGACGCGGGCCTGTCCAGCGCGGTTCTGACGATCTTCAAGCGCCTGTACGACGACGGCCTGATCTACCGGGCCGAACGCATCATCAACTGGTGCCCGCGCTGCCTGACCGCCCTGTCCGACATCGAGGTCGAGCACTCCGACGACGACGGAGAGCTGGTCTCCATCCGGTACGGCGACGGCGATGACGCGATCGTCGTCGCCACGACCCGCGCCGAGACGATGCTCGGCGACACGGCCGTCGCCGTGCACCCGGACGACGAGCGCTACGCCCATCTCGTCGGCCGCGAGATCGAACTGCCGCTGACCGGCCGGCACATCCCGATCGTGGCGGACCCGCACGTCGATCCGGAGTTCGGCACCGGCGCCGTCAAGGTGACCCCGGCCCACGACCCGAACGACTTCGAGATCGGGCAGCGGCACGGCCTGCCGATGATGACGATCATGGACGAGCGCGGCACGATCACCGCGCACGGGCCGTTCCAGGGGCTCGACCGCCTGGAGGCACGGCCGGCCGTGGTCGCCGCGCTGCGGCAGGAGGGCCGCATCGTCGCCGAGACCCGCCCGTACGTGCACGCCGTGGGCCACTGCTCGCGGTGCAAGACGGTGGTCGAACCCCGCGTCTCACTTCAGTGGTTCGTCCGGGTCGAGCCGCTCGCCCGCGCCGCCGGCGACGCCGTACGCGACGGCCGGGTGAAGATCGTGCCGGCCGAGATGGCTCCGCGGTACTTCGAGTGGGTCGACAACATGCACGACTGGTGCATCAGCCGGCAGCTGTGGTGGGGGCACCGCATCCCGGTCTGGTACGGCCCGGACGGTTCCACGCTGTGCGTCGGTCCGAGGGAGCAGCCGCCGGAGGGCTGGACCCAGGACACCGACGTGCTCGACACGTGGTTCTCCTCGGCGCTGTGGCCGTTCTCCACGCTGGGCTGGCCGGAGGACACGCCGGAGCTGCGCGCCTTCTATCCCACGTCCGTGCTGGTCACCGGGTACGACATCCTGTTCTTCTGGGTCGCCCGGATGATGATGTTCGGCCTGTACGCGATGGACGGCGTCGAGCCGTTCAAGGTCATCGCCCTGCACGGCATGGTGCGCGACCAGTTCGGCAAGAAGATGTCCAAGTCGTTCGGCAACGTCGTCGACCCGCTGGAGTGGATCGACCGGTACGGCGCCGACGCCACGCGCTTCACCCTGCTGCGCGGCGCGAACCCGGGCGGCGACGTCGCGGTCAGCGAGGAGTGGGCGCAGGGCTCGCGCAACTTCTGCAACAAGCTGTGGAACGCCACGCGCTTCGCCCTGATCAACGGAGCGACGATCCGGGAGCTGCCCGCGGACCTGTCGGTCGCGGACCGCTGGATCCTGTCTCGGCTGTCGTCGGTCGTCGCCGAGGTCGACGCCCACTTCGAGAACTTCGAGTTCGCCAAGGCGTGCGAGACGCTCTACCACTTCGCGTGGGACGAGTTCTGCGACTGGTACGTCGAGCTCTCCAAGGTGCCGGGCATGAGCGCCGACGCCCCGGCCGTGCTGGGACGCATCCTCGACGTCCTGCTGCGTCTGCTGCACCCGCTCACGCCGTTCGTCACCGAGGAGCTGTGGACCGCGCTGACGGGCGGCGAGTCGATCGTCACGGCCGTCTGGCCGGCCGCGGACGGCTTCTCGGACCCGGCGGCGGAGGCGGAGATCGCCGGGCTGATGCGCCTGGTGACCGAGGTACGCCGGTTCCGTGCGGACCAGGGCCTGAAGCCGGGCCAGAAGGTCGCGGCGACGATCGAGGGCCTGGACCCCGCGTACGACGACGCGGTGCGCACGCTGCTGCGCCTCACGCCGGCGGGAGATTCGTTCACCCCGACCGCGTCGCTGCCGGTGGAGGGCGTGACCGTACGCCTGGACACGGCGGGGGCGATCGACGTCGCCGCCGAACGCGCCCGGCTGGAGAAGGACCTGGCCGCCGCGCGCAAGGAGATCGCCCAGGCGGAGCGGAAGCTCGGCAACGAGCAGTTCATGGCCAAGGCGCCGGAACAGGTGGTCGGCAAGACCCGCGCCCGGCTGGAACAGGCACGCGTGGACGTGGAGAGCCTGGAGGGGCGGCTCGCGGCCCTGCCCGCGCTCTGAGGCCGTCGTCTGGGAGCGGTCCGCCTGGTACGGGCCGCTCCTGGGCGCCCAGGCCGTACATGCCGCGGGGGCGACAGGTACCCCGGTTTTAACCATGGAGCCGCTCGTCCTGCGACGACGATCCGCTCACGTCGCTCCGCACGACGGTCGTGGAGATCGGGAATACGGAGCACGTTTCGTGGGTTGTCACCTCGGCCGGCTCTGCCAGCATGGCCCCTGGGCGGCGTAGTGGCAGTGCCACGGGGCCGGCGAAGAAAATCCGGCGGCCGGGTTTAGGCCCGGCGGCACCGGGCATGAGTTCAGAGCGCAGGAGTACGACCTGCGTCTACGCATACGCCCGTGTCGGGGAGTTGACCTCGGCGCCCGGGTGTCCTAAGCTTGTCCGAGCCTGCGGGGAGCGGGACGTCGCAAGACGGCCGGTCCCGCGGAAGACACCCCAACGAAGAGCCACGATGGATCTCGTCCGTCGCGGAACCAACTGGATGTGTCGGCCCGGTCGGGTTGCTGATCATCATCAGATGATGCAATCTCCGGGAACCTCCCTACGATCAGACGGGAAGTCTTCGGGCTTCCGGTGTGAGTGTTGGGCGGGCCGAGTTCGTGTCGCTTGTCGGTCAATTCGACAAACGGAGCGGAAACGGTAAGATGGGAAATGTCCCAAGGGAGAGCGAAAGAACTTCCAAGGGAATCCGCTTCCGGTAAAAGGGAGGCGGAGAAAAGGTTAAGATAGAGGAAATGCCCCAGAGGGGATCCCGCAAGGGTCTTCGATGGTGTGTGTCCGTTTCTTGAGAACTCAACAGTGTGTTAAAAGCCAGTGCCT
>NZ_BAABHF010000044.1:0-44038 GCF_039541955.1 Actinoallomurus oryzae | reverse complement strand
CCTGACCCATCAGCCTCCACCAGACACCGGACCACCACGCCGGAGTCCGCTGCCGCGCGCCCACCTAAGGACCATTCACGGACTAGTCCTCTGGAGGGTTCGCCCGGCGCCGCTCGGTACACTCGCGCTGCCGCCGGTCGGGCTCCACCAGGCGGCGCCGTCGTTCCGGGTCCATCCGCAGCGGGCCGCCCGGCCGTGCGCGCGGCCGGTGTTCCGGCGACCGGACCATCGCGGCGGCCCGGTCCAGCGCGGCGCGGGCCACCTCCGGGTACCGGTAGCCGCGCGCCCGGATGTGCCGCAGGAACTCCGGCTCCGGCGCGATGCCGTACCGCCAGGCGTAGTAGGCCAGCGCCTCCGACCAGATCCACCACCCGTCGGTGTGAACGTGCGACGGCACCACCGCGCCCGCCTGCACCGCCATCGGCACCTCCTCGGGCACCGGTGTCCCCATGTACGGGACGTCCAGCCCGGCGAGCAGCAGCGGCTCACCGGTCCGCTCCACCTGGGCCGAGTAGCGCAACGTACCGGCGTCGCCGAAGCCGAACACGCGGGTCAGCACCTCGCATGCTTCTCGTGGGGGGCGAAAATCCGCTCATCACCCGGAATCTCCAAGGTCACGGGCACGATGGTGGCACACCCGTCCGCGGTCCCAGGCCCGCGCGAGATCCGGGTGACGCATGTCGCCTACTTGATCGGGTAGCACCCCGGCATGACGAACCAGCAGGTCAGCGAAGGCGACGTTTTCCAACCGGGCCAGGTCGTGCCGGTCAGCGGCATCTATGAGTGCGACTCCGACTGTGGCCATCAGTGGTCGACCGACGTGAAGGGACACCGGTTTCCGCCGCTCCAGGACGGATGCAGCGGACACGGCTGGAAACTCGTCAGCAAGACACCCAGCGGCGCGGCAGGCGACTGAACACCACCGCCCCGACTCGCCGGCACGGCGACGCCGCAGGTCCACCGACGCGCCGGCTGCCCGAAAATCAGCTGCCGCCGCCCGAAACACCCGCCGGAGCGGACAGCGCACGATTATCGACGAACAAGATCTCGGGTCTCGTCGGTGCCGAGGGTGATTTCGGCCAGGTAGGCGTCGAGTTGGGTGATCATGCTCTCCGGGGGCAGGTGGCCGGCCAGCCGCTGGATGGACAGGCCGTCGACGAGGGCGTGCAGGCGCCGGGCGAGGAGTTCGGTCGAGGTGGTGTGGGGGGCCAGGAGGCCCTCGGAGTCCAGGCCCTCGATGAGTTGAAGGCAGAGCCCGTACATGCCGTCGAAGTGGGTGCGCTGGACCTCGGCCAGGTGCGGATCGCTCAGGCCCAGCGCCAGGAACGCGAAGGCGATGGCGGCCTCGGTGTGACGCTGCGCGTCGATCGGCATGGTCTCCAGCAGCGTGTCGCGGACCGCCTGATGGACGGTGCCGGTATGCCTCAGGCCGGCGATCCGGGTCGTGACCCGCTGTACCACCTGCTCGCAGGCGAAGGCCAGCAGCTCGGCGCGGGTGGTGAAGTAGTGCCGCAGCGCGCCGGACGACCAGCCGGCCTCGGCGGCGACCGAGCGGATCGAGACCTCGTTCACCCCCTCCCGGGCGATGACGCGACCGACAGCGTCGGCGAGCTCCAGCCGGCGTGCCTCGTGGTCCACGATCTTCGGCATCTGGCCATTATCGCACAGTCGTGTTATTTTCTTTTTCGTACGGTCGTGCGAAATAAGGTGCGTTGTGATCTTCCTGATCGTTGGATGCGAGATCGGGTTCTGGGTGCTGCTGGTGAGCGGGCTCGCGACCCGCTATCTCCTTCGCGCCCGGCGGCTCAGCAACATCCTGCTGGTCAGTGTCCCGATGGTCGACGTGGTCCTGCTCGCGGCCTCGGTCATCGACCTCCGGAGCGGCGCACCCGCGTCACCCGCGCACGGTCTGGCCGCGATCTACATCGGCGTCTCGCTCGCCTTCGGCCACCAGATGATCCGCTGGGCCGACCAGCGGTACGCCCATCGCTTCGCGGGCGGCCCCGCACCCGCGAAGGCGCCCAGGACCGGACGGGCCCACGCCGCCTACGAACGCGGCCAATGGCTTCGCCATCTCCTCGCCTACGTCGTGGCGGCGGCCGTGCTGGGCACCTTCACGCTGCTCGTCGGCGACGTTCACCGCACCCTGAAACCGTGGTCGGTGATGGTCCCCTGGGGGCTCGTGCTGGCGATCGACTTCGTGATCTCCTTCAGCTACACCATCGCCCCACGCAGGCGACGAGGCGCCTGAGCTCCCCGGCTAGCCGAGCACGTCCTCGGGGCCGGCCGAGGGCGGGAATCCCGTAGCGGCACCCCACATCTCCGCGAACCTGCCATCGTCGAAGCGGAAGATCTCGAACAGCATGGGCCGCCCGTCGCCGTCCGGCACCGCGATCCCCTCCACGGTCGAGCGGACGGCGGCCTTGTCGCCGTCGACCAGGATGTCCTGGGCCACGACGCGCATGTCGGGATGCCGGGCGACGAGTATGCGCCAGGCGTCCTTGCCCGCCTCGAATCCGGTGGTGCCGAGCGGATGGCTGAAGAAGTCGGGCGTGTGCAGATCGGCGCCCTTGTCGAACTGCCGGCTGTTGAAGCACTCCTGCATCTGCCGCACCAGGTCGCTGGCGTCCTCGCGTGTGGTCATCGGCGTATCTCCTCGTGGCCCGCAGGCCGAGTCAGGACGAGCGACGCACGCCATTAAGCGGTGCGCCGCCCCGGTTACGCTCAGGAGCATACGGTGCGGCGCCCCGGTTAAGCTAGGGGCCCATGTCCAGCCAGCCGCCCGATCCCACACCGGCGAAGCCGCCGGCAGCTCGGCGCAGCGACCGCGCGCTGCGCGCCGACGCACGCCGCAATCGCGAGCGCGTCCTGCGGACCGCGCAACGGCTGTTCGCGACGGAGGGCCTGGGTGTCTCGCTGGATGAGATCGCCCGTCGCGCGGGCGTCGGCCCCGGCACCGTCCACCGACACTTCCCGGCCAAGGAGGCGCTGTATCTCGCCGTCGCGACCGATCAGCTGAAGCACTTGGTGGCGGAGGCAGAAGTGCTCGCCGCCACCGGCGATCCCGCGGCCCTGTTCACGCTGCTGTCCCGGATGATGGCCACCGGCGCCGAGAACGTGGCGGTCAAGAGCGCGCTGGTGGCCGCCGAGTTCGACCTGCGCACCGCCGCTCCGGATGTCGCGGCGGACATCACCCGCCATGTCGCGAACCTGCTGGATCGCGCGCACGCGGCCGGCGTCGTACGCGACGACCTCACCGTCGACGAGGTGATGGCCCTGGTCGCCGGCGCCTTCGCCGCGATCCGCCACGCCGGCGCGGAGACCAGCCGCGAACGCTCAGCACATATCGCCCAGCTCATCCTCGACGGACTACGCCCCCGGCCCCGGTGAGCAACGCAGCGGACACCGCACCGGCAGGCGGCCGTTCACCGCTGATCCCCCCGGGCTACTTCGTCATGCCTGCCGTGAGGCCGGCGACGATCTGCTTGGTGGCGAGCAGGAACAGCAGGACCAGTGGGATCGTGGTGATGACCAGGCCCGCGTACAGCTGGGCGTGTGCCGCCTCGAACTCCGCGACGAAGCGGGTCAGGCCCACCGGCAGCGTGTACTTGTCGTCCTCCATCAGCACCAGCGGGAAGAAGAAGTCGTTCCACAGGGGGATGAACTGGAACAGCGCCACGGTCGTCAGCGCGGGCCGGACCATCGGCACCATGATCTGGGCGAAGATGCGCAGCTCACCGGCCCCGTCGATGCGGGCGGCCTCTTCCAGCTCGTTCGGCAGGCCGCGGAAGAACGCGGTCAGCACGAAGATCGCGAAAGGCACGCCGCTGGCGGCGTACACGCAGATCAGGCCGATCCGTGAGTCGATCAGGCCGATGGAGTTGAGCAGGTAGAACACCGGCACGATGCCGAGCCGGATCGGCAGCATCAGGCCGGCCAGGAAGTACGCGGTGAGCAGGCCCTGACCGCGGAAGCGATAGCGCGCCAGCGGGTACGCGGCCAGGACCGCGACGCCCGTGCCCAGCACCACCGCGCCGACCGTGACGAGGATCGAGTTCACGAAGTAGGAGCTGAACCCGCCCTCGGACCACGCCTTCGCGTAGTTCTCGAAGGCCGGGTGCGTCGGGAACCCGAGCGGCTTGGTGGCGAGGTCCTGTTCGGTGCGCAGTGAGCCCAGCGCCATGATGATGAGCGGCGCCAGCGCGGCCACCGCGTACACCCACAGCAGCACGGTGGAGGCGACCGCGCCACGGCTCGGGCGACGGCGGCGCCGCCGGGCGGGCGCGACCGCGACCGCCGGTTCCAGCACGGAGGTGGTCATTTCAGGCGTGCCTCCATCCGGCGGAAGAAGCGGTTCGCCACGGCCGAGATCCCGAAGATCAGGATGAACATGCAGACCGCGAGCGCGGAGGACTGGCCGATCGCGTTGGCGTCGGGGTTCTCGAAGGCGGTGCGGTAGAACAGCAGGCCGAGCACGTCGGTGGAGTACGCCGGGTTGCCCTTCGAGCCCTGCAACGCGTAGATCAGGTCCAGAATGTTGAAGTTGCCGATGAAGGTCAGCACGGTGACGATGCCGAGCACCGGCGTGAGCAGCGGGAACGTCACCCGCCAGAAGCTCTTCCAGGCCGACGCGCCGTCCACCCGCGCCGCCTCGTGGTACTCCTCGGGGATGCCGGCCAGCGCGGCGGCGAACAGCAGCATCGGGAAGCCCACCCACTGCCAGGCGTTGATCACGATCGCCACCGGCAGCGCCAGGTGGGGGTCGCCGCGCCAGGGCTGGGCGAGGGAGCCGAGGCCGATCCCGCGCAGCGCGGCGTTGACCGCGCCGAACTGCGGGTTGAGCATCAGCGACCACAGGTAGCCGGCCACGATCGGGCTGACCAGGTGCGGCAGCACGTACGCGGTCTGCAGGAAGCGCTTGCCGCGCCGGGAGCGGTGCAGCAGGGTGGCCAGCAGCAGCCCGCCCGTGGTCTGGATCAGCATGGTGCCGATGAAGAAGACGCAGTTGTGCGCCAGCGCCCGCCAGACCTGCTCGCTCAGCGGGTACTTCGTGAACAGGTCACGGAAGTTCGCCAGGCCGGCGAAGCCGTCCTGCCGGGTGCCGGTCCAGTCGAAGAAGCTGTACTGCAGGGCCGACACCAGCGGGTACACGATGAAGACCGTGTACAGCACGAGCGCCGGCAGCAGGAACACCAGCAGCAGCGGCCAGCGCCGCCGCCCCCGGCGGCGGGAGCTCCCGCCGCCGGGACCGGCGACCTCGACCGGCTCGGTCGTCGACGTCATCCGCCGCTGGGCTTGAACCACGCCGAGATGCCCTTCTGGACGAGCTTGCCCGCGTCCGCGGCCGAGGTGCCGCCCAGCATCTTCTGCAGGGCCTCACCCTCCTGGTCGCGGCCGAGCGGGTTCCCGTAGCCGAAGTCGACGACCATCATGTACGTCGCGCCGTGGGTCTTGAAGCCCTGGTACGTCTGCGCGAGCAGCGGGTCGCCGGGGGTCACGCCGGGGACGGCCGAGATCTGCTTGAGCGTGTTGGCGTACAGCTGGCCGAACTCCGGCGTCGCCATCCACTTGATCAGTTCCATCGCCTCGGTCTTGTGCTCCGAGTGCGCGTTCACGCCGTAGGAGCCGTCGACGAAGCCCGAGGTCAGCGCGTGGTTCACCTTGGCGCCCGGGGCCGGCGGGGCGTCGAAGGAACCGATCTGCAGGTCCGGGTTGGTCTTGGTGAACGGCCCGACCTCATACGAACCGCCCGGGTACATCGCGGCCTTGCCGCTGGTGAACAGGGTCTGCGCGTCGGGGTAGTCGACCGCGGTGACCTTGTCCGGGTAGTACGGCTTGAGCTTGGCCGTCACGTCGAGCGAGGCCGTGTAGTCGGGATCGGTGAAGTTCTTCTGGCCGGCCACCGCCGCCTTGGCGAAGTCGTCGCCGCCGTAGCGCGTCGCGCCGAAGATCTGGTGGTCGATGGCGAGCACCCACGGCTGCAGGCCGCTCGTGGACAGCGGCGTGATGCCGGCCTTCTTCAGCTTGTCGCAGTCCGCGATGAACTGTGCCCAGGTCGTCGGCGGCTGGATCTGCTGGTCGGCGAAGATCTTCTTGTTGTAGAGCACCGAGAGCGTCTGCATGGCGTACGGGACGCCGTACAGCTTGCCGTCCTGCTTGCCCTTGGCCGCCTGGAGCACCGTCGGGTCCCACTTGCTCACGTCGACCTGGCCGTCGAGGGGCGCCAGGTTGCCGGCGGAGATGAGGGACTGGATCGGGCCGTACGGCTTGAGCTGCACCACGTCGGGGCCGCCCGTCGCCTTTTTCAGCTCGGTCGGCAGCACCGTGAGGTACTCGGTGTTCTTGATCGGCTTGAACTTGACCTTGACCTTCGGGTGGCTCTTCTCGAACGGCGCGAAGATCTTCGCGTACCCCGCCGTGTCCTCGGGTCGCCAGGAGAGCACGGTGAGGGTGACCTTGTCACCGCCGCTCTTGGTACTGGGGGCGCATGCCGGGGCGGCGAGCACGACGCCGAGCGCCGTGATGACCGTGCAGAACTTACGCATAAGGAGGTGGACCCTTTCTCTAACCCCCGAGGAATCAGGCGTCTCCGCGGATCGTGCGCATCGCCTCGCGGACGGAGCCACCGGAGGCGGCCAGCGCCTCGGCGGCTCGGCCCGGCGGGACGTCGCACAACAGGGAGACAAGGGCGGTGCGCGTGTCGCCTGCCGCATCGGCCAGGGCGGCCTCGCACGTCTCCGCGTCCATGCCGGTCGCCTCCACCAGGATCTTGACCAGCCGTCCGCGGAGCTTGGAGTTGAGCGCGCTCATGCTGACCATGAGGTTGGAGTAGGTGCGGCCGAGCCGCACCATCACCGCCGTGGACATGGCGTTCAGCACGAGCTTGGCTGCGGTGCCGGCCTTCATCCGCGTCGAGCCCGACACGGCCTCCGGTCCGGTGTCCACCGCGATGTGCACCTCGACCTCCGCCCCGGCCGCCGCGGCCGGGTTGGAGCTGATCAGCACCGTGTGCGCGCCCGCGGCCGCGGCCTGGCGCAGCGCGCCCACGACATAGGGGGTACGGCCGCTGGCGGTGATGCCGACCGCGACGTCGCCGGCGTTCACCTCGCCCGCGTCGCGGGCGCCGAGCGAGGCGTCGTCCTCGACGTTCTCGATCGCGTGGGAGATGGCGTCCATGCCACCCGCGTGGTGTGCGACCACCAGACCGGGCTCGATGCCGTACGTCGGCGGAAGCTCGGCCGCGTCGAGGACGGCGAGCCGCCCGGACGTGCCCGCGCCGAAGTAGTGCACCCGGCCGCCGCCGCGCAGCGCCTCGACCTCCAGGTCGACGACCTTGGCCATCTGCGGCAGCGCCACCGCCACGGCGCCCGGAACTCTGGTGTCCTCGTTGTTGATCAGGCGGAGTATCTCCAGCGTGGGCAGCACGTCGATCTCGGTGGTGCGGGGGTTGCGTACCTCGGTGGGTACGGTCCCCAGCATCGCCAGGGGCATGCTGTCGTTCACCTGCGCCTCCGCTCGGGGCGCACCCGGCGGACCCTGACCGCCTCGAGTGTCGCCTCCAGATGTTCGCTGATCTCGGTCGTACGCTGCGCGACGCCGACGAACACGCAGTCGATCACGGTGAGCTGGGCCAGCCGGCTCGCCGTCGCTCCCGATCGGAACGTGGTCTCCCTGGCCGCCGTGGTCAGCACCAGGTCGGCGGCGTCGGCGATCGGAGAGCGAGGGAAGTTGGTGAGGGCCACCGTCGTGGCGCCGCGGCGCTTGGCGACGCTGAGGGCATCGATCGTCTCGACCGTCGACCCCGTGTGGGAGATCCCGACGGCGACGTCGGAGGCGTCGAGAACCGCTGCGCTGGTGAGCATGATGTGGGCGTCGGACCACGCGTAGGAGGTCCGGCCGATCCGGTGCATCTTCTGCTGGAAGTCCGAGGCCACGAAGGCGCTGGCGCCGACGCCGTAGATGTCGACCCGGCGGGCCTCGGCGATCGCCGTGACCACCTGGCCGAGCACCTCGATGTCGAGCTGGTTGGCGGTCTCCTCGACCGCGCGGGCGTCGGCGAAGGCGATCTTTTCGACGATTTGTTCCAGCGTATCGTCCGCGCTGATGTCGCTGCCCACGACCCGGCCGCCGGTCACTCCCTGTGCCCGGCCCGCCTCGGTGGCCAGCGTGAGTCGCAGCTCGGGATAGCCCGAGAAGCCGATCGCGCGGCAGAACCTGATGACGGTGGTCTCGGAGGTGCCGCACGCCTGGGCGAGCTCGGTGATCGTGGAGCTGGCGACCGCCTCGGGGTCGTCGATGACCCGCTGCGCGACGCGTGCCTCCGCAGGTGGCAGTGATGGCAGCAGCGAACGGACGCGGACGACTGTGCTGAGCGGAGATGCGCCTGTGGCGTCGGCCCCCAGCCCGGATTCGGGCCCGACCTTCCTCATGGCGGAAAGTTTCTTACGAAAACCATGTGATGTCAACGGCTGATGTTCCGATGGCGGCGGCCGATGTTCTACCGTCACTATGTGTGCTCTAACCCGATCGGTCCCTACGTGGTCGGCGTCGACGCCGGCGGCACCCGCACGCGAGCGGCGATCGTCACGCTCGACGGCGTCGTCGCGGGCTACGGCACCGGGCCCGGCGCCAATCCCAACTCCGGCGGCGGCACCGCCGACGAGCTGACCCGGGCGTTGACCGCCGCCCTCACGGACGCTCTGCAGGATCTCGACCCCGCGCGCGTGGTGAACGGCGTCTTCGGCATCGCCGGCGCCGGAGCCGCCAACCGGCCGCGCGCGGTCGCCTCCGCCAACACCGCCTGGGCGGCGGCGGGCATCCCGGGCGAGCCCGAGGTGGTCACCGACATCCCGGTCGCGTTCGCCGCCGGGAGCACCGAACGCACCGGCATCGTGGTCATGGCGGGCACCGGCGCGGGCGCGGCCGTCATCGACGCCGGCGAGATCGAACGCCGCTCCGACGCCAACGGTTACCTGATCGGGGACGAGGGATCCGCGGTGTGGATCGGCCGGGAGGGCGTACGCGCCGCGATGCGCGCCTACGACGGCCGTGGCCGGGCGACGGTCCTCGCCGAGACCATGCCGCGCGCCCTCCTCGGCGAGGAGGCCGGGCCTCTGCTGGCGGGCCTGGATCCGTCCGTCGTCGCGCCGAGCGGCGCGCCGACCGCGGGCAGCACCTGGCCCGGAACCGATCTGCCCCAGGCGATCATCAGGAAGGTCTACGCCGAGCGGCCCGCCACGATCGGCCAGGTGGCGCCGCAGGTGAGCGCGGCGGCGGAGCAGGGCGACCCGGTCGCGATCGAGATCATCGCGGAGGCCGTCCGGCATCTTCTGGAGAACGTCGACGCCGTACGCCCCGCGCTCGATGAGCTGCTCGCCGCCCGGGAGAAGCCCGGGTTCGGCCTCGTGGTCGCCGGGTCCCTGCTGGAGAGCGGGCCGGTGGCCGACGGGGTGCGCGAGGGCCTGGTGAGCCGCTTCGGCGTCGCACCCACGCCGGCGGGCGACGGCGCGGTGGGCGCCGCGCGCCTCGCCGCCCACCGCGTCAGAGCCTAGGAACGGGCGCGGGACGGCGGTTTCCCGACCGTCCCGCGGCCGTTCGGTCACTTCGCGAACGTCAGCCCGTACCCGTACGGGTAGAGCGTCTGGTCGGGATGGCCGGCCACCGGGATCATGACCGGCAGCTTGCCCTGCGGGCTGATCTCACCGAACAGCACCTTGGTGAGCGACTCCAGCGACGCGGGCGTGTAGCCGTACGTCACCAGGTAGTTCTGTGCCTCCGGGAAGTACCCGATGTCGTACGCGTCGCGCACCGACGCCACGATCACCGGCTTGCCCGTCGCGACGAGCGCCTTGACGAGGTTCTGCTGCCCGGGACCGTTGGCCTTGATGTTCCAGGCGGCGTTGGTCGTCACGACGGTCACGTCGTTGTCCTTCGCCTGGGCCACCGCCTTGTCGATCGTCGCCTGCGTGGGGCTGATGCCCGTCTGCAGGACCGAGGTGACCGGCCCGCGCTTGCCGATGTCGTTCGCGAGCGTCTGGGTGGTCGAGACGCCGTACCCGGTCACGAGGACCTTGCGGTTGTCCTTCGGGAGCGGCAGCACGGCATTCTTGACGAGCGTCGTCGTCTTGTCGGTGATCGCCTGCTCGGTCGCGAGGTGCGACGGCGTGCCGACCCGCTTGGCGACCTTGCTCTCGTCCACGTACGGGTGCTGGAAGAGGCCATGGCGCAGCTTGACCCGCAGGATCCGGTAGACGGACTGGTCGATGCGCGACTCGCTGAGCTGTCCGCTCTTCACGGCGTTCAGCACGGCGTCGTACTGGACCTTGAACAGGCCGTTGCCGGCGGAGTCCGTCGGCGGCTTGAGCAGTTCGTCCACACCCGCCTGGAGCGCCAGCACCGGCACCCGGTCGTCACCGTACTTGTCGCGGACGCCCTGCATGCCGAGCGCGTCGGTGACCACCACGCCGTCGTAGTGGAGCTGGTCGCGCAGGATGCCGGTGAGGATCGGCTTGGACAGCGTCGCGGGGTCGCCGGAGGGGTCCAGCGCCGGGACGATGATGTGCGCCGTCATGATCGAGTCGATGCCGTGCGCGATGTCGGCCTTGAAGGGCGGCAGGTCGAGCTTCTCCCACTGCTCCTTCGTGTGGTTGATGATCGGCACGCCGGTGTGGCTGTCGGTATCGGTGTCGCCGTGGCCGGGGAAGTGCTTGGCCGTGGGGATGACGCCGGCCGCCTGGTAGCCGTCGACCGCCTGCGCGGCGAACTGCGACACCAGCGTCGGGTCCGAGCCGTAGGACCGTACGCCGATGACCGGGTTGGCCGGGTTGACGTTGACGTCGGAGTCGGGGGCGTAGTCGGTGTTGATGCCGATCGCCTTGAGCTCCTGGCCGGTGATCTTCGCGCTCGTGTACGCGTCCTTCGGCGTACGTCCCGCGCCGAGGGCCTGGCTGCCGGGGAACTGGGTGAACGGCGCCGGGATCCGGCTGACGATCGCGCCCTGCTCCTGGTCGGTGGCGATGGTCACCGGGATCGGCACCCGCTGCCTCATGGCCGCCTGCTGGATGCCGTTCGACAGGTGCGCGACCTGCGCCGGGCTGGTGACGTTCGGCGGGTCGACCGAGTAGTAGATGATCCCGCCGGGGTGGTACTTGGCGATCAGCTGCTGAGCGTTGTCGACGCCGTACAGCTTCTGGTTGGCGGCGACCGCCGTCGGATCGGTCGTGTCCGCGCTCGTGCCGTACACCTGGAGCACGAAGAGCTGGGCGACCTTCTCCTCGAGCGTCATCCTGTTCAAGATCTTCAGGACGCGTTTGTCCTTGCCGGGCTGGTGCCCGGCCTGTGCCGCGTTGGCGGTACCTGAGCCGATACCGGCCACGGCCACCACTGACGCCGCACCTATGGCAATGAGCCGTCGGCGACGGGACATCGGTAACTCCTTCCGCCCCCGAGATGCGCGAAAGAAAATGACTGGCCCTGGCCAGCGAGCTGAAACTTAGTCACGCGCAGGGAAGGACGTCAACGGCCAGCACTGGACATCAGCCGCCAGAACGGACGTCGGCCGCCACCTTGCGGGCGGCCTCCCGATGCTCCTTCGATCCGATGACGTGCGACGCCTTCGCCGCGTCGACGTACGGCGAGCGGAACATTTCCCGCTCGTACTTCATGTGGAGGATGTGGGTGACCGCGTCGTCGAGGCGGCTCTTGGAGATCCGGCCGGACTTCACCGCGGCGAGCACCGCGTTGTAGGCGCGCCCGAGGTCCCTCGGCATGAGCAGCATGTCGGCGCCGGCCACGACCGCGCGTACCGCCGCCTCCTCCGGCCCGAACTTGATCGTCGCGCCGGCCATCTGGAGGGAGTCGGTGATGATCACGCCGTGGTACCCGAGCGTGCCGCGGAGCAGCCCGCTCAGCACGGTCTTGGACATCGTGGCCGGCAGTCGGGACTTGTCCAGGCCCGGGACGACGATGTGCGCGGTCATGATCACGTCGGCGTGGTGATCGACCGCGGTCTTGAACGGCGGCGCGTCCACGCGCTCCCACTTCGCCCTGCTGTGGTTGATGATCGGCAGGCCCGTGTGGCTGTCGGTGTCGGTGTCGCCGTGGCCGGGGAAGTGCTTGGCCACGACCGCCACGCCGGCGGAGTGGTAGGCGTCGATGGCGACGCCGACGAAATGGGCGACCTTCTTGGGGTCCGCGCCGAACGACCGGATGCCGATCACCGGGTTGTTCGGGTTGATGTTGACGTCGGCGTCGGGGGCGTTGTCCTGGTTGATGCCGACCGCACGCAGCTCTTCGCCGGTGACCCGGGCGGCGGTCCGGACGTCGTCGTCGGGATGCCGGCCGGAGGCGAGCGACTTGTTGGCCGGGAACCGGGTGACGTAGGGCAGCCGCGAGACGGGGCCCTGCTCCTCGTCGGTGCTGATGACGAGCGGCACGCCACCGTGCTTCATCGCGGCCTTCTGCAGGCCGTTGGACAGCTGCGCGGTCTGGCGCGGGGTGCGCAGGTTGACCGGGAAGTAGATCACCCCGCCGAGGTGGTACCGCTCGACCAGCTTGGCACCCTGGGCGGGCGTGGAACCGGGGATGGTCGGCATGAACAGCTGCCCGACCTTCTCGCGCACGCTCATCTTCTTGACGAGGGCGACCTCGGGCGCGACGGGCGTCGGCGACGCCGAGTCCCGCGCGGAGGCGCTCCGGGCCGGGCTGGTGGCCGACCGCGCGCCGGACTCGTGGCACGCCGAAACGGCCATCGCACCAGCGGCGATGGCGGTCACGAACCTCCACCCGAACGTCCGTCGCACCCGCATGACGCTAATGAGTCCCACGGACGAGAGCAAACCCTCCGCACCGGCCGGCATGACTCGCGTGAGTAAAGAGGCCGTGTGAGCAAGGAGAGCCGTCGCCGCCCCGGTCGGGACCGGTGCACTGCCGGACTCACCGGTCAGTCGCCGGGCTCCGATGCCGCGGTGATGACGTCGTCGAGGACGTCGCGGGAGGTGATGAGGTCGCCGATCATGCGGTCGATGCGGTCGCGTTCGGCGGTGAGCTCGGCGACCAGCTTCGCGTCGGCGATCTCGGAGGGGCCGCCGTCGGCGTCACGCATGCAGGGCAGCAGCTCCGCGATCTTCCTGCTGTGCAGCCCCGCGGCGAACAGCTCCTGGATGCGGATGACCCGGTCGACCGCGGCGTCCGGGTAGTCGCGCTGGCCGCCCGGGGTACGGTCGGCGGCCAGCAGGCCCTGTTGCTCGTAGTACCGCAAGGACCGCTCACTCACCCCGGTCCGCCGCGCCAGCTCACCGATGCGCATGTCACTCCTCGCTTGAACCTGACATTGATGTTAGGTCTTACCGTGCCGGCATGACACAGGACCTGGATCTCTTCGAGTACAGCCCGATCACCGAACGGCCGACGATCACCTGGCCCGGCAACGCCCGGGTCGCCGTGTACGTCGGGCTCAACGTCGAGCACTTCCTGCCCGGCCGCCCGTCCACGAGCATCTGGCCCGGCACCGCGGACCTGGTGCCCGACGCACTCAACCATGGCTGGCGTGACTACGGCGCCCGAGTCGGCATCTGGCGCATCACCGACATCCTGGACCGGCACGGCGTCCGGGCCAGCGTGCTGCTCAACTCCGACGTCGTCCACCACTACCCGCAGATCGTCAAGGCCGGCGTCGAGCGGGACTGGGCGTGGCTGGCGCACGGGCGGACCAACTCGATCCTGCACACCGGTATGGACCTGGAGGACGAGCGTCGTGTCCTCACCGAGATCACCGACACCATCGCCGAGGGCACCGGCCACCGACCGCGCGGCTGGATGGGGCCCGGCCTGACCGAGACGTTCCACACCCCGCGGCTGCTGGCCGACCTCGGCTTCCGCTACCTGCTGGACTGGACCAACGACGACCAGCCGTATCCGCTGCGGGTACCCGGCATGATCAGCGTTCCGTACTCGGTCGAGCTCAACGACCTGATGCTCTTCGGCAACGGCACCACCGGGCCGGAGTTCCTCCAGATCGTCACCGACCAGTACGAGCGGTTGCACGCCGACTCCGCGCACAGCGGGCGGGTGATGGCGCTGGCCCTGCACCCGTTCTCCATCGGTCAGGCGTTCCGCGCCAAGTACCTCGACCGGGCGCTGGCGTACCTGGCGGCGCAGCCGGACGTCTGGCTGACCACCAGCGACGAGATCGCCGAGCACTATCTGCGCACGGCCGACCCACGCCAGAGCTGATGACGAGGAGCCGGCGGGGCTACAGGCCGAGGCCGGCCAGGGCGGGCAGAGCCTCGCGGGCGGCGCTGCGGGCAGTCGCGGCGTCGTGGGCGGCGCGTGCGGCGATGGCGGCGTGGCGGCACTGGTCGAGCGTGTGGGCGGCGAGCGCGGCGCGTACGGCGGGCAGGGACGGCGGGCTCATCGACAGCGAGGTGACGCCGAGGCCGGCCAGTACGCACGCCAGCGCCGGGTCGCCCGCGGCCTCGCCGCACACCCCGCAGGCCTTGCCGCCCGCGCCCTCGGCGGTGACTGCGACCAGGTCGAGCACGGCCGGCTGCCAGGGGTCCTGCAACCGGCTGAGCGCGCCCACCTGCCGGTCGGCGGCGAAGGTGTACTGGGCGAGGTCGTTGGTGCCGATGCTGAAGAAGTCGGCCTCGACGGCCAGGTCACGGGCCCGCAGCGCCGCCGCGGGGATCTCGATCATGACGCCCGCCCGCGTGACGCCCGCCGCCCGGCACGCCTCGGCGAACTCCCGCGCCTCCGCGGCGTCCGCCACCATCGGTGCCATGACCAGCAGCTCGACCGGCAGCCCGCGGGCGGCGCGGGCGAGGGCGGCGAGCTGGCCCGCCAACACCTCCGGATGCCGCCGCAGCATGCGCAGGCCGCGTTCGCCGAGGGCGGGGTTGGGCTCCTCCCCCGTGGCCGGCAGGAAGCCCAGCGGCTTGTCCGCGCCCGCGTCGAGGGCGCGCACGACCACGTACGGGAACGCCTGCAGGACCGCGCGGTAGGCGGCCTCCTGCTCGTCCTCGCCGGGCGGCGTCGTACGGTCCAGGAAGAGGAACTCGGTGCGGAACAGGCCGACGCCCTCCGCGCCGTGGGCCAGGGCCGCCGCGACGTCCTGCGGGCCGCCGATGTTGGCCAGCAGCGGCACGGCGTGCCCGTCGGCGGTCGCGCCGGGGCCGGTCGTCGCCGCGAGCGCCGCCGAACGCGCCCCGGCGGCCGAGCGGGCGCGGGCGACCTCCTCGGCGGACGGATCGGGGCGTACGTCGCCGGAACCGCCGTCGACCAGCACGACGGTGCCCTCGGCGAGCGCGGTGCAGCCGGGGCAGGCGACCACGGCCGGCACGCCCATGGAGCGGGCCAGGATCGCGGTGTGGCTGGTCGGGCCGCCCTCCTCGGTGACGAAGGCGACGACCTTCGCGGGGTCGAGGAGCGCCGTGTCGGCGGGCGCCAGATCGCGGGCGACCAGCACGAACGGCTCGTCGGAGTCGGGCACGCCCGGCATCGGCAGGCCGCGCAGCACGGCGACCGTACGGTCGCGGATGTCGTCGAGGTCGGCGACGCGCGCGGCCATGTAGTCGCCCGCGCCGGCCAGCATGTCGCGGAACACCCCGAACGCCTCGTGCACCGCGCGCGGAGCCGAGGTGCCGTCGGCGATCTTCTGCCCGGCCAGCTCGGCCAGGCCCGGGTCGCGGGCCATCATCGCCTGCGCGGCCAGGACGTCCCGTGCCTCGCCGCCGGCCCGGTCGCCACGCTTCTCCAGGTCGGCGGCGACCTCTTCGAGGGCCGCGAGGGCGCGTGCCGTCTCCGCGGCGGCGTCGCCCTCGTGGCGTTCACCCACGGGCGGCTCGGGGACCGCGCCCGCGATCGTGCGCACCGGTCCGGTGCCGGCGCCGGGGCTGACGCCGAGACCGCTGAGGCGGTCAGGCACCGTTCGCGGTCACCGTCGCGACGACCTCGTCGAGGGCGGCGTCGGCGCCGTCGCCCTCGGCACTGATCACGATCTCCTCGCCGTGGCGGACGTCGAGCCCGATCACCAGCAGGATGCTCTTGGCGTTGACCGGATCGGCGTCCGGGCGGCCCACGGTCACGTCCATCGGCGCCTTCGTCGCGGCCTGGACGAACAAGGCGGCGGGGCGGGCGTGCAGCCCCACCTCGGTCTGCACCGTGACACGGCGCTCGGCCATCAGACAGTCTCCCTTGTCGCTACGGGCCCCATCATTGATCCGTCTGCGTCACCTTGCCGAGACCGCGCGGCATGTCGGGGTCGATCCCCAGGCGGCGGGCCAGCCGTTCGGTGATCAGCTGACCCGGCACGATCAGGGCAAGCGGCGCGACCCACTCCGGCAGGTCCGGACCGGGAAGCGCACGTGTGGACGCCTCGGCCAGCATACGGCCGCCGCCGATGCCGTACGCCTTCGCGCCCGCCGCGGTGACCCGCTCGGCCAGCGCGACCGTGCCCGGAAGCGTCGGCCCGGAGTCGGCGGCGACCAGGATCGCCGGGGTGTCGTCGTCGACGACGGCGATCGGCCCGTGCAGCAGGTCGGCGTACGACAGGCCCATCGCGTGCAGGTAGCACGCCTCCTTCAGCTTGATCGCGAACTCCAGCGCCGTGCCGTACGCGATGCCGCGGCCGGACACGACCGCGCCGGGCACGCTCGCGAGCTCCTCCACGATCTCGGGCAGCGCGTCGGCGGCCTCGGTCGCGGCGATCAGCCGGTCGACCTCCTCCGGCGCGCGGCGCAGGTCGGCGATGTCGACCTCGGCGCCCAGGCCGATGCCGAGTACGGCGAGCGCGGCGAGCTGGGTGGTGTAGGTCTTGGTCGCGGGAACGGCGATCTCGTCCCCGGCCCGGGTGACGAGCGCGAGCTGGGCGGCCTCGGCGAGCGGCGAACCCTCCCCGTTGGTGACCGCGACGGTGCGCGCACCGCAGCCGGCGGCCCAGTCGAGGGTCTCGACGATCTCCTCGGTCCGGCCCGACTGGCTGATCGCCACCGCGAGCACGCCGGACAGGTCGATCTTCTTCTTGTACGTCGTCGCGATCGAGGGCGAGGCGAGGGTGGCGAGCCGGCCGGCGTGCGTCTGGACCAGATAACTTCCGTAGACGGCCGCGTTGTCGGACGAACCGCGGGCGATGAACAGCACCTGCCGGGTCTCCCGACCCAGGACGCCGACCTCGGCCACGCGGGGCAACAGCGCGTCGAGCGTCGCGTTCAGCGCGGTGGCCTGCTCACCGATCTCGCTGCGCATACGGGAAGTGTCGGTCATGGGATCTCCTTCGCCGTGTGGAATCTACGGCTCCCGCCGTGCGCGGGTCCACGGCTGTGCGTCCGGCTCCGCGTGCCTGTCGGCGCGTAATCGCGTCGTTACGTCTTCGTAGTTCTGACCTGCATTGACACGCTGACGGGACGTGTGGTCTAGTCCGGACTAGACCAGTATGAACCATACTTCACTCCCCGACATCGCTGCCAGAGGTACCCCATGGGCAAGATCGATCCGACCAGCCCCGTACCCAAGTACTTCCAGCTCCGGGAGATCCTCCTCGACCTGATCGAGGACGCCGAACTGCCGGTGGACGCGCCCATTCCCTCCGAACGGGAGCTGTGCCAGCGTTACCGGCTGTCACGCATGACGGTACGGCAGGCCGTCGACCATCTCGTCACCGAGGGCCGCCTGTACCGCGTGCCGGGCAAGGGCACGTTCGTCGCCCGGCCCAAGATCGAGATGCCGCTGCGGCTCGTGTCCTTCACCGAGGACATGCGGGCCCGGGGCCTCGAACCGGGCGCCCGCGACCTCGACCGCCGTACGACGCCGGCCAACGCCCACCTGGCGCGGGTCTTCGACGTTCCGCCGGGCACCGGGGTCCACGTCGTCGAGCGCCTGCGCACCGCGGACGGCGAGCCGATGGCCGTCGAGCGCTCGCACATCCCGCTGACCGTCGCGCCGGGGCTGCCGGACACGCCGCTGAGCGACGCGTCGCTGTACGACGTGCTGGAGACGCGCTTCGGGATCGTGTTCGACGCCGGGGAGCAGACCATCGAGGCCGGCATCGCCGACACGGCCGACGCCCGGCTGCTCGACCTGGCCCGCGGCAGCGCGGTGCTGCTGCTGCAACGGCGGTCGTTCATGAACGGCACCTGCGTCGAACTCGCCGTCTCGACCTACCGCGCCGACCGCTACCAGCTGCACAGCGCGCTGGAGATCCCCCGTCGGAGCCGAGCGGCCGGACGGTGAGCTGTCCGCATCCGGCCAGGATGTATCTCCCTCTCCGCTGAGACCTCTCTGTGTGTCGCCGCCGTCCGGCGGCCCGCACATCAGGGAGGTCTCATCATGCGCAGGCGAACGCCCGCACGCTCGCCGATCCGCCTCATCCCGTACGAGGGGCGTGAACCGGCCGCGATCGCGGTGCACGGGTCACTCGCTCTCGCCCTGGACTCCGGCCCGCCGCACCGGCGGCCGCCCCGGCCCGTCCTCGGCGTCGTACGCGAGGACCCGCCCGACCTGCGGGCGGAGGCACGGCTGATCGCCCGGCTCGTCCTCGAGGTCCTGGCCGGCGTCCGGCCGTACCACCACCTGGCCGGACGTACGACACCGCGCCTGTTCGAGCGGCTCGGGTCGCTGTCGTCGCGCCTGTCCGGGCGGGCCGCGCCCCGGCTGGGCACGGTGCGGGTCTGTGAGCCCGAGCCGGGTGTCGCCGAGGTGGCGGCGGTGGCGCTGGTCGGCCCGCGCGTCCAGGCGCTCGCGCTGCGGCTGGAGCACGACCGGCGCTGGCGCTGCGCCGCGATCGAGACGACCGTTCCGGCGTGAATGACCGCCCGGGAACCACGGCCCCGCACGCGGGTTCCCGGGCGCGTCACGCCAGCGGATGTCGCGCGTGGAGTCGGCTCAGCCGCGTACGCCGGGCTGGTCGACCACACGCGCGTCCTGGTCGGCGGTGTCGTTCAGGACCTTGCCCGCCCGGGCGATGAGCGTCTTCTTGGCGTACTGGTCCTTGAGCGCGACGGACCGCCAGCCCCGGTACTGGTACGTCTTCGGGTCGAGGATGATCTCAACGCGGATCGTGCTCTCGTCGCGGACGACCGCGACGCCGGTACGGCCGGCGAGATCCTTGACTCCCGGAACGATCCGTACTCCGGAGATCTTCGCGAGCGCGCGGTAGAGGGCGGCGTTGGTCTTCGGCGGGATCAGCTTGTCGTCGTCGAGGATCTGCTGGATGCGCCCGAAGGTGGACGTGTCGTTCCCGCGGTCCTTGACGTCGTGCCGGATCTTCGCCAGCAACGCGTCCGGATCGGTGGGCAGCTTGGCCACGTAGTCGTACATCCAGCGCGGCGAACTCCTCCAGATGGCCGGGCCCGAGACCCAGCCGCCGTCGACGCCGGAAACGACGTGGCCGGGGCGGAGCTTCTCTCCGGGTCGCAGGACACCCTGAATGGTGACCTTCGAACCGTTGATGGACTCGGCGATCCTCCTGCCGTCGAACCGCCACCACTGCTCGACCTTGACCTTGCCCCGCAGCGTGCCGATCTTGTTGCCGGGCGCCATGGCCCAGTTGCGCAGCTCGGGCGCGTACACCCACTGGTTCGCCCGCGGTCTGGGGACCGTCTGGTGCTCGATCGTCTGGGCGGCCAGCTCGAGGCTGGGCGCGGGTCCGACATTCGGCTTGCCCGACGGCGCGGATCCGCCGACCTGGGTCACGACCACGGCGGCGGCGGCACCGGCCGCGATCACCCCCACGGCGCCGAGCCGCCAGCCGATGCGCCGGTGGAGCGGACGGGATCCGGACGCGCGGCCGCCGGGCGACGCCATCTCGGCCTGCAGGCGGGCCCAAGCCCGGGCCTTCACCGCGGCGTCGTCCGGAAGGTCGGCCGGTCGCGCCTCACGGACGAGCGCGATCTCCTTGTCGATCATCGGTTCTCCTCCTGAAATCGCATGGGGTCGACGCCGCCGAACGCACGGCGGATCTTCTTGCGGACACGGTGCAGGCGGGAGCGGACGGTGCCCATCGGCACCTGGAGCGCCTCGGCGGCCTCCTCGTACGTCAGGTCGGCCCAGGCGATGAGGAGCAGCAGGTCGCGGTCGGCCGCGGACAGGTTCTTCAACACGGTCGCGATGCGGGGGCCGAGCAGTTCGGCGGTCACCCGTGCGTCGCTGCCGTCGGTGAACGATGCGGTCTCGCCTTCGGCGGGCGTACGCGCGAGCAGCTGATGGCGGCGCCGTTCGGCCCGGCGGTGCTGGCCGATGAGGTTGGTCGCGATGCCGTACAGCCAGGGCCGGGCGTCCGGCCGGTCCAGGTGGTACCGCCCACGGCTGCGGAAGGCGACGGCGAAGGTCTCGGCGCCGACGTCCTCGCCCGCCTCGGGCCCGAGCCGCCGCACGACGTAGCGGTGGATCTCGTCCCAGTGCCGGTGGAAGATCTCGGCGAATCTCTCCGGATCGGTGAGCGACGCGCGGATGCTCTCGCTGTCGCTCACCTCACCGGTCTCCGGATGCGGGTATGTATCGATCATCACCAACCGGTTCTCCAAGTCCTGCGCGTGCGCGTCGGTTCATCCGGTACTTGGTGTGATCGGGCGTCGCGGTTCCCGCTTTTTTCTAGGCTTCGGCGACCGCTCGCCGCCGGCGCCAGGCCCACTCGACGGGGCCGGACAGCAGCAACAGGAGCAGGGCCCAGTAGCCGACCGTCGGCACGGCCAGCGCGACGACCAGGGAGAACAGCAGGAGGACGGTCGCGGTGACGGGCCCGAGCACGAACTCGCCCGGCACGGGGTTGTCCTGCGAGGCCACCTCGGGGTCGCTCCGGATGATGAGGTACATCGCGGCCTGCAGCCCGGCGGCGACGAGGACCGTACCGATGTAGAGGCCGGTCGTGAACCGGCTGCTGTCGAACACGCCCACCATCTCGGTGGAGAACGGCAACACCACGATGGCCAGCAGCCAGGCGCTGTTACAGAGCAGCAACGGCGTGGAGTACGCCCGCACGTGCTGGTACGCCTTGTGGTGCGACAGCCAGAGCCTGATGATCACCGCGAAGCTGAGGAGGAAGGTCCAGATCTCGGGCTGGTGACCGGTGATCACCTCGGTGGCGGGGCGGTGCTCTCGGGCGACCTCGGGAACGACGTCCACGAGCGGGAGCACGAGCAGCGTGACGGCGATCGCCACGACGGCGTCGGTGAACAGAATCAACCGGTGTGGTTCTTTGAGGGCGGACACCGCAACAAGCTAGCGGCCGATCCCGTACGGGGACGATCCACCGCGGAAGGTGCGCTGGGGACGGCCGGTCAGAGCAGCGGGGCGTGCGGGAACCCGCCGAGTTGTGCCTCGTAGGCGGCCGCAGCTCGGTACAGCGCGGTGACGACCGAGGCATGGCCGATCCCGGCGCCGACGGAGGCCGCCGACCCGGAACCGGACCCGCCCGGTGGCAGACGGGCCACCGGCTCTGCACGCGAGACGGCCCCGGGCGGATCGGAGATCCGCCCGGGGCCGTTCGCGTTATCGTCCGGCGTCAGTTCTTGCGCGGGTCGCCGTGGCAGCGCTTGAACTTCTTGCCCGAGCCGCACGGGCACGGGTCGTTGCGCGAGACGTCGGCGTAGACGTCGTCGGTCTCATCGGTGTGGGTCTCGACGCCGCCCTCACCGTCGACCGTCGGCGCGCTGTAGCTCAGGCTCTGCGGCCGGCTGCCCTCGTCGAGGCCCTTGGCGACGATCTCCGGGACGTCGTCTTCTTCCTCCTCCTCGGCCGTGTCGGCGAGCTCGACCGGGGCCTCGCCGACACCCGCCACGGCGGGCTGCTGCTCCTCCTCGGCGATCTCCACCTCGAGGTTGAACAGGTAGCCGACCGACTCCTCCTTGATGCCCTCCAGCATCGCGGTGAACATGTCGTAACCCTCGCGCTGGTACTCGACCAGCGGGTCGCGCTGGGCCATCGCCCGCAGGCCGATGCCCTCCTGGAGGTAGTCCATCTCGTAGAGGTGCTCGCGCCACTTGCGGTCGAGGACCGACAGGACGACGCGCCGCTCCAGCTCGCGCAGGACCTCGCCGCCGAGCTCCTCCTCGCGCTTGGTGTACGCCTCCTGGGCGTCCTCGGTGATCTTCTCGGTGAGCAGCTCGGCGGTCAGGCCGGCCTCGCCGCCCGCCTCCTCGACCAGGTCGTCGGAGCTGATCGAGATCGGGTAGAGCTGCTTGAACGCCTTCCACAGCTTGTCGAGGTCCCACTCCTCCGGGAAGCCCTCGGCGGTGGCCGCCGTGACGTAGCCCGCGACGACCTCGTCGATCATGTGGACGATCTGCTCGTGCAGGTCGGCGCCCTCGAGGACCTTACGGCGCTCGCCGTAGATGACCTTGCGCTGGCGGTTGAGGACCTCGTCGTACTTGAGGACGTTCTTGCGGATCTCGAAGTTCTGCTGCTCCACCTGGTGCTGGGCGGACCGGATGGCGTTCGAGACGATCTTCGACTCGATCGGCACGTCGTCCGGGATGTTGAGGCGGGTCATGATCGCCTCGACGCGGGCGGAGTTGAACAGCCGCATCAGGTCGTCTTCGAGCGAGAGGTAGAACCGCGACTCGCCCGGGTCGCCCTGGCGGCCGGAACGGCCGCGCAGCTGGTTGTCGATGCGCCGCGACTCGTGGCGTTCGGTGGCGAGGACGTACAGGCCGCCGAGCTCGGTGACCTCCTCGTGCTCCTCCTTGACCGCCTGCTTGGCCTTCTCGATCGCCTCCGGCCAGGCCTTCTCGTACTCCTCCGGGGTCTCCAGCGGGGACAGGCCCTGGGCGTGGAGCGCCTGGTCGGCGATGTGGTCGGGGTTGCCGCCGAGCATGATGTCGGTGCCACGACCGGCCATGTTGGTGGCGACCGTGACGGCGCCCTTGCGGCCCGCCTCGGCGACGATCAGCGCCTCTTTCTCGTGGTACTTGGCGTTCAGCACCTCGTGCGCGACACCGCGCCGCTTGAGCATCCGCGAGAGCTTTTCGGACTTTTCCACCGAGGTCGTGCCGACCAGGACCGGCTGGCCCTTGTCGTGCTTCTCCTTGATGTCCTCGACCACGGCCTCGAACTTGGCCTGCTCGGTCTTGTAGACGACGTCGGGGACGTCCTTGCGGATCATCGGCTTGTTCGTCGGGATCGGGATGACCCCGAGCTTGTAGATCTTGTTGAACTCGGCCGCCTCGGTCTGGGCGGTACCGGTCATGCCACCGAGCTTGTCGTAGAGGCGGAAGAAGTTCTGCAGGGTGATCGTGGCGAGCGTCTGGTTCTCGTCCTTGATCGCCACGCCTTCCTTGGCCTCGATGGCCTGGTGCATGCCCTCGTTGTAACGACGGCCGTGCAGGATGCGCCCGGTGAACTCGTCGACGATCAGGACCTCGCCCGCGTTGACGATGTAGTCCTTGTCCTTCTTGTACAGCTCCTTGGCCTTCAGCGCGTTGTTCAGGAAGCTGACCAGCGGCGTGTTGACCGAGTCGTACAGGTTGTCGATGCCGAGCCAGTCCTCGACCTTCTCGACGCCGGACTCCAGGATGCCGACCGTGCGCTTCTTCTCGTCGACCTGGTAGTCGCCGTCCTCGCCCTCGGGCCCGTCGGTGGCGCGCTTGAGCCGCGGCACGATCTTGGCGAACTCGACGTACCACCGGGAGTTCTGCTCGGCGGGGCCGGAGATGATGAGCGGGGTACGCGCCTCGTCGATGAGGATGGAGTCGACCTCGTCCACGATCGCGAAGTTGTGGCCGCGCTGGACGCACTCATCCAGGCTCCAGGCCATGTTGTCGCGCAGGTAGTCGAAGCCGAACTCGTTGTTGGTGCCGTACGTGACGTCGGCGGCGTACGCCTTGCGGCGGTCCTCCGGCGTCATGTCGGCCAGGATCACACCGACCTCGAGGCCGAGGAACTGGTGGACACGGCCCATCCACTCGGCGTCGCGCTTGGCGAGGTAGTCGTTGACCGTGACCACGTGCACGCCGTCGCCGGCGAGGGCGTTGAGGTACGCGGGGAGGACACAGGTCAGGGTCTTGCCCTCACCGGTGCGCATCTCCGCTATGTTGCCCATGTGCAACGCGGCCCCGCCCATGATCTGCACGTCGAAGTGGCGCTGACCCAAAGTCCGCTTGGCGGCCTCTCGGGCCGTGGCGAACGCTTCGGGAAGCAGATCGTCAAGGGACTCGCCGTCGGCGAGACGCTCCTTGTAGGTGTCGGTGAGCGCGCGCAACTCCGCGTCGCTCATGTCGACGAAGTCTTCCTCGATGGAGTTGACCTGGTCGGCGATCCGCTTGAGCTTACGCAGAACTTTGCCTTCGCCGGCGCGAAGGATCTTGTCGATGACTACTGGCACTCTCGGGAGCTCCTCGCAGCGTTCGTGGTATCGCCGGGGGTCGTGTCGGAGGCGCGCGTACACGACCCGTACGGTGTCATCGTAGGCGAGTCCAACCGTACAGCGGGACAACCGTCACTATCACGAGACCGGTGATGCCCGCGACCGGGTCAGGGTTCGCCATGATCGTGCCAAGCGATCGTGTAAAAAACTGGAGCAGCGGGCGCGTGACCGGTCGTCCGCACCGAACGAAAGCGCGTGACCCGCGGGGAGGGATGAATGGCCCAGAACTCACACGCCGGCCGTGCCAGCTCATGGCTGGCGGTCGTCGTGATCTGGATCGGATTCGGCGTGGGGGGCGTCGCGCTGGTGCCGCACCCGAAGTGGTGGCTGTTCTGGGTCGGCGTCGGGATCGTCGTGGTCGGCGGGCTGATCGCCGCGGCCGTGCACATCTTCGACGACGTCATCTTGGACGGTCCTCGCCAGGTGGCCGAGAAACGGCACCACTCCGAGCTCGCCGGCGCCCGTGGCGAGGTGGGTGGGCCGGGGACGGCCACCGACCCGGCCACGACCAGGCCGCACGGCTGATCTTCCTCACGTTCCTGTCGGTGGTGGTCCGTAACATCGGGCCATGCCTCCCGTAGAGCTCACCCCCGAGCAGGCACGCCGGATTCAACTTCGCGCCCAAGGTCTCCTCGGGCGTGTCGCGAGCACACATCGAGGCGGTGGCCTGCGCGGCGACCCCGGTGCCCGGCGTGCCCTCGGCACGCTCCGTCATCTCGGGGCGGTTCAGCTCGACACCATCTCGGTCCTGGCGCGCTCTCATGAGCTGGTCGCCTACGCGCGCCTGGGCGCCGTCGGCCGCTCCAGCGTCGAGCGCGCCTACTGGAACGGCACGGCCGCCTTCGAATACTGGTCGCACGCCGCGTGCGTGCTGCCGATCGAGGACTGGCCGCTGTACGCCTTCCGGCGCCGTGACTACCAGCGGAAGGGCCGTCACTGGCACCGCACGCCCGAGCAGGCGTGCAAGGAGGTGCTGGAGCGCCTCCGCTCCGACGGCCCGCTGACGGCGACGGGCCTCGGCGGCGCGAAGAAGGGCGGTGAGTGGTTCGACCGTACGGACCACAAGATCGCCGCGGAATACCTCCTGGCGACCGGTGAGGTGGTCTGCACCCGGCGGGTCGGCTGGCGCCGGGTGTACGACCTGGCGGAGCGGGCGATCCCGGCGGAGCTGCGCGAGCAGGACCTGTCGGACGATGAGTGCGTCACCACGCTCGTCGCCCGTGCGGGCCGCGCCCTGGGGGTCGCGACGCGGGCGGATCTGGCCGACTACGTCCGGGTCCGGGGCGAACAGGTCGACGGGGTGATCGAGGCGACCGGCCTGGTTCCGGTGGAGGTTCGTGGCTGGAGCACCGCCTGGGCCCATCCGGAGGCCCTGGCCGAGGTGCCGCGTGGCCGCCACCGCACGACGCTGCTCTCGCCATTCGACTCGCTGGTGTGGGATCGCAAGCGCACCCAGCGGATGTTCGCCTTCGACCACCGCCTGGAGGCGTACGTCCCGAAGGCGAAGCGCGTGCACGGCTACTTCACGATGCCCGTGCTGGCGGGCGGGCATCTGATCGGCCGGGTCGACCCGGCGCGTGAGGGCACGACGCTGATCGCCCGCAAGGCCTCCGTGGAGCCGGCGGCGGCGAACACCCCGGGCAAGGCCGAACGCGCGGTCGCCCACCTGGCCCAGGCGCTGCGCGAGGCGGCGGAATGGGTGGGCTGCGACGCGGTCCGCGTCGAACGCATCGACCCGCCGGCCCTCGCCGCACCGCTGACCGCCGCCCTGAATTAGGGCGGGGGCTCTCGGCCGGGGTCAGCTGATTTCGAGCAGCTTCTCCCGTACCGCGTACACGACGGCCTCCATCCGGGAATGGAGCTGGAGTTTCTCCAGGATGTTCCGGATGTGGTTTTTGACGGTGTTCTCCGAAATGAACAGCTCTTTGGCGATCTCGCGGTTGCCGAGCCCCCGCGCGACCAGGCGCAGGACCTCCATCTCGCGGTCGGTCAGCTTCGGCGCGGGCACCTGCTGCTGGCGCTCGTCGCCGCGCTTGGCCATGGCCGCGAACTCGGTGATCAGCTTCGAGGCCATCGACGGGCTGATGAACGACTGGCCGTCGTGCACCGCGCGCACGACGTCGGCGACCTCGTCGATCGAGACGTCCTTCAGCAGGTAGCCGGTGGCGCCCGCCTTGATCGCCTCGAAGAGGTCCTCCTCCTCGTCGCTGATGGTCAGCATCACGATCTTGACGCTGGGCACCTGGTCCTTGATGGCCGTGCACGCCTCGATGCCGCCGCGACGCGGCATCCGGATGTCCATGAGCACGACGTCCGGAACGAGGTCACCCACCTGTTCCACGGCCTCCTCGCCGTCACCGCACTGGCCGACGACCTCGACGCCGTCCTCGTCGTCGAGGACCATCTCGAGGCCACGGCGGAACAGCGCGTGATCGTCGACGATGAGGACGCGGATGGGGTCACCGGCCGCGGGGTCACGAGTCTGCGGAGCCTCGCTCAACTCCTCCTCCAAACGGTGCGCCGGCCCATGGGGATCGTGGGCGTCTTCGCGGGGGTGAGACATATACGACCGTGTGGTCCCAGGCGGTCCCTCGCCGGAACCGCCTGGGACCAGATTGGTCGAGGTGGTGGCGCCGCGCAAGCGCGGCGTCACTCCTCGATAAGACGGATCACTCCATAATCCCAGCCCCGCCGCCGGTAAACGACACTCGGACGGCCGCTCTCCTTGTCACGGAAGAGATAGAAATCGTGGCCGACCAGTTCCATCTCGAATAGTGCCTGGTCAATGGTCATTGGGTCCGCTTTGTGCGACTTTTCGCGCAGAACGACCGGACCGTCGCCCTCCATCGCGATCGGCACGATGCCCTCGGGCTCGGGCGGGGCGTACGCGTCGGTCTCCGGCGTGCGCGCGGGCTCCTCGGCCCGGGCCGGCGGCTGTTCGGATGCGATCGGGGGGAGCGCGTCGGTCTCCGGCGCGAGCGCGTCGGCGAGCCTGGCACGGCCATGGGTGCCGTGGTGGACCTTGCGGCGGTCGCACGCGCGGCGCAGGCGGTTCTCCAGCTTGCCGAGGGCCATGTCGAGAGCGGCGTAGCGGTCGTCCGCGGCGGCCTCGGCCCTGATCACGGGGCCACGGGAGACGATGGTGAGCTCGATCCGCTCACGGGTGTCGGACTGGCGGGGGTTGTGCTCTTCGGAGACCTCCACGTCGACACGGATGACCTTGGGATCCAGCTTCTCCACCTTGGCGAGTTTGGTGTCCACATGACGACGGAACCGATCGTTGACGTCCGTGTGACGCCCCTTCACGATGATGTCCATAGGGGACCCCCCTCCTCCCGGTATTCAAGAGCACCCGGCACGGGGCAGCCGGGCTCGACACTCCATGTCTCCATACGTCGGTTGCCGTGACGTAGAGGAAACACCCGCCCGGCCGACCTGGTCTTCGTCCCCACATCCGCCTGCTGAGGGTCTCGCAGCGCTCTCGCCACTACTGCCCTTCTCCCGGTCCGGAGGACATCTGATCCCCCGGCGGGGCAGGTCTTACCTCTAAGCCGCACCGTGATCGGTCGACGAGAAGTCGCCTTACGTGGGCCGTTTCGCCTGCGGCTGGCATCGGCTTGCCGGGCCGGTTGAGACTCGGCGCAACCACGGACCCGGGCGGGTGTCATGTCAGGAACGCTAACCCCTTACGCCATGAATGTCAGGTGGGGGCCCCGAGAAAAACCACGGATAGTCATCGGCACCCGGGGTTTCGGGCGGCCGGCGCGGCGCGCCACGCCTTACGGGGACGGCGGTACGGCCGCCCGGCGGCCCACCGTCGCCACCTGCGCGATGCCCTGAGACGGCGTGAGCCGATCTCGCTCGCCGCGAACACCCGATCGCCCACCGTGTCCGACGCCCGTGGGGCGGACAGGCGATAAACCGCTACCGCTGGTAGCCGCATCCGACGAGATGGCCGTGCGCCCGGCTTCGGCGTGTCGCCGCGCGCCCTCCCCCGCCGCCCGCGAGGCGCCGAGTTTTCCACAGGGTGTGGACGGGGCTGGTATCCCATCAGCCGACCCGGCAGGCTCAGGAGGCATGAGGCTTCTCGCAGCAGCTCTTGACCTGCTCCTTCCCCAGCCGTGCGCGGGCTGCGGCGAGCCCGGAGGACTTGTGTGCCGCGCCTGCGAAGACCATCTCGCCGGTCCCGCGCGGCTGTGCCTGCCAAGCCCCCTCCCCGTGGGCCTGCCGCCGCCCTTCGCCGTCGCGCCGTACGCCGGCCCGGTCCGCCGACTGATCATCGCGCACAAAGAGCACGGCTTATCCGGCCTGGCGCGGCCTCTGGGCGCCGCTCTGGCACGCGCCGCGACGACGGCCGCCGATCCCGGCGGGCCGCTCCTCCTCGTCCCTGTGCCCTCCTCAAGGGCGTCCGTACGGCGCCGGGGCCACGACCCGACCCTGCGCATCGCCGAGGAGGCGGCGAGACAGGCCACAAGAGGGGCCGCAGAGCGGGCAGCGAGACGGGCGGCACGCGAAACGCCCGACGCCCGCCCTGCGGGTGGGGCCGTGTGCGTGCGGGCGCTGCGGCATCGGCGCCGCGTGGCGGACCAGGCCGGCCTGACCGCCGCGGATCGCGTCCTCAACCTCGTTGGTGCCATGGAGTCCCGCGTGGCCCTTCGAGGCCGGCGAGTGATCGTCGTAGACGACGTGGTCACCACGGGCGCGACCCTCGCCGAAGCGGCCCGGGCCCTGCGCGCCGCCGGTGCCGAAGTACAGGCGAGCGCCGTGATCGCTGCCACGCGACGCCGCTCACGAGGAGAGAGGTACTCGTCGAGATGGCCCGACGGTCCAGAAGGGCAGGAGAACACGCAGGTCAGGCGCTGTCGGGCGGCGACCGCTCAGGAGGACACGTGTCAGCCGGGGTAGGCGGGGGCGGAGGTGCGGTCGTAGCACTTCCATTCGCCGTACTTGTCGCTGAGCCAGCACACGTTGTCCAGGGGCTGGGGGCTCGCCACGTGCTGGGCGACGAGCAGCGGGGCACCCGGGTAGGCGGCCACCGCCTTCATGTCGCCGCCCGGGCCCATTATCGGCTGGATGGCGCCGCCACCGACCGGCACGTCGTAGAGCAGGGGCGACGGGTTGCCGTCGGTCGCGCCGATGACCGCCAGGTGGTCGGCGTCGCGCCAGGTCAGGTCCACGGCCGCCGACAGGTCGGAGTTGATCGCGATGAAGCCCTCGGCCTGCAGGCCGCCCGTCGGCGCCGGGTCGACGCGGCCCAGCTGCACCTGGGAGACCTGGCCCATCTGCACGATCGCGGCGGCGCGCGTGCCGTCGCGCGAGATGCGCAGGGCACGGACCGGGTACGGCGCGAGGGTCCAGCCGTCAACGGCGATCTTCGTCGTGCCGGGGGTGATCTCCCACAGGCGGGAGCCCCGGGAGTTCGACTCGACCGCCCAGACGTTCCCGTGCAGGTCCCACGACGGCTTGCAGAACCGGCCGCCCGCGAGCTTGGCGTGGAGTACGACCCGGGTGCCGCCGGTCGTCATGTCCGTCACCGTCACCGTGTCGCCGGACTTGCTCACGGCGGCGACCTGCCGTGCGTCGTAGGAGATCGCCGGGTGGGACACCCGCAGCTTGGGCAGCAGCACCTGCGGTACGGAGGAGTCGAGGCGGGCCAGCCGTCCGTCGGCGGTGCGCACCCAGCCTCGCGGCACGTCGCCCTGGCCGTCCGGGTCATAACCGGCCCAGACGCTCGCCGACTGCACCGTCCCGCCGGCGCCGGGCACCTCCACCGGCTTGCCCTCGATCTCCAGCTTGAGCTGGTCGACCTCGCGCAGCTGCCGCAACGTCCACATCAGCTGGATCGACATGTTGCGCAGGTCGCCCGAGCGCGCCTGGCGGCTCAGGTCGACCGTCGCCACGCCTCCGGAGATGTCCAGCCGCCGCAGCTGGGTGCCGCCGGGAAAGCCGGTGCGGACGGCGGCGCCCCGCAGCCACGTCGTCGGGCCGCCGAGCAGCTGCTTCACGAGCTGCTGCGACAGCCACGTCCGGTTGACCATCGGGATGAACACCGGGTTCGGCACCAGGACCTTGACCTGCCGGTCGGGCGAGAAGAAGTACAGGTCGAGCGTGCGGAAGGCGCGGTTCACGTCGTTGCGGCTGAGCAGCAGCTCCTGCGGCAGCCAGCTGATGCGCCACTGCTTCTGCGCGTCCTGGCGGAGCTGGTACGTCACCTTCAGGCGGTGCGAGTCGGCGATGTACTGCCCGTCCGAGCCGATCTTGCCGAGCTGGTCGACCTCCACGGTCACGGACGCACGGGCGCCGCCGATCTGCACCGAGGTCTGTTCGATCCGGTCGTAGACCACCGTGGAGATGCCGGGCTGCCAGCATCCGCCGCAGGCCAGGTACTCCCGGGCCACCTTGTGGTCGCCGTTCGGGCCGTCGAAGCTGCCCGACGCGGCCTGGAAGGCTGTGATGATCTTGCCGGGGTCCCAGTCGCGGCCGGGGCCGACCGGGATGACGCGGACGTACGGATCGTCGATCGGCTGCCGGTGACCCGTCACCCGGCCGCCCACCACCTGGCTTCCCGAGGGAACGCCCGCGCACCCCGTGACCGCGAACAGCACGAGCGTCACCAGCGCGAGCCCCCGCCTCATGCGTCGGCTTCCAGTTTGAGTTCGGCGTACGGGGCGCGCCGGAGCTCGATCTCCGGCGGGACGAGCGGCAGCGGCGACCCTCGCAGCTCGGCTCCTGCCACCCGCGGCAGCGACAGCCGGAACTGCGACCCCTGGTCGGGCTCACCCCACGCCTGGAGCCAGCCGCCGTGCAGGCGGGCGTCCTCCTTGGAGATCGACAGGCCCAGGCCGGTGCCACCGGTGGTGCGGGCGCGGGCGGGGTCGGCGCGCCAGAAGCGGTCGAAGACCAGGTGGGCCTCGCCCGGCCGCAGGCCGCATCCGTGGTCGCGGACCGCGATGGCCACCGCGTCGCGGTCGGCCGCCACGCTCACCACGATGTCCTTGCCCTCACCGTGCTCGACCGCGTTGACCAGCAGGTTGCGCAGGATCCGCTCGACGCGGCGGCGGTCGACCTCGGCCATGGTCGCCTCGCCCGGGAGCTGCTGGATGATCTTGCTGCCCTTGCGTTCGGCGAGGCCCTCGGTGTCGCCGACCGCGCGCAGCACCAGCTCGCGCACGTCGATCGACTCGGCGTCCAGCGTGGCGGCGCCCGCCTCGTACCGGCTGATCTCCAGCAGGTCGGTCAGCAGGCCCTCGAAGCGTTCGAGCTGGCTCTGCAGCAGCTCGGCCGACCGCGACGTCAGCGGGTCGAACTCCTCGCGTGCCTCATAGAGCACGTCGGCGGCGATCCGGATCGTCGTCAGCGGTGTCCGCAGCTCGTGAGAGACGTCCGAGACGAACTGGCGCTGGACCTTCGACAGCTCCTCGAGCTGGACGATCTTCTCCTGGAGGTTCGCGGCCATGTCGTTGAACGAGGTCGCGAGCCGCGCGAGGTCGTCCTCGCCGCGGACCTTCATGCGTTCTTCGAGCCGCCCGGCGGCCAGGCGTTCGGCCGACTGGGCGGCGAGGCTCACGGGGATGACGACCTGGCGAGTCACCAGGGAGGCGATCGCCGCGAGCAGCAGCATCAGGGCCGCGCCGACGCCGAACAGCGTGCGCTGCACGACCACGAGGCTCTGCCGCTCCTGGGTCAGCGGGAACAGGTAGTAGATCTGGTAGGCGTTGACCTTGGCGCCGACGATCAGTCCGGCCGCCGAGGTGCCGTCGTCGTAGCTCAGCCGGCCGTACGTGCGGTAGGGCGTGCTGGCCGGCGCCCGCTCGACCTGGAGCCGCAGGCGGGTGGGCACGCTGCCGGGCTTGATCGAGTTGCTGGAGAAGCCGTTGATGCCCGGGTCGCGGTCGTCGATGAGGATGACCTCGTACAGGCCCGCCGTGCCGCTGCGGCGTGCGAGCGTGGTCACCACGTTGTTGAGCGTCTCCGGGTCGCTGGGCCCGGTCGCGAGCTGCCCCTGGGCGATGCCCACGCCGTCGTCGAGCTGGAGCAGCGCGGCGCGTTCCTTGGCCTCGAGCAGGGCGTTGGTGATCTGCTGCATCAGGAACACCCCGAGCACGGCAACGACGATCGCCGAGACGACCAGCGTCGTCGTGACCACCCGCACGCGGATCGAGCGCCGCCAGCGCGCGTGCGTCGCGCCCAGCGCGGCCCGAGCGAGACGGCGGATCACGCGCAGGCCGCGGCGGGCCGACGTCTTCAGGGGGATCCGCACGGCCGGACTAGGCCGGGCCGGCCTTGTAGCCGACGCCGCGTACGGTGACGACGATCTCCGGATGCTCCGGGTCCTTTTCGATCTTGGCCCGGAGCCGCTGGACGTGGACGTTGACGAGCCGGGTGTCGGCCGCGTGGCGGTAGCCCCAGACCTGCTCGAGCAGGACCTCACGGGTGAAGACCTGGCGCGGCTTGCGGGCGAGCGCCACCAGCAGGTCGAACTCCAGCGGTGTGAGCGGGATGTGCCGGTCGCCCCGCTTGACCGAGTGACCGGCCACGTCGATCGCGATGTCGCCGATCTGCAGCAGCTCGGGCGTCGGGTCGTCGGTACGGCGGAGCCGGGCGCGGACGCGCGCCACCAGCTCCTTGGGCTTGAACGGCTTGACGATGTAGTCGTCGGCACCCGATTCGAGGCCCAGAACGACATCGACCGTGTCGCTCTTGGCGGTCAGCATCACGATCGGCACCCCGGCCTCGGCCCGGATCTGGCGGCACACGTCGATGCCGTCGATGCCGGGAAGCATGAGGTCGAGCAGCACGAGATCGGGACGGGTCTCCCGGAACGCCTCGAGCGCCTTGTCACCGTCGTGCACGAATGACGGCTCAAAGCCCTCTCCCCGAAGCACGATGCCGAGCATCTCGGCCAGAGCCAGGTCGTCATCGACGACCAGCACGCGTCCTTTCATGTACCCTCATCGCCGGAGTTGTAAGAGGTGGGTCCCCCCAAGCAGGCCAAGGTTACCTCTGATCCCCCATATGGCGACCCCTCGCGCGGTGACGATCGCCATTACCGGCTCTCCCGACCTGGTGGGGATTGGTCGCTGTCGGACGGCTCCACCGCGGGTCTCTCGGGGGGATCGATCCGGCGCAGTGGTTCCGCGTCCCTATTTTGCCCCATTGATACCTGATTTCAGGGAGTCCTCTCACGCGATCACGCGGCCCTCTTCCGCGTGGCAGGATGGCCCGTATCGACAGGGGACACCCCGTATCGCCAGGGGACAGTACGGAGGGGGCAGCGTGACCGACCCGCGGGCCTGGGGGACACCGGGCTCCGGCGCGCCTCCGTCCGACGAGGCCCGCGCGACACCGGGCTCCGACACGCCTCCGTCCGACGAGGCCCGGGTGACACCGGGCGCCGACGCACCTCCGTCCGACGGGGTCTGGGCGACGCCGGGCGCCGACAGGCCCCCGTCCGACCGGCCCGCGCCCCCCGTGCCCGAGCCGGCCGCCGACGAGCCCGAGCTGGAGACCGAGATCCCGCTGCGCCCGCTCGGCGTCTCGGAGATCCTCGACGGAGCGGTCACCTACATCCGCCGCAACCCCCGCGCCACGCTGGGCATGTCCGCGGTGATGACGACCGTCGTCGAGGTCGTCGTCACGCTCGCCCAGTACTTCCTCATCGGCTCGCAGGCCCGTACCGAGATCACACCGGGCGCCGTCGAAAAGTCGGTGGGCTGGGCGTTCGTCATCTCCGCCGGCAGCCTGCTCCTCACCGCGTACGTCGTGCTGCTGCTCTCCGGGCTGCTCGCGCCGGTGATGGCACGGACGCTGCTGGGCCGCCCGACCTCGCTCGTCCACGCCTGGCGTGCCGTACGGCCCTGCCTGGGGCGCCTGTTCGGTGCGGCCACGGCGGTCCTCGTCGCGGTGTTCCTGGCGCTGGCGATCCCGCTCACCCCGATGATCGCCGCGGTGGCGGTCGACGCCCCCGTCGGCGTCCAGGCCGTGACCTGGATCCTCGGGGCACCGCTCGCCTTCGTGGCGATGGTGATGGCGTACATCTGGCTCGCCTTCAGCACGCCCATCCTCGTGATGGAGCACCGTGGGGTGATCGCCTCGCTGCGCCGGTCCGCGGAGATGGTGCGCGGGCGCTGGTGGCGCACCTTCGGCGTCCTGTTCCTCGCCCTGGTGATCACGGTGCTGGCCGAGTTCGTCGTCATTCCGGGGCCGTTCACCGTCGTCGTGGAGATCGTGGCGAACGTCCATCCCAATCCGAGCGGCGGGCTCCTGGTCGCCCTGCTGGCCGTGAGCGCGGTCGGCCGCATCGTCGCCGGCACGCTGGTCAACCCGTTCAACGCCGGAGTGATCGCCATCGTGTACGCCGACCGCCGCATGCGGCGTGAGGCGTTCGACCTGGAGCTGCAGATGCGACCGCCGGACGACCCGCTCGCCGCGTGGCTGCCCGGACCGCTCACCGCCGCGGGCTCCGGCCCACAGCCGAAGGTACGACGTACCCCCGTCCCGTGGACGGCGCCCGCGCCGCCTCCGCCTCCCCCGCCGGGGTGGCCACGGTGATCTTCAACGCCCCCGCACCGCCCGTCGGCCGCGACGCGGCGCGCGAGCTCGCCCGCCGCGAGCTGCAGAAGCCGATCTACCAGCGTGACAAGCCGTCGTTCCTCGACCGGATCCTGAACAAGATCAGTGACTGGCTGAACAGCCTGTTCGGCCATACGCCGGGCGAGCACGCCGGCGGCGGCTGGGGCTGGACGGCGCTGGTCGTGCTGGTGGTGCTGCTGATCATCGTGGCCGCCGCCGTGTGGTGGCGCCTCGGCAACGTGCGCCGCAGCGCGGCCGAACGCACGAGCCTGCTCGACGACGCGCACACGACCGCCGAGGACCACCGCACCGCCGCCGAACGCCACGCGGCGGCCGGCGAGTGGCCCGAGGCCATCCGCGAACGCCTGCGCGCCATCGCTCGCGACCTCGAAGAACGCGTCATCGTCGAACCCCGCCCCGGCCGTACCGCCGACGAGCTGGCCGCCGAGGCGGGCGCCGCGCTGCCCGACCACGCCGAGGAGCTCGCCGCCGGCGTACGGATCTTCGACGACGTCTGGTACGGCGGGCGCCAAGGCGACGCCGAGGCGTACGGGCGCCTCACCGAGCTCGACCGGCGCCTGCGCGCCGCGCGCCCGGCCCCGCTCGTCTCCGGAGGGACCACGTGACCGCGGTCCAGGCGGCGCCCCCGGCCGCGCCCGAGACCGCACGCCAGGTCGCGCGCCGGCGCTGGCGGCGCTCGCGCGGCGTCCTCATCGTTCTGCTGGCGCTGGCCGTCATCGGCGTGGTGCTCGCCGCGCTGCGGCCGACGGTCCGCGCGGAGTACCTCGACCCCGAGTCGCCGGGGCAGCAGGGCACCCGCGCGCTGGTCGAGATCACCCGGCAGCACGGCACCCTGGTGACCGTGGCGCGCAGCGTGTCCGCGGCGGCCGGCGCGATGAGCACCAACCCCGACACGCTCCTGGTGATCGCGCGGTCGGACCGGCTGACCTCCACCGACCTGGCCACCCTGCGCGCCCTGCCCGGCGACCGGCTGCTGCTGGAGCCGACCGGCGACACGCTGGACGAGCTCGCCCCCGGCGTCGAGCCCGACGGCGTCACCTCCGGCACGATCTCCCCCGGCTGCTCGCTGCCCGCCGCGGCGAACGCCGGCTCGATCGGCCTCATCGGCGGTCAGGTCTACCGGGCCCCCGCCGGTGCGACGAAGTGCTACATCGGGGACGGGCGGCCCGGCCTCGTCCAACTGCCGGTGAACGGCGCGAACGTCACGGTGTTCGGTTCGGGCACGCCGTTCACCAACGAGCGCCTCACCGACGACGGCGGCGCCGCGCTCGGCATGAACCTCCTCGGCTCCCGCTCGAACGTCGTCTGGCTGCTGCCGGCCCCGCCGCCGCCCGGCGCCGGCGGGCAGAAGTCGTTCACCGAGCTGGTCCCGTTCGGCGTGAAGCTCGCGGTGCTGCAGGCGGTGATCGCGGTGGTGCTGGTCGCGCTGTGGCGGGCACGCCGGCTGGGCCCGGTGGTGGTCGAGCCGCTGCCCGTGGTGGTGCGCTCCGCGGAGGCGGTCGAGGGACGTGCCCGGCTGTACCGCTCGCGCGGGGCCGGCGACCGCGCGGCCCTGGCGCTGCGCGCCGGGGCGCTCGAACGCCTCACCGCCCTACTCGGCATGCCGAAGAGCGCCGCCTCCGACCCGGCCATGGCGAACGAGATCATCGCCGGCATCGCGGCGCACACGGGAGAGCCGCACGCCGCCATCGGCGCGGCGCTGTACGGTCCTCCACCAATGGACGACGTCGAGCTGGTCCGGCTCTCCGGCTACCTCGACGAACTCGAAAGGCAGGTTCGCAGCGCGTGACGGAACAGGGATCTGACATCTACGGCGTCGAGCCGTCGGACGACGTTCCGGCGCAGGACACCCGTGCCGCGCTGATGGCGCTGCGCGGTGAGGTCGCCAAGGCCGTCGTCGGGCAGGACGCCGTGGTGACCGGCCTGGTCATCGCCCTGCTGTGCCGCGGGCACGTGCTCCTCGAAGGCGTGCCGGGCGTCGCCAAGACACTGCTCATCCGCACTCTGGCGCAGGCGCTGAGGCTCGACTTCAAGCGCGTGCAGTTCACCCCCGACCTGATGCCGGGCGACGTCACGGGCTCACTCGTGTACGACAACCGGACCTCGGAGTTCGAGTTCCGCGAGGGGCCGGTCTTCACCAACCTCCTGCTCGCCGACGAGATCAACCGCACGCCGCCCAAGACCCAGGCGTCGCTGCTGGAGTCGATGGAGGAGCGGCAGGTGTCGGTGGAGGGCGTGCCGCGCCCGCTGCCCGACCCGTTCGTGGTGTGCGCCACGCAGAACCCGATCGAGTACGAGGGCACCTATCCGCTGCCCGAGGCGCAGCTCGACCGGTTCCTGCTGAAGCTGACCGTGCCGGTGCCCTCGCGGGAGGAGGAGATCGCCGTACTCCAGCGGCACGCCTCCGGGTTCGACCCGCGCGACCTGGACGCGGCCGGGATCAAGCCGGTCGCCGGACCGGCCGACCTGGCGGCCGGGCGCGACGCCGTACGCCGCATCCGGGTCGACCCGAAGGTCAGCGGTTACGTCGTCGACCTGTGCCGGGCCACGCGGCAGTCGCCCTCACTCCAGCTCGGCGTCTCCCCCCGTGGCGCGACCGCGCTGCTCGCGACGGCACGGGCGTGGGCGTGGCTGTCGGGCCGCGACTACGTGCGCCCGGACGACGTGAAGGCCCTCGCCCGGCCGACGCTCCGCCACCGCGTGCAGCTGCGGCCCGAGGCCGAGCTGGAGGGCGCGACGACCGACGGCGTGCTCGACGGCGTGCTCACCACCGTCCCCGCGCCCCGTTGAGGAGCGCGGCATGGCGCTGACCGGCCGTACCGGTCTCCTGGCGCTGCTCGGCGCGGCGGTGATGGTCATCGTGCCGAGCTGGTGGACGCTGCTCCTGGTGAACGCCCTGATCGTGGCCCTGATCGCGGCCGACCTGGCGCTGGCGGGCAACGTCCGCGCGCTCGGCCTGCACCGCTCCGGTGACACGAACGTCCGGCTCGGCGAGGAGGCCTCGGTCTCCCTCATCGTGGAGAACCCCGGTACCCGACGGCTGCGCGCGGAGGTGCGCGACGCCTGGCCGCCCAGCGCCGGCGCGACGCCGCGCTCGGCCCGCCTGTCGGTGCCGCCGGGCGAGCGCCGCCGTCTCGACATGCGCCTCGTCCCCACGCGCCGGGGCGACCGTCGGGCCGTCTCGGTGACGATCCGGTCGTACGGGCCGCTGCGGCTGGCGGCCCGCCAGCTCTCCCGGCAGGCGCCCTGGACCGTACGCGTCCTGCCGGCCTTCCCCTCGCGGCGGCACCTGCCGGCCAAGCTCTCCCGCCTGCGGGAGCTGACCGGCCAGCACGTCGCGCTCATCCGCGGGCAGGGCACGGAGTTCGACTCGCTGCGGGAGTACGTGGACGGCGACGACGTACGGTCCATCGACTGGCGGGCGACGGCGCGGCGGAGCGACGTCGTGGTCCGCACGTGGCGGCCCGAACGCGACCGCCGCATCTACCTGGTCCTGGACACCGGCCGTACGGCCGCGGGCCGGGTCGGCGACATCCCGCGGCTCGACTGCTCGATGGACGCCGCCCTGCTGCTCGGCGCGCTCGCCTCGCGGGCGGGCGACCGGGTGGACCTGCTGGCCTACGACCGGCAGGTCCGCGCCCGGGTGGAGGGCAGCACACGCACGAACCTGCTGCCCGCGATGGTCCGCGCCATGGCCCCGCTGGAGCCGGAGCTCATCGAGGCGGACGCCGCGGGCATGGTCTCGACGCTGCTGGCCCGCGTACGGCAGCGCTGCCTCGTGGTACTGCTGACCGACCTCAACGCCGCGGCGATGGAGGAGGGCCTGCTGCCGCTGCTGCCGCAGCTCACCGCCAAGCACCTGGTGATGGTCGCCGCGGTGAGCGACCCGCGGGTGAGCGAGATGGCCGCGGCCCGCGGCGACGCGAGCGCGGTGTACGACGCCGCCGCCGCCGAACGCGCCCGCGCCGACCGCAGCCGCGTGACGGCGGAGCTGCGCAAGTACGGCGTGGAGGTCGTCGACGCCCCACCGGAGGAGATCGCCCCGGCCCTGGCCGACGCGTACCTGTCCCTGAAGGCCGCCGGCCGCCTCTGACCGGCCCCTCAGCCAAGGGCCACGGTGGTCACGTGGTCGGTGACCGGTGCCAGGCAGGTTCCACTACTGCACGCGCCGTACGAGACCACGATGTCGGCGGTACGCCCGGTGCGCCGGACCGGCAGAAGGACCGTGACGGGCCCGTCCGGATAGACGCGGAGCGTCACCCCGAGAGACGGTAGGTCCAGCGGCCGTACGGGCTTGTCCGCGGTGGCCCGTCCGGTCGCCGTGAGCCCCCCTCGCACGCTCAGCCGTGTCGGAATGCCCAATCCCCGGACGCCGCCCTCCGGCAGGTCCACGCTGTAGACGTGGAATCCGGCCCGCGTCGGCCGGTAGGCGGCTCGCACCGCCTCTGCCGTCACAGTGATCGTCACCTCGACGCCGCTCTCGGTGAACCTCGCGGTGACCGGCCGGGCCTGCGAGTGAACACAGCCGGTGAGCAGGAGCGGTATCGCCCAGAGGAGTCGTGCCGGTCTCACTGCCACCGCTTGAGAAAGGCGGCGACCTGAGCGGGTGTCATCGAACGAGCGTTCGCGAACGACCCGTCGTTGGTCACGGTGCGTATCTTGCCGGTGCGTGTCAGGACGACCAGCGCGGGAATGCCGCTCGTCCGCAGGTTCAGGTGGTACTTCCTCGCCAGGTCGAGATGCCGGTCGAATCGACCGACGTCGATCGCCACGACGTGAAAGCGGCCGATGATCGGGCGGACCCGCCTGGTACGGACCGTTTCATCGAGCACCACACAGTCGGGGCACCAGTCCGCACCGAAGTCGAGCAACACCGGTCGCTTGTCCACCTTCGCCTTCGCGAGCGCGGCGGCGATGTCCGACTTCGGGTTCCGAGCCGGGTCGTACCCGTCCGGCAAGGCCTCCGGCGTCGGTGTGGGGGTGGCGGCCACGGAGCCGGGCGCCGCTGCCGTACCGGTCGGAGCCGGATCGGCCGCGCTGGTGGTACCGCAGGCCGTGGCGGCGAAGAGCACGAAGGTAAGGAGGAACTGCTTCTTGGGCAGCATGAGGGGCGAAACTCCTGATCCCGCGTCATGGGTGAGTCGAGTGAGGGCGAGGCGTGGTCGGCGGTGGGATGACTCATCGCCGGCCGGCTCAGGTGCGTGGGCACAGCCGCGGCAAGGTTCGAGACCGCCGCCGTGCCTTATGCGTACGTGAGACGCGCCACTCTCGTCGCGGGTTGTCGACGAACTTGCGTCAGGCGGCGACGGGGGCCGCGTCGGGGACGGCTTCCATGTCGCCGATGTCGCCCTCGCGTGTGGCGCGGCGGCCGAAGACGATCACGTATGTCAGGAAGGCGGCCTCGGCGACCACGCCGATGGCGATGCGCAGCCACGTGGTGTTCACGTGACCCGTCACGAAGCCCTCGATCGCGCCCGACACCGCCAGCACGATGATCAGCCCCACGGCGATGCTCGTCGCCGCGCGGCCCTCTTCGGCCAGGGCGTGGCTGCGGCGGCGGTGGCCCGGGTCGATGATCGTCCAGCCGAGGCGCAGGCCCGCCGCCGCGGCGAGGTACACGGCCGTGAGTTCCAGCATGCCGTGCGGCAGGATCAGGCCGAAGAAGATCGCGCCCTTGCCGTGGGCGAACATCAGGCCGGCCGAGACGCCGAGGTTCAGCTGGTTGGCCCACAGGGCGAAGATCGTCGGAATGCCGAGCAGGATGCCGAAGATCAGCGCCTGGGCCGAGACCCACACGTTGTTCACCCACACGTGGAAGGCGAACGCGCCCGCCGCGTGGTCGGTGTAGTAGTTCGCGAAGTCGTGGTCGACGAGCTCGCGGATCTGCGCCGGTGACAGCAGTGACGCCTGCACGTCCGGATTGCGGGCCACCCAGATGGCGATGACCACCGACACGATGTTGGAGATGACCGCCGCACCGAGCCACCACCACCGCATCCGGTACGCGGTGGCCGGGAAGGAGACGGTGAGGAAGCGGGCGACGTCGCGCCACATCGGCGCGTGCGCACCGGTCACCGCCGCGCGGCCCCGGGCCACCAGCGACGACAGGCGGCCGACCAGCGCGGGCTCCGGCGAGCTGGAGCGTACGACCGACAGGTGGGTCGCGGCCCGCTGGTACAGCTCGACCAGCTCGTCGATCTCCGCGCCGCTCAGCTTCCTCGAGCCCCGGTTGACCAGTTGCTCCAGGCGCCGCCACTCGGCGTTGTGCGCGGCCACGAAAGCATCGACGTCCACAAACGGGCAGACTACTCTCAAAGACTCTTGGGGATTCCCCACCAGTCTCTCAAAGACTCCCGACCGGAGGGCGCGTGCCGATCGAACTGGTGACCGGCGAGGCCGTCGCACTCGACATCCGGGTGGCGCGGCTGGCCAGTCGCGCCCTGGCCCTGTTCGTCGACATATTGCTGCAGATCTTCATTCTCTACATCTGCTTCATCTTCGTCGGCCTGTCGGCGACGGTGCTCGACTCGGCCGTGACGGCGGGGCTGGCGATCGTGTTCATGGTCGGCGTGCTCGTGGGCTATCCGACGATCACAGAGACGCTGACGCGCGGGCGCACTCTGGGCAAGCTCGCGGTCGGGTTGCGGGTCGTCGGCGACGACGGTGGCCCTGAGCGGTTCCGGCAGGCCCTCGTGCGCGCGCTGGCCGGGTTCCTGGAGATCTGGTCGCTGCTCGGCTCGCCCGCGCTCATCACGTCGCTGCTCAACCAGCGCGGCAAGCGGCTCGGCGACCTGTTCGCGGGCACGATCGTCATTCAGGACCGGGTGCCGGTCAACGTCTTCCTCGGGCCGGTCGCCATGATGCCGCCGCCGCTCGCGCCGTGGGCCCGGTCGCTGGAGCTCGCCATGCTGCCGGACAACGTGGCGATGGCCGCACGGCAGTACCTCACGCGCTTCTGGGAGCTGGCGCCCCGCGTCCGCGACGCGATGGGCGAGCGGCTCATGGCGGAGATCCTGCGTTACGTCAGCCCGCCCCCGCCCCCGGGCTTCCGGCCGGAGATCTACCTGTCGGCGGTCCTGGCCGAGCGCCGGCGCCGGGAGGAGATCCGGCTGGCCGAACGCGCCGCCCGGCGCGAGGCGATCAACCGCCGCGGGGCGCCGGTCGTGCCCCTGCCCCAGGCGATCCCGGTGGGCGGGCCCCCGCCACCGCCGCCCTCGTACGGCCCGGGCCCGGTGCCGGGTCCCGAGTGGCTCGGCGCGGTCCCCGGGGCGGCGCCGCGGTTCCTGCCGCCCGGGCAGTGGGTCAGGTGAAGTTCGGCGGGTCGTCCAGGCCGGTCAGCTCGATCCCGGAGGCGGCCACGACGACGTCGCCGGCGAGGTGACACTCCGAGATCTCCCCGGTCTCCAGATCGGTGATCTCATAGCGTTCGACCGGCAGCCGCGCCTCGTCGGCCTCGTGCCAGGTGATCTCGGTGAGCGCCCAGCGCTGCGGCACCGTACGGACCGCGAGCGCGGGCTCGGTGAGCGCCAGGAGGCGCACGTCGGCTCGCTCGCCCTCGGCCAGGCCGAGCGAGCGGGCGACGGCGACGAGCAGCCCCGGAGACTCACCGACGAACCCGGCGGCACGCGCCGACCTCTCCCGTCCTCCGGTGACCCACAGCAGCTCGGCCCCTGCCGCGCCGCCGCGCAGCACGTGCTCGCCTGAGGTCACCTGGAGGCGGGCGGGCCGCCAGTGCCCGTCGGCGACCAGCTCGACGGTGCCGCCGTCGGAGCGCTCGGCGGTGTAGCGCCAGCCCCCTCCGTCCGGAGCGCAGGAGAACCTCTCCTCGACCTGCGAGTCATGAACGTACGTCCCGCGCGGCATGGCTTCAATCTATGGGCAGTGTCCGTACGGCGCGTTCCTGGGCGTCGGCGAGTTCGTCACCGTGCTCGTTCACCCAGCGCGCGAGCGCCCTCATCGGGCCCTCGACCAGGCTCTGTCCGAGGGCGGTCAGGCCGTACTCGACGCGCGGCGGGGCCTCGGCATAGGTGTGGCGTTCGATCAGGCCGTTGGCGGACAGGCGGTGCAACGTGTCGGTCAGGACCTTGTCGCTGATGCCGCCGATCGCGGCCCGCAGCTCGCGGCGCCGGCGCTGCCCGCCCTGGAGGGCCGCCAGGACGACGGGGTCCCATGTATGGGCGAACAGATCGGTGGCCGCCCGCAGGCGGCAGTCGGCGACCAGCTCGTAGCAGTGGGCTTCGCTCATCTCACTCACCATCGTCGCGCACGCGATACACACCGCTCGGTGCGCGGCGCCTTTCCTACTGTGGCCGCCCGAGGTCGAAAACAGGAAGGAAACGACGATGCGGATCGGAATCCTGGGGACGGGAACCCTCGCCGCGGCGCTGGGCGAGGGCTGGGCACGAGCGGGACACGAGATCGTGGTCGGCGGGCGGTCGTACGCCAGGGCGCGGGACCTCGCCGATCGGGTGGGCCAGGGCGTACGCGCGGCCGAGCCGCGGGAGGTGGTCACCGGGCGGGACGCGGTGCTGCTCGCCGTGACATGGGACGGCGTCGAGGATGTGCTGCGCGCGGCGGGCGCCGACGGCGGCTCGCTGGCGGGCACACCGCTCATCGATCCCACGAACCCCGTCGAGCACGGCGTCGGCGTGCTCCTCACCGGGCACGACGACTCGATGGCGGAGCGGATCGCCGGGCTGGCGCCGGGGGCGCACGTCGTCAAGGCCTTCCATCTCTTCCCCTCCGACCAGTGGACGAGACCGGGCGAAGCGGCCGTCACCGTGGCGATGTGCGGCGACGACGCGGCGGCGCTGGAGGTCGTCGGCGATCTCGTACGCGCGGTCGGCGGCGCACCGGCCGTGCTGGGGCCGCTGGACCGCGCCCGCCAGCTGGAGGAGGTCGCGGGGTTCGTCATCGGTCTGGCCTTCGCCGGCCACGACCCGGGCTCCGCCGTACCGCATGTGCCCTCGCCCGGCGAATCTCTCAGCCATCCGGATGGAGTCCGGTGATGGTGCCGGAACGTTGTGTGGGGTCCGTGGAGGCGCGGATGATCAGTTCTGGGGTGAGGCGTTCGGAGTGGGCGGGTTGGCCGTT
>NZ_BAABHF010000043.1:0-232752 GCF_039541955.1 Actinoallomurus oryzae | reverse complement strand
TCTCGTCCTGACCCCAACACGCCCCCACACCCGCCAACCCATGACACAACGCGTCAACCGTCTCACCCAGCGAATCCCCCACACCCAACAACCCGCGCCCCGACCCCACCCACGTGCCAGAACGCGCCAGGTATCCGTGCATTGGCTACTTCCCTCCGGCCGACGGCATATCGCCGCAGGTCGGCATGGTGATCGCCGTGTCGATCGGGTCGGCCACCCGGAGTTCACCGAGAATTATCCGACAGTTCTCCGTAATTATCCGGAAGGACATAAACAATTAATATCCATCTAACAGATCTGTCGGCCATCGAATATCTATCGCCACGATAACGGTTGAACGCAGTGGAAAAGTGAAGAGTGGGTGGCTTGACGGTGCCGAGCCGGCGACGTGGACGTGGCCGAGAACCGGGGCCGGTGGCTCCGCGACACCGAGGGCCGCCGGCAGGCCGAACGCCCGGCCGTCATCCAGCCGGGCGACCACCCTCGGCGGCGCGCGGGGAAGTTCGTGCTACGAACTGGAGTGTTATCGTGGGTGAATGGGCGAGACCGAGGCCGGGCGGATGAGTGTCGCCACTGCCCTGGTCCGCTCATCGTTCCTGGTCAACGCGGTGTACGCCGAGTCGAGTCGTGACTACGGCCTGACCCCCCAGCAGGGACAGCTCCTGTGCGTCCTGATGCCGCAGCCGTACGGCATGAGCGAACTGGGCAGCGTTCTGGGGCTGGCCAAATCGAGCCTGACGGGCCTGGTGGACCGGAGCGCGCAGCGCGGCCTCGTACGCCGCGAGCCGGATCCGGAGGACGCGCGCGCCGTACGCGTCGCGCTCACCCCGGAAGGCGCCCGGCTCGCCGAGCGGTTCTACGCCGAGACCGCCCGCCGGGTCGAGAGATTGGCCGACGGCCTCGACGCACCCGACCTCCGTACGCTGACCACCCTGCTCGCCCGCGTGGTGTTCGACAATGAGGTGCCAGTGGTCTTCATGGAGTGCGACGGGACAACCTCAACCCCACACTGATCCGCCACGGTCCCGACGGCGGCGCCTGAGGACGAGGGCGCCGCCGATGACAGAGCTCCCAGGCTCTGAGCGCGTTCGCCGGGGAGGTCATGTGGTGCCGAACAGTCTGGCGAAACGGCCGGTGTACAGGTCGGCGCCCTTGCGTTCGCTCACCGCAGAGGCGGGTAGCACGGTCGGGCCTTCGGGAGACGGTATCTGGCCCACCCCGCCGTTCGGGCCGAGGGGGAGGATGATCGTGCTGATGTCGGAGGGATGGTAGATCGCGGTCGGGGGTTCTCCTCGTACCTGGGCGAGGATGTTCTGCGCCACGACCTCGGCGTGGCGCATCGCGTGGCCGGCCATCTTCGCCTCATTCAGGTCGGTCAGGTCGCCGATCGCGTAGACGTGGTCGTGGCCCTCGACGTTCAGCGTTCCGGTGACCCGTACGTGGCCGCGCGCGGTGCGTGTCGTGGTCAGGTCGCCGTCGAGGTAGTCGCTGTTCGGGCGTACACCGTGGCAGCGGAACCAGATGTCCGCCGAGATCGCGCCGCCGTCGGTGGTGGCGGCGGTGAACGGGGCGAGTGTGCCCGGCTCGGCCGGGGGCGGTTCGGGTAGCGAGGTGTTCAGGCGCAGCTCCACGCCCAGCGCGTCGAGTTGGTGGCGTAGGGCCTTCCGCATCTCCGGTGAGAAACCGGGCATCAGTTCCCCGGCCGGGTCGAGCAGCGTGACGTGCTTGTCCGGCCATACCGCCTTGATCTCTCCGGAGAGCTCCAGCCCGACGGGTCCGGCTCCGGTGATCAGTACCCGTGCCGCGCCGGCCAGTTCCTTGTGCGTCGCGCGGAGTCCCTCCAGTGCGTCGCCGGAGCCGTCGGTGTCCATCTTGGCCGGATACGGATAGCTCGAGCCGGAGGCGAGTACGAGGTAGTCGGCGTCGACGCGCCGGCCGGAGGCCAGGGTGACGCCGCCGGGGTCCGCCGAGACCGCCCGCTCGCGGACGACCGTGCCGCGCCGGAGCAGCCGGGCGTACGGGAAGAAGATGTTGCCCGCCCAGTCCGGCCGTACGAGCGCGCGCAGCGATCCCGCGGCGTGCAGGAACGCGTCCTTCGGCTCCACGAGTACGACGTCGGCCTCCCGGTCCAGCGCCTTGGCGAGCGCGGCGCCGCCATAGCCTCCGCCGACGACCACGACGGTTCTGCCCATGGTTCCCCCCGAGATCAACCAGTTCGTGGAACGAACTGTATTAGTTCGTTCCACGAACTTCAATGCCTTGCCGTCGTACGTCGAAGAGCTCCCAGCCGGCGGCGCACCGGGTGGCCGGCGGGCCGCGCGTCACACGTCGGCGCCGATGCGCCGGGCGAGTTCCGGCGGGAGGGGATAGACGCGTTCGCGGGGGAGTAGAGCGGAGGCCCTGCGGGTGTCGCCGTCGTCGAGCAGCCGGCGGATTCGGCGCACCGTCGGGGTCAGGTCGCGGATGTCGAGGGTCCACTCATCGGCGTACCGGTCGATGACGTGCCGGCTGAGTCCCACCTGAATGCTGCGCGCGTCCAGCGACCGCCCGCGCAGCGTCCGCTCCGGATCCCACTGGACGTGCACCCGGGCGCGCCGGAACTCCGCACGCCACTCGTCGCCGTCGCGGTACACGCGCCGGTCGGCGTGCGTGGGCACGGCCTCGGACAGCGCCTCCTCCCAGCCCTCACGGGAGATCCGTACGGCGAGGACCATCTCCTGCCCGGCCTTGCGCGCCCAGCCGCTCCGCTCCATCAGCCACAGGAAGGACGGCTTGATCCAGGTCATCCGCGTACGGGAGAACGGCGGCACGAAACTCCCCTGCTCGACCGCCGGCCGCCCGATGTGCGGCCCGTACGCCTGGTAAACGACGATCGACGTACGGTCGTAGTCGGCTCGGATCTCGCGCGGTCTCACAGGACGCATGCTGTCCTCCGGGCAGACGATGGATCAACCCGATTTCGCGCGTCGTTCCGGGACCCGTCCCGAGACCGAGGGTGTACACCGGCGATGTCGTCCGGGGACGGGGTCGAGGAGGGTGGAATGCCAGGTGTGCGCGGTCGATCCGTACGGTGGCCGGTGCTCGGCGTGGTGGGGGCGCTGCTGGTGACCGGGTGCGGTGGGCACGACAGATCCCCACGCCCGCACACGCTGGTCTTCGACGTGACCGGACAGGGCACGCTCTCGTCGCTCACCTACACCATCGACGGGCGGGCCACGGGCCGGAAGTCGGTCGGGCTGCCGTGGCACCAGACCTTCCGGCTGCCGGCGAGGAAGGGCGGGCATAAGTGGGACCTGACCGCGAAACTGGACTCCGGCTCGGTCTACGTCGAGGTGTATCTGGACGGCGCGCGCATGAGCAGCGGGGGCTGTGCGGGAGACGGCTGCGACAGCGGGGGCAGCGGCTCGACCGCCGACTGAGCGTGCGTGTGAGCGGAGGTGCGGCGGTCGCATCCCGGGGCGCGCGACCGGTCCTCACCCGTCGAGGTCGCTCGCCGGATGAGGGGATCCGGTCATGAGGGGCAGGATGTCCTCGCGCAGCTGCCGTTCGTCCGGCGGGCTGCCGTGCAGCATCATGTGCAGGAAGACCAACGCCGGTCCCACGTCCGCCCGGGTGTCGAGGTCGGGCACCGGGCCGATGACCCGGCGGAGGCGCTCACGGCCGGCCGCCCGTACGGGGTCGATCTTGGCCTCGCGTACGGCGGCGGCCAGTTCCGACGTGGGGTCGGTCAGCAGGACCGCGAGCAGGGGAGCGGCGCGTTGGCCGAGCCCTTCAGCGATCTTGACCAGGCCGGTCAGCAGGTCCGCCAGCGGATCGTCGGTGGGTTCCACCTCGCGCGCCGCCGCGGCGCTGCGCAGCGCGTCGACGACCAGCGCGTACTTGGTCGGCCAGCGTCGATAGAGGGAGCCGAGGCCGACTCCGGCGTTGCGGGCGACCTCGGCGACGCGTAGCCCGTCGTAGCCGCGGCCGTCGAGCTGGGCCAACGTCTCGCGAAGGACCGCCTGGTCGACGGCCGGGTCACGAGGCCGGCCCCGGGTGCGCTCGGTGCTCATTCCGTCCAGCTTAACGGAAACGTTGACTTCCGTATCTGGGGGCTGCTATACCGATAACGGCCGTTATCGTAAATGCGGCCGTGACCGAGGTGTGCCCGTTGCCGGCTCCGTCCCGGCGGTGAGAGACGACAAGGACTCTTCGCTGCGATGAACGTCTTCTTGTGGAACGTGCAAGCCGTGCTCACCGCCGTGCTGGGCCTGCTCCTTCCGGGCGCACTGGACCTCGCGACCGTGCTGACCCCGCTGGCCGCCCTCGGCCTGGCCGTCATCATGGTGCTCGCGGCGGTCTTCCACGCCCGCCGCCGCGAACCGCTGGGCGTCGTCCTCACGCTCGCCCTGCCGGCGATGGCCGCCATCGTGGCCTGGGGTCGCTTCGGTCCCCATCCTCTGTGACCTGCCCGCCGCCCGAGACGTACGTCTCCCCGGCACGACCGACCAAAGGAGTACGACCATGGATCTTGCCCTTCGCGGCAAGCAGGTTCTGATCACCGGCGCTTCCAAGGGCATCGGCGCGGCGACCGCCGAGGTGCTGGCCGAGGAGGGCTGTCACCTCCACCTCGCCGCACGCGGCGAGGCCGGACTCCGTACGCTCGCCGAGCGCCTGCGCGCCGAGCACCAGGTGAAGATCGACGTCCACCCGGCCGACCTGCGCGATCCCGGTGACCTCGCCCGGCTAGCGGAGACCACCGACGGCATCGACATCCTCGTCAACAACGCGGGCGACATCCCGGGAGGATCGCTCGACATGGTCGACGAGGACGCCTGGCGGCACGGCTGGGAGCTGAAGGTGTTCGGCTACATCAACCTGACGCGGCTCGTCTACGCGCGGATGAAGGCCCGCGGGCGCGGGGTCATCGTCAACGACATCGGCGCGGCGGGCGAGGGATTCGACGCCGACTACATCGCCGGCAGTTCCGGCAACGCCGCGCTGATGGCCTTCACCCGCGCGCTCGGCGGGCGCAGCCTGCGCGACGACAACATCCGCGTGGTCGGCGTCAACCCCGGCCCGGTCGAGACCGAGCGGATCGTCGAGCTGATGAAGGCCCGTGCCCTCGCGCGCCTCGGCGACGAGGGGCGCTGCCGCGAGCTGATGGCCGGCCTGCCGCTCGGACGGGCGGCCGAGCCACGGGAGATCGCCGACGCGATCGCCTTCCTGGCCTCCGAACGATCCGGCTACACCAGCGGCGTCATCCTGACCCTGGACGGCGGCCTGTGCGCGAGGGGCGGAGCCTAGCCGGCCATGCCGGTCGCGGCGGCGGCCTCGGGCCTCACCGGCCGGGGAGCGCGCCGCCACAGCGGGACGGCCAGCGTGACCGCGAGGAGGCTGCCGGTGCCCGTGACCGCGAACGACCAGCCGGTGCCCGCATGGTCGATGAGGAAGCCGGTGATGGGGCTGGCCAGGGCGATCCCCAGGGTCAGAGCGGTGCTGTGCAGGCCCACGGCCTCGCCGCGGGCGCCGGCGGGCACCCATCCGCTGAGGGTGTCCACCGTGGTGGAGAGGGAGGGGGCGCACAGCATCCCGGACGGAACCAGGGCCAGGCACAGCAGCGGCCACGGGCCGACCAGGCCGACCGGTACGGTGAGCGCGGCCATGCCGCCGATCGTCACCAGCGGGGACAGGCTCCGCGGCAGCGAGCCGTACGCGAAGCCGCCCGCCAGCGACGACAGGCTCCACAGGGCGATGGCCAGGCCGGTCCAGCGGGTGGCGGCGTCGGCCTTGAGCACCGCGACCAGGTTGAGCTCCGTCGCGGTCAGCACGAAGGTCGCCGCGCACGTGATCCCCAGCAGGGCGAACAGCCTGGGCGTCAGCCACTGCCGCCGAGGGACGACGGTCTCGGCGGCCTCCGGCTCGTCTCGGTCGCGCGTCCGGGGGTTCAACACCAGCAGGGCCGTACCGGATCCGACCAGGCCCAGGCCCACGAGAGCCATGGTCCGGTCACTGCCGAACGCCGTCGTGGCGGCGACCGCGACGGCCGGTCCGACCATGTAGCTCACCTCGATGAGCATCGAGTCGAGCGCGAACGCCGTACGGCGCCGTTCGACCGGAACGGCCGCGGCCAGGCACTGGCGGATCACGTTGAACACCGGCAGCGCCAGCACCCCGGCGGCGAACGCGCTGACGACGAGCGGCCAGTACGGCAGGAACGCGGCCGAGGACCAGAAGACCAGCTGGGCGACCGTGGTGACCGCCACCACCGGCCGGAGGCCGTACCGGTCGACGAACCGCCCGCTGATCGGCGCGCCGAGTGCCGTGCCGCCCGTCGAGGCCGCGCCGACCAGGCCCGCCTGGAGGAAGCCGAGCTTCATGCCGGTGACCACGTGCAGGGTCAGGGTCACCCCGATGGCGATGACGGGGATGCGGGCGAGGATGCCGACGAGCAACAGCGGCCGGACCCCCGGAACCGCCAGTACGCGTCGGTAAGGTTCAAAGGCCACTGCGGTTACTTACCTCCCTGCGGATTGTCGCAGTGGCCACAGCGCGAGGGAAGTGAATTTTTCGGCCGGACGTGACGCCGAGGCGCGGTGCTCCTGCGACGGCCGCCGCGCCGAGTGCGGCAGGACCTGGCTCCGGCTCCTCATCCGTGGTGGCCGCGGGGCTGTGAGCCCGGCATCGGAGTCCGTCTCACCGGCTTCCGAGTACGGCCTGGAGGAGGCCGGGGAACCGCTTCTCCATGTCGTCGCGGCGCACTCGGACGATCCTCTGGCGTCCTTCGGTGATCGTCCTGGTCAGGCCGGCCTCGCGGAGGACGCGGTAGTGGTGGGAGATGGTCGGGTTGCTCAGCCCGAGGTCGGCCTTGTCCGCGAGCACCGAGCAGTCGATGGGTTCCTGGCTGTGGTACAGCGCGGTCATGAGCGCCCGCCTGCCGGGGTCGGCGAGCGCGCTGAGGATGACGGTGAGGTCGAAGGAGTCGACCGAGGGCTCGGGCAGCGTGCGCGGCATCCGTCGCCTCCTCTCAATTGTTTGACGTACATCGAATCGTAGCCTAGCGTCCCATCGTGTGATGAATCGACAACCATCGAACGATCTGGGCGTTGGGCGCCTGATCATCCTCGCCGTCGGCACGTTCGTGCTCGGCGTCGACGGCTTCGTACTGCCGGGGCTGCTGCCGCACGTCGCCGCGGACCTGTCGGTGAGCCTCGCCACCGCCGGCCAGCTGACCACCGCGTTCGCGATCGCCTACGCCGTCGGATCGCCGATCATCGCCACGGCGACCGGCCGGATGGACCGTCGCGTGGTCATCGGCGCGGGCATGTTCGCCTTCCTGGCCGGAATGGTCCTGCAGGCCGCGGGCCCTTCGTACGCGGTCGTGCTGGCCGGCCGCGTCGTCGCCGGGCTCGGTGCGGCGGCGTTCCAGGCCAACGCGTTCGCCGTCGCCGGGGTGCTGTCCCGTCCGGACCGCAGGGCCCGGTCGTTCGCGATGATCGGCGCGGGTTCCAGCCTGGCCTCGGTGGTGGGCGTGCCCTTCGGGCTGCTCGTCGGCCAGTGGCTGGGCTGGCGAGGGGCGCTGTGGACGATCGCCGCCCTGGCGGCCGCCGCCGCGGTGCTCGCCGCGGCCGGCCTGCCCTCCGTCACCCTGCCCGCGACGTCACTGCGCAGCAGGCTCGCGGTGCTCGTCGACCCGCGCGTCCTGATCCTGCTCGTTGTCAGCGCGCTCGTGCTCGCGCCGCTCTACCTGGTGTCGTCGTACGTCGCGGTCGTCGTCGGGGTGAGCACCTCGGCCGACGGCGCCGTCCTGGCCGCGCTGTTCGTCTTCGGGACGGGCTTCTTCCTCGGCAACCGCCTGGTCGGACGGTTCACCGACCGGTTCGACTCCCTCACGTCCCTCACCGCGGCGCTGACCGTGGCGATCTTCGCGAACGTCGTCCTGGGCGTCGTCCAGCACTGGTTCGTGCCGACCCTCGCCGCGCTGTTCGTCCTCGGTCTGGTCGGATCCTTCCTGTTCATTCCCCAGGCGGACCGGGTCTTCGTCGCGGGCGGCGACGTCGCCACCGTCGCGCTCAGCCTGAACGGGGCGATGGCCTACGTGGGCACGGCCATCGGTGCGACTCTCGGCGGCGTGGTGCTCTCGGTCGCGGGCGTGCTCTGGCTGGCCCCGGCCGCCGCCGTCCTGGCCGCCGTCGTGCTCGCCGTCACCCGGCTGACCGCACCGGAGCGCCGTACGGCGGCCGGCGACCAGGAACCGGCGACGCACGCCCGTTCCGAAGCCGTCCGGCCATAGGGGCTCAGGGGCTCCGGTTGAGAACGTGCGACGTTCGTCCCGGTCTCGACGGCACCTGTTGCTACTGATGAGGTCGATGCCGGTCTGCTTGGCGTCGTTCCAGGCGCTCTCCCGCCCGGTCTTGCAGGCGGGGTGTCCGTCCCGCCGCTCGCCAACCCTGGGACGCCGGTCCTCTACCGCCGGTCGTCGCGCGGGGAGAGCTTCGCTCCGCCCCGCAGCAGGCCGGTGGCGGCCCGGCGTCGTGGTGTATCGGCTCGGGGAGGAGCGGCGTCCGCCTCTGCCGGGAACAGGTCGCAGCCGGGGCAGGTGTACGTCAGCTGGGCGGCCACCTCGGCCCGGCGCCGGATCAGAGCGCGGATCTCCGCGTCGATCTCGGCGAGCTTGCGCCGCGAGACGGCGACCGACTCCGGGCACGAGGCTCCCGCTTCATGGCCCGCCCGCAGGCAGTCGACGAACGGCCGGGCGTCCTCCAGCGTGAAGCCCACCGCCAGCAGCGAGCGGATCTCGGCGACCAGCCGCAGGTCGGACTCGTCGTACTCCCGGTAGCCGTTGGCCGCGCGCCGAGCCGGGAGCAGTCCCTGCTGCTCGTAGTAGCGCAACGCGCGTGCGCTCACGCCGGCCCGCTCGGCCAGCTCACCGATCCGCATCGGCCCTCCCCGCTCGTGGGCCCTCTTTCGCCGGAGGAGCGCCCAGTCGCGCTCGCTCATGGCGTCAGCCGACGTTACCCCTTCACACCGGCGTCAAGGTCAAGCCGAGAAGGTCCTGTGGGCCGCTGTGGCGATCCTCGCCGTGATCGCCGCCGCGCTCGGCGCGCTGGCCGCCGCCGTCCGCTGGAGCGCCGTACGGGTCCGGGGAAGACGGTAGCCGCGCGCCCGTACGGACGGTCGCGACGGCTTCGTCCCTCACAGAAGGAGGCCGCCCGTCGCGCGCAGGTTCTGGCCGGTGATCCAGTGCGAGTCCGGTCCGGCGAGGAAGGCGACGACGTCGGCGATGTCGTCGGGGTGGCCCAGCCGCCGCAGGGCGGTGAGGGCGGCGGTCTGTCCCAGGGCCTCGGGCGGGTTCGACGCGCGGAGCAGGTCGGTGTCGGTCGCGCCGGGGGAGACCGTGTTGACGGTGATCCCGCGTTCGCCGAACTCCCGTGCGGCCACGGCGGTGAACTGCTCCAGCGCGGCCTTGCTCGCGCAGTACAGGGCGTGGCCGGGCGCCGGCAGCGCGGTGTTGAGCGTCGAGAGGTTGATGATCCGGCCGCCGTCGCGCAGCACGGACGCCGCCCGCCGCATGGCGAGCAGCGGGAACAGTGCGTTGACGGTCATCACCCGGTCGAACTCCTCGGCGGTGATGTCCGCGATCGGCGCGCGCGGGTTGATGGCCGCGTTGTTGACGAGGATGTCCAGGCCGTCGCCCACCGGCGCGAACAGCGCGTCGAGCGCGGCGGTGTCCTCCTGGTCGGCGTGTACGGCGGTGACGCCGTCGAGCCGGGCGGCGAGCTCGTCGGCCTCGGCCTTGTTCTCCCTGTAGCTGAACACGACGGTGGCGCCGTCGCGTGCCAGGCGCCGCACGATGGCCCGGCCGATTCCGCGCGAGCCGCCCGTCACGATCGCCGTCTTCCCGGTGAGCGTCATGCCTCGGGACGCTAGGGCGCACGCTGCTCGACGTCTTGAAGGAATGCGAACAACTCGGTGGGCGTGACGCCGCTCATCGCGCGTACCTCGCGCGTGAAGTGCGGCTGGTCGGCGAAGCCGCCGGAGGCGACCGCCGTGGCGAGCGTGGCGGACGGCCTGGTCAGCGCGTACATGGCGCGCTGGAAGCGCGCGATCCGAGCCACCGTCTTGGGCGGGAGACCGATCTGGCGCCGGAACCCGAGCTCCAGATACCGGCGGCTGGCTCCGAGCTCGCCGGCGAGCGCCTCGATCGTGAGGCGGCCGGCCGGCTCCTGCAGCCTCCACCACGCGCGGGTCACCAGCGCGTCCGGCGTCCGGTCCCGTTCCAGCCAGGCGCCCAGCCGGCGGTCGAGGACGGCGAACCGCGCCGCGGGGTCCGGTGCCTCGCCCAGCTCGTCCACCAGCGGGCCGGCGCGGCGGCCGAGCAGGTCCTCCAGCCGGCCGGTGACCCCGGTCAGCTCGCTCATGGGCATGCCGAGCAGCGCGAACACGCCGGCGGGCGTCAGCCCGAACGCGACTCCGTGCCGCCAGCCTTCCTCGTACACGGTGGGCGTGGCGCGTGGACCGGTGACCAGTGGTACGGGGCCCGCGAAGTCGATGATCACCGTCGTCTGGGCCAGCGGGAAGAGCCGCCGCCGCGACGGCCCGGCCGCGGCCCGGAAGCCGGAGTATCCCGAGACGAAGGGGCGCAGCCGCGGCTCCGGCAGGCGCGCGACCGCCTGGCACGGTCCCGCTCCCGCGTCCGCCAGCGCCGAGTGGATCTGGACCATCACGCCCCCATCCTCTCCGGCCGGCCACCGCGTGAAAAAGCCCCGGGCCGCGCGCCGCCCGGGTGCGGAGCCGATGTCACCGGGTGAGGCGGGCGTCCCTGCCCGATTCCCCGGGGCGGCTCACAGGTGCGCCTTGGCGTCCTCGTACGTGCCGGTGGGGACGGATTCGGCGGGGGCGTAGACGAGGTGGAGGACGCCGGTGGTGAAGGCCGTCGAGGAGACCAGCCGCAGCGGGATCGGCTCGCCGTCGTCGAACAGCCGCATGCCGCCGCGGAGCGCGATCGGGTGGACCAGCAGGTTCAGCTCGTCGATGAGGCCGGCGGCCAGCAGCCGGCGGACGATCGAGACGGAACCGCTCATCGCGATGTCCGCCGTACCCGGTTCGTTCTTCAGCGCGGTGACCGCCTCGATGAGGTCGCCTCGTAGCTGCTCGGAGTTGCGCCAGGTGAACCGCAGCTCCTGTTCGGAGACCACGATCTTGCGTGCGTCGCCGAGCGCCTTCGCCATGGCGGCGTCCTCGCCGCCCGCGGCCTCGCGGTCCGGCCACGCGCCGGCGAAGCTGTCGTAGGTCCGGCGGCCGAGCAGGACCGTGTCCGCGGCGGCGAACTGGGCGGAGACGGCGGCGCCCATCTCGTGGTTGAAGTACGGGAAGTGCCAGTCCTGGGGGTTCTCGACGACGCCGTCGAGCGAGATGAACAGACCCGCGGTGATTCTCCGCATCGGGCCACTCCTTGATCATCGGGTGGGACGTGTCATACCGGTCGCCTCTTCTGACCGCCGCCGGAGCGAGAACTCATCGCGAGGCGGAAACCTCCCCACGTGCCGGCTGTACGCGACCACGACCGGGTGGGGCTCTCGACGTGACATCGCGATGTGGGCATCGCGTCAGGCGACGACGGAGTCGGCGATCCAGCTGACGTCGTATCGGGGGAGCGCCGGCGCGTCGTGCGCCCCTCGATCATCGGGGCTCAGGACCTGGAAGTGTCCCTTGATACCGAGCGCGTCGCAGCCGGTCTCCCAGGTCGCGCACCAGATGCCCAGTGCCACCGGGGCGTAGTACCGCGATGCCGTGGCGGCGTAGAAGTCGAAGCGCGTCACCGTCCGTCCGGCCTCGTCCGTCACCGCGGCGCACCGCGTGGTCTGGCTGTTGAGGGTCGAGGGCGACCACCGGCAGGCCTCGTAGCAACGTTCGAACGGGGAGAACGGAGGGGCGTCGACCGCCAGCGGCCGGCGGAGGCGGGAGTCGGCGAAGAACAGCGACGTCATGGGCAGACGGCGATGTTGCATCCGCTCGATCGCGCGGACGGTCAGCGGCTTGAAGTGTGATCGGTATCCCAGGGCGCAGACGCAGACCACGTGGTCCTCGCAGGGATCGAAGCGGCCGTCCAGGTGCGTCACGATGCCGGTCTGGTCGGCGCCCGGACCGATCCAGCAGGTGGCCACTCCCATTCGCGTGGCATGCAGCACCACCTTGTGCAGGCTGCGGCCGACGTCGATGATCGCCAGGCGGTCGTAGTCGCGAGGGGCGATCGCGACGATGAACTCGTGCACGCCCACGGCCGGCCACGCGGTGAGCGGAGCGGCGACGTACTCCAGCCGGATCGGGCTGGTGCCTATCAGGTGATCGGGCCGGGTGTGGTCGCGGATCGCCCGCATGAGCTCCTCCCGGTCCGCGCTGGTCAGGTCACGGCGCTGGAAGGAGCGGCAGGAGCGTCGGGAGTGGATGAGGTCGAAGCTGTCGAGATCGTCGCGTCGGCGCGGCATCGGCTCGCGGGGCCGCAGTCCCATCTTCACGGTGATCAGGTCGAACGCGGCCACCGCGAGCAGCAGGGCGCCGATGCCGAACGGCAGCCAGAACAGCGGTATGCGCCACGTGCCGATCAATGCCCCCATGGCCGAGAGGGCCAGGAAGGCGACCGCGACGACCGCGGTGGGCAGGTACTGGAGCCAGCCGGTCCACTGGAGCCGTACCTTCACGCGTAGCACCACGGAACGGAGCGACCTGCCCGGCGCACGCGTGGCGTCGTGCCGCTGCCGGAGTCGCGGCTGAGTCATCATCGGCCTTCCGCCCGGCTCGGCGTTGCACACAGGACTCATGTGACCAGACGGTAACCGCGCGTGCTGCTTAATGCAAGTCCTCACTTGCATTAAGCGCGATCTAGACTTTGCGAAGACTCCGAACTTGGAGGCATATGCCCAGGCAGATCGACGTTGACAGGCTGTTCGAGACGGCCGTCACCGTCTTCGCCGAGCGTGGTTACCAGGCCGCCACCACCCAGGAGATCGCGAGAAGATCCGGTGTCAACGAGGTGACCCTGTTCCGTCGCTACGGTGACAAGGCGGCGCTGATCAACGCGGCGCTGGCGCACGCCCTGGCTCGATCGGCGTTCGCTCAGCTGACGGTCACCGACGATGTCGAGGCCGACCTACTGGCGCTGGCCCGGGCGTACGTCGAATCGGTGCAGCAGTACGGCGGCGCGATACTCACCCTTCTCACCGAGGTGCCGCGTCACCCGGAGTTGCGCGACGCGTTCGCCGCGCTCATACCGAACATGCGCAACGCGGCCCAGGTGATCGCGGCGCATCAGGAGCGAGGGCACATGGCCCAGGGCGACCCGATGCAGCTGCTGACGACGTTGATCGCGCCGTTCATGGCGTCCGGCCTGTGGCGACGAGCCGGAGTCATCGCGCTCGCCTCCGACGACGACCTGAGCGCCGTCGTCACCGCCTTCCTCGACGGCCACCGCGCCCTTTGATCGGCGCCGCCGGCGAGGTCGGCGACTCGCGGTGACACGCTGACCGAGGGCCCCGGGAGGCTGACGCACGGACTGCGGGACCGGTCCCGGCGTAGGTCTCTTAATCTCCGCGCATGCGTTTTCCGACAACAGCGGCCATGTCGCGCGCGTTCGTGGGGACGGGAACGTGACGTTTCCGGCGAAGTCGATCCGACGCCCACTGGCCGGGATCGGACCCGGGGTCCGGCAGTGGCGGCAGCCGCGCGAATTCCGTATCCGGGCGACCGCCTGGCCGTCCGGTGCCCTGGCGATCTTCGCCGAATTCGCCGAGGCCGCAGCCGCCGCGGCGGCCACGACGGCTCCGGCCGCGGGCGGGAACTCGGCGAAAGAGACGGCCGGCCTCTCCGAGCGCTCCGTGGCGGACGTGGCGACCAGCATCTGGCGGCTCCGCGGCCGGCTGGCGAAACCGCCCGACGGGACGCGATCCCTCACCCGCCATTTCGAGATGGCGTGGGACACCCTCACCGAAGCGGGTGTCGAGATACGTGACCACCTGAACGAGCCCTACGACTCCGGGCTCTCCCTCACGGTCATCGCCTTCCAGCCGGTGCCGGGGCTCGATCGCGAGCGGGTGATCGAGGCGGTCCGGCCGACCGTCCGCCTGAACGACCGAGTGATCCAGATCGCCGAGGTGATCGTGGGGACCCCCGACGCGCAGAAGGAGTCACGTTCATGACGAGAAGCACCATCGACTTCGGTATCGACCTCGGCACGACGAACAGCGCGATCGCCGTGATGAACGGTGTCGACGCCGAGATCATCAAGAACAACGACAGCCACGAGACGACGCCTTCGACGCTGTGGATCGATCGTCGGAACCGGCTCCACGTCGGCCGGGCCGCCAAGGAACGCAGCGAGGAGGACCCCGCCAACACGTGCGTCGAGTTCAAACTCCGGATGGGCACCACCGGCCGGCCGAAGACCTTCGAGGCGAGCGGCCGGTCGATGGAACCGGTGGAGATGTCGGCGGAGGTCCTGAGGTCCCTCAAGAGCGATGTCGCGCAGCGGCTCGAACACGACCTCCAGGCGGCGGTGATCACCGTCCCGGCGGCCTTCGAGCTGGCCGCCTGCGACGCCACGAGGCGGGCGGCCGAACTCGCCGGGCTGAGACACGCCCCGCTGCTGCAGGAGCCCAGCGCGGCGGCGCTGGCGTACGGGTTCCAGAGCCAGGCCGACAACGTGTTCTGGCTCGTGTACGACTTCGGCGGAGGCACCTTCGACGCCGCGGTGGTCAACGTACGCGACGGTGAGTTCACCATCGTCAACCACCGGGGCGACAACTTCCTCGGCGGGAAGCTCATCGACTGGAAGATCGTCGAAGAACTGCTCATCCCGGAGGTGGTGAGGAAGCACGGAATCTCCGACTTCCACCGGGCCACTCCCCGGTGGATCGGGGCGATCAGCAAGCTCAAGCACGCGGCCGAGGTGGCCAAGATCCAGTTGTCGCAGGCGCACACCGCGGAGATGACGCTCGACCTCAAGAGCGGCGACGGCCAGGAGTTCGAGTTCGATTACGACCTGACACGCGCCGACGTCGAGCGGTTCGCCGAGCCGTTCATCGTCCGGTCCGTGAACCACTGCCGCCAGGCCCTTCAGGAGAGCGGCCTGGGCCCGGCCGACATCGAGAAGGTGCTGCTCGTCGGCGGCCCCACGCTGTCGCCGTACCTGCGAGAGCGGCTCGCCGACCCGCACGAGGGGCTGGGCATCCCGATCGACCACAGCCAGGACCCGATCACCGTGGTCGCGCGGGGTGCCGCGATCTTCGCCGGGTCCAAGCGTCTCGACACCGTCCTGCCGCCGCCCGCGCCCACCGCCGGCACGTGCGCCGTCGAGCTGGAGTACAGCCCGACGGGTCCGGACATCGAGCCGTTCGTCGGAGGAAGGGTGACCGGGGCGGACACCGCCGGCTGGTCGGTCGAGTTCGTCAACCAGGCCGTGCGGTGGCGCAGCGGAAAGATCGCCCTGACCGCCGACGGAGCGTTCACCACCACGCTGTGGGCCGAGAGGGGACGCGCCAACACCTTCCTCATCGAGCTCACCGACGCGGCCGGGGCCCGACGCCAGGCGACGCCCGACCGGCTGACCTACACCATCGGCCTCGTCGACACCCAGCCCCCGCTCACGCAGGCGATCGGTGTGGGGCTGGAGAACAACGAGGTCGAGTGGCTCTTCACGCGCGGCACATCGCTCCCGGCACGGCGGAAGGTCGCCCTCCGGACGACGGTCGCCATCAGCCGGGGAGAGAACAAGGGCATCCTTCGCATCCCCGTCCTGGAGGGCGAGCACGACCGGGCCGACCGCAACCGGCGGGCCGGCCGCCTGGAGGTCGAGCCGAGCCAGGTCCGGCGCGACGTCCCCGAGGGAAGCGAGGTGGATCTGACCCTCGTGATCGACGAGTCCCGGATCATCGTCGCGCGGGCGTACGTGCCCCTCCTCGACGAGGAGTTCGAGCATGTGATCAACCTGCAGACGGTGACCGTCCCCGAGCAGGCCGATCTGGCCCGGGACGCCAAGGCCGAGAAGCACCGGCTGGAGACGGCGCGGCGGCGGGTGGAGGAGACCGACGACCCGCGCGCGGCGGAGATCCTCCGGCGCATCGACGAGGAACAGATCGTCCAGGACGTCAGCGCGATGGTCGAAGCCGCCGGCGTCGATCCCGACGCGGCCACGACGTGCGGAAAGCGCCTGCTGGACCTCAAGGCCGCCATCGACGAGCTGGAGGCCGCGCTGGAGTGGCCGCAGCTCGTCCAGGAGTCGCGGGACCTCATGCCGGCCCTGCGGGACTTCGTCATGGCGCAGGGCAACGAGAGCCACCGGCGTTCCCTGGCCACCGGCGAAGCCGCGGTACGCGAGGCGATCGCCGCCCACGACGCGAACCTGCTCCGGCAGCGCCTGGACGACCTGCACAGGCTGGCGTCCGAGGTGCTGGACGACTCCGGCGAGCTGCCGTTCCTCGTGTTCGAGGACCTCAAACCGCAGCAGCCGGAGATGCGCGACCCGGCCGAGGCCGCGCAGCTCATCGCCGCCGGTGAACGTGCCGTGGCCAACCGCGACCCCGCCACTCTGCGCGCGGTCAACCACCAGCTGGTCCGCATGCTCCCCGAACCACCGCCCCCGATCGACCCGTTCAGCACCGTACGGAAGCACTGATGACCGATCAGACCGCACTGACGCTCGCGACCCGTGAGGTGGCGCTGGCGCAGGCACGGACCCTGGCGCGGCAGGGCCGCTACAGCGAGGCCGAGCAGATACTCCGCGAGATGGAGCCCGACGTCCCCGTCCTGGACCTGCTCGCGCGAATCCACGCACAGCAGGGGCTGATCGAGCAGGCGGACGAGTGCTGGGCGGCGGCGGAACGGCTGGCTCCCGGCGCCACGGAGATCACCGAGGGCCGCAGGCGCGTCGCGCGAATGCGCGGCGGCTCGCACCCGTACCGTGGACGCCTTCTCTTCCGCGCCGGAACGGCAGCCGGGCTGGTCCTCGCGCTCGCCTTGCTGGTGGACACGAGGGTCGAGCTCGGCAGGCACCCGCAGGCGACCGCGCCGGTGCCGTACGTCCAGCCGTCCCGTACGCCGGCTCGGCCCGCTCCGTCGGCGACCGACGCCCTGGCCGGGATGAATCTGCGGCTGCCCGGCGTACGCGAGCGGCGCCGGTCCGGTGAGGTCGAGGTCACCTTCACGAAGGGGCTGTTCCGCGAAGGGGCGACGCTCTCGCCCGGCGGACGGACGGTCCTTCGAGCACTCGGCGCGCGGCTGCGCCCGTACGGCACGCGGATCTCCGTCGCCGTCATCGGCCACACCGACGGCCTCGCGGTGCCGCCCAGCGGCGACTACACCGACAACCTGGAGCTCGGCACCCTGCGGGCCACGGTCGTCCGGGAGGTCCTCCGCGGCGCGGCCGGCATCCCCACGGCCCGGTTCTCGGTGTCGAGCATGGGTGACGCGATGCCATTGTTCCGCGGCCACAGCGCCGCCGACCAGGCACGCAACCGGACGGTGAGCCTGCGTATCAGCGCGCTCGGGGAGGGGTGAGCGATGGCGACGGCGTACGAACCGGTCTCCCTCGTCCAGCACGCGGGCCCGGAGCTGTACCGGAGGAACGCCTTCCGGATCACCGGGCTCGGCGTGCGCGCCACGGCGCGTGACATTCGCCGGGAGGCCGAGAAGATGCGGGTCGCGGCGCGGCTCGGGACGGGCTCCGAGGCGGCGGTCCCGTCCCTCGGCGAGCCTCCCGACGACACGGCGACGCAGCAGGCCACGCAGCGTCTGCGGGATCCGGTGTGCCGGCTGCTGGACGAGCTGTTCTGGTTCTGGCCCGCGACGGACGGCGAGGCGGACGACGGGATCGATGCCCTGCGGCGTGGCGACCTCGACGCCGCGTCCCAGAGCTGGCAGGACACGGGAACGACCGTGGCCGTGCACAATCTGGCGGTCCTGAACCACGCGCGGGCGCTCGACCATGACCGGTTCGACGCCCGCGGCCGGAAGCTGTGGAAGGAGGCGTTCGCGTACTGGCGCAGGGTCGTCTCCGACGACGGTTTCTGGGAACTGCTGGAGTCGCGCGTACGGGAGATGGCCGATCCCCGGCTGACTCCGGGCACGGCCGAACGGCTGCGCGCGGAGCTGCCCGTGGCACTGCTGTCGGTCAACGCACGGCTGGCGGTCCGGACGGCCGGCGATGGTCGCTCCGGCGACGCGGCCGAGCACGTCGCCCTGATGCGCTCATCCGGATTTCGCGCGGAAACGGTCGATGAGGTGCTGCGCGACGCGATCGCGCCCGAGACCGCCCGGATCCGGGCGCTGGGAGAGAAGGCCAAGCAGTCCGTCCGCGCCGATCCGCGGCACGGCGCCGAACCGACCTGGCGGTTCCTGGGCCAGGCCACGGCGATCCTGGACCTGCTGGAGTCGCTGCTCCCCGAGGACCACCCCGTACTGCTGGGCGCCCGCGACGAGGTCGCCGGCCGGGTGCTGCCCTGCGTCGTGCCGTACGCCGAGGAGACCGACGACTGGAAGACCGCCACCGAACTGCTCGAACGCGCCTCGGCCATCGCGGCGACGGGTGCGGTGCGGGACCGCCTGGAGGAGAACCTCGAGACCGCCCGCGGCAATCTCCTGTACGACACGTGCTGGTTCTGCCGGGAAAATCCGGCACACGACCCGAGCGCCTACGCCCTGAAGATGTACGGCGACGTCCAGCGTGGCTACGGCCGGGTGCGGTGGAAGAACCTCACGATCAACGTGCCCCGCTGTGCCATGTGCAAGAACCACCGGTTCTGGCGCAATGGCGCGGTCGCCGCAGGTCTGGCCATTCTGATCGCCGCCGGGTTCGTCACCTTCGCCGGTGGCCATTCTCTGACCGGCCTTTTCCTCTTCGGCATGGTGTTCGTCACCTCGGTCGTGGCCGGGGTGACGGGCGGTCCATTCCGCAGAGCGGTGCGGGATTTCCCTCCGGTCCAAGAACGACGCGCCCAGGGTTGGATGTTCGGTGCGAAGCCTCCGGGCGTGAACTGATTGATGAGGAGTTCGATGGCAAAGACCGGCACGATGATCGCGGCCGTGGTCATGGTCACTTCCTGCTCGGCATCGGCCGGCGCCGGCATCACGTCGTCTCCGGCCGCGGCGAGCGTGCGATGCACGCGACACGTGGCCGGCCCGCGGCAGATGCGATCGGTCCGGCCCGGCGACGTCGTCTGCGTCGACAAGGCCGCGGCGGGCCGGAGACTGGTGATCACCAAGGGCGGTACGCCCGGAAAGCCCATCACCTATTCCGGCGGTGGGCAGGCGGTCGGAGGCATCACGATCGAGGCCGACAACGTGATCGTCGACGGCTATGTGATGAACCGCCCCGAAGCGCCGGGCGTCGAGATGACCGGCGACAACATCACCTTGCGGAACACCACCATCACCAGGCCGCACGGCGGTGACGGGGACGGGCTGCGCTTCTTCGGCGACGACCTCAAGATCCTCAACAACAGGATCAGCGGAACGAGCAACAGGTACGGCCACGCGGACTGCATGCAGACCTTCGCCAGTGACACGCCGCCGAGCCACAACGTGCTGATCGAGGGCAACCGCTGCGCGGGCATCGACAACATGTGCCTGATGGCGGAAGGTCCGAACGACGGGGAGGGCGACGGCGTGGGGCACACCTCTGATTTCACGATCAGGAACAATTACTGCGAAACGCTGAAGGCCTCGCAGAATCTGATGTTCGAGGACGTGCAGAACACCGTCATCGACGGAAATGCCTTCGAGGGCGACCCGGACAAGGCGATCGGCCTCGCCATCGGTTCGACCGGCGCACACGTCGGTCGTCACAACACCACGGGGCCGAAGATCAGATACCTGGTCGGCATCGATGACTCCTCCCGCCCCGGATACGAGGGTCCCGAGCCCGGCGGACGTCCCTGAGCCGTCCGCCTGACCGGCTGCGCATCACCGATACGGGCGCCATTCCTTTGCCGTTGGCCTTGACAGAAAATCTGGCCGGAAGTCCGGAAGCGTCAGAGCTTGTGCCGTACAGTGGTCGCGTTCGCTTTCGGTGATGCGAGAGTTACGCATTGGTCATGCGGAGTCCAGGTGCAGGCTGGTCAGTTGATCGCGGGCCGCTATCTGCTGGAGGAGCAGGTCGGCGCGGGTGGCGGGGGTACGGTCTGGCGCGCGGCCGACCAAGAGCTTCCCCGGCCCGTCGCGGTCAAGCAGGTGCTGTCCGCCGCCAGGGGGCATGGTCCCGAGCGGGTCGAACGCCTGCGGCGCGAGGCCGATTTCCTGGCCCGGCTGAACCACCCCCACGTCGTCACGCTCTTCGACGTGGTCCAGGAGGGCGCCGAGTGGTTCTTGGTAATGGAGTACATCCCCTCCGGCAGCCTGGCCGACCAGGGGATGCTGCCTCCCGAGCGGGCGGCGGGGCTCGGCGTCCAGATCGTCGACGCGCTGAAGGCGGTGCACGAAGCCGGGCTCATCCACGGTGACATCAAGCCCGGCAACGTGCTCGTGACCGAGGACGGCCGGGCCAAGCTGGCCGACTTCGGGGCCTCGCGGGCCGTACACGCCGAAGTGACGCTCACCGAGACCGGCGGCCTGACCGCGGGCACCCCGGGGTACATGGCGCCCGAGGTGGCGAACGGAGAGGATCCGACCCCGGCCTCCGACGTGTTCGCCCTCGGCGCCACGCTGTTCGCCGCGGTCGAGGGCGAATCCCCGTACGGGCGCGAGAAGAACCCGATGGCGCTGCTCCGGAGGGCCGCCGACGGGCAGATCGCCTCTTCGCGCCGGGGCGGCCCGCTGGCCCCGGTGCTGTCCGAACTGATGCGGGTCCGCCCCGCCGGCCGTCCCACCGTCGCGCGGGCCCGCCGGCTTCTGCAGGACGTGGCCGGCGTGTCTCCATCGGGCGGCGGTGCCATCCCATCGGACAGCGAGTCCGGCGGGACCGATCAGCCGGATCCCGAGTCGCCCCGATGGTCGTCCGCGCGCCGCGCCGCCCTCATCGGGATCGCGTCCGTGGTGGCGCTGGGCCTGGTGGCCGCCATCGTGGCCTGGACGGCCTTCGACCAACCGCCCGGCAAGACGCCGCGGAAACCGACCCGGACGGCTGCGGCATCGATCTTCGGCGACCCGCACACGGTCGATCCCTGCGCCCTTCTGAAACAGGCGAAACTCGGCCGGTTCGGCCGTACGGAGGTCGACACCGCCTACGGCAATTTCAATCGGTGCGATTTCCTCGTGCATCCGCACGGCGGCGGTGAAGTGGACGTGAAGGCGGAGCTGATCAACCCGGACCCGAGCATGGAGGCCTCCGGGCGACCCGATAAGAACGGTATCCAGGTGCTGAAAGAGTCGGACTCGGACGGCTCGTGCTCCCGGATGCTGTTGCTCCCCGACAAGAACCGGGTGGACATCAGCTCGCAGTTCGACGGCAGGATGGCGTCGAAGAAGCTCTGTGCGATCACCGAGACCGCGGTCGAAAGCGCGGTCGCGGTGCTCTCCCGCGGCCCGATTCCCCGGCGGACCACGCCTCCGGTGAAGACGTCGCTGTTCTGGTCGGACGCCTGCGCGCTCGTGGACGCCAAGGCGCTCTCCCGGTTTCCCGGCGTGGACGCCACAGATCCCGAGATCGGGTTCGGTAACTGGATGTGCCGTTGGGGGAGCACGACCAGCCATGACGACCTCATGGTCATGTTCGATCAGTACGGTCCAATGACCGCGGATGACGGCCGCCTTACGAAGCTCGGTGGGCACCTGGCATACGTTCAGCCGAACGGTTACGGCGAAAAGACATGTGCCGTCCGGGTGCCTTATCGCACTTTCACCACCGCGGATGGGAGCGAGAAAACAGAGTTGCTACTCGTCGTCATCGGGGGCGCGGGAAGCGCGGCCTGGCGCTGCCGCGTGGTCACCAACGTCGCCGGACCCATCGTCGCCAATCTCCCTCACGCCTGACCCGGTCCCGGGAGGGGTCCCGGAAGTCAGGGGGCATGCTTCCGGAAACCCATTGACGGAGGTCGAAGTGAGCAACGGACAGGGGATTCCGTACGGCCGACCGCTCGAGGCCGGGCACGCCAGCCTGGCGTTCGGCGTATCTTCGCCGAAGCCGGGCGATCTGTACGCGCTGGCGATCAGCGGTGGCATCACGGTCCGGCCGCATGAGGGACGCACCGTCGTCTTCGGTCGCAACCGTCCGGACGTGCATGTCTGCATCGGGGAGAACGACCTGCGGGTCAGCCGCAGTCACGGGCTGCTGACCTGCCGCGATCGCCAATGGTGGGTACGGACCACGGGCCGCCTGCCCGTGCGGTTCCCCGACGCGCGACTGCTGTTCGCCGGGGACGAACCCATCCCGCTCGCCGAGGGATACACGCCGTTGTTCGTCCGCGGGGCCAGCGGTCGTGAGCACCTGCTGGAGCTGTACGTGGCGGGATCGGACGAGCAGCGGTCGACGTCTCGGCACCGTGACCCCACCCAGCCACCGCGGACCTGGCGGCTCACGCCCACCGAGCGCCTGATCCTCGTCGTCCTCGCTCAGCGGTACCTGCTCCACGCCCCGAACCCGCAGCCGATGGCCTGGCAGCAGGCGGCGGAGCACCTCAAGGAACTACAGCCGGACGCCGACTGGACGGCCAAGAGCGTCGCCCACAGGGTCACGACCGTCCGCACCCGGCTGTCCAAAGGCGGCGTGCCCGGGCTCACCCGGGAAGAGGTCGGCGAGCCCGTCGGCAACAAGCTGAACGAGAACCTCATCCATGAGCTGATGGAGAGCACCGCCATCGTCCCGCGGGATCTCTCGCTGCTCGATGACCCCGGCGGCTCCGCGGCGTAGGGCAGATGGGGCCGACCCGGCGCGGCACGGCAGGTTCACGTTCTCACTCGGCCTTCGCCGCCTCGACACGCGCCTGGAACTGTTCGCGGGCCCAGATGTACCAGTCACGGCGCATCGCGAGGAAGCGTTTGCCGTATTCCATGGTCAACCGTCCGTTGTCGGCGAGCGCGCCGCCTTCCTCCCACGGCACGGTGTTCTCCAGGTTTTGGAGTTCCTTCGTGCGCTCGGTAAGCGCGTCGGCCATCCGGTTGAGGTAGTCCAGGGCTTCGTCGGGCTCGATCTGGTTGAGGAAGAAGATACGCAGCAGTGGTTCGTCCCGTGGGTTCGGCTTCGGCGGGACATCGATCAGCCAGTGACGCAGTTCGGCTCGTCCGGCTTCGGTGATCGCATACTCCTTACGGCGGCGGGCGCCTTCGGCGGAGACCTCGATCAGGCCGGCCTCGGTGAGCCGGGCGAGCTCGCCGTACAACTGGCTCTGGGTCGCCTGCCACACCGTCCCGAGCGAGATCTCGAACACCTTCAACAGGTCGTAGCCGCTGGCGCCGTCCAGCTCGGCGATCAGCCCCAGCATCGCGTATCGCAGACTCATGACCTGGATCCTACATGTCTATGTTGACATCTCGCGAGTGAAAGTTTTAGCTTTCACATGTCTGTTTAGGAATATGGTGGTTGCTCGCGGTGCGTGCCGGGGTTCGGTGTCGTGTAGTGGATGCGGATGCCTTCCTCGCCCGGAGCGTGGGCCGGGCTCAGGACAAGGTGTTCGTCGTAGTCCCCGCCGTTCTGGTAGCGGAACGGAATCGGCTCGGTGCCGGGGAGGGCGAGCAGCCGGTTCCGCAGGCGCTCGGCCGCCACCTCGTACTCGGCGGCGGAGAGCCGGACCGCGTCATTGACGACCACCGGCGGGACCACCGTCATCCCGGTGTACCAGAGGGTGCCGTGGAGGACCGGGAAGAGCACGTCGTTGATGTCGCCGTGGATTCCGCGCGGTCCGGTCGTGGCGGCGTTGGCTCCGACGGTGGTCACCACCATCGCGCGTCGGCCGACCAGGCCGCCGCTGCCGTACCGTAGTGCCCGCCCGGTTCCGGGGTCGAGGACGCCCTGGGCGAAGCCCTGGACGAACAGCCGGTCGAACCAGCCTTTGAGGATGGCCGGCGGGCCGAACCACCACAGCGGGAACTGCACGATCAACGTGTCGGCCTGGCGCAGCTTGTCCTGTTCGCGGCGGATGTCGTCGCTGAGAGTTCCGGTCTCCAGCGCACGCTGGGATTCGTTGAGGACGTCGAGTCGTTCACCGGGGTCGTGGCCGAAGTCGCCATGGTCGACCACCGGGTTCCATCCCATGGCATACAGGTCCGACTCCACCACCTCGTGGCCGTTTTCCCGCAGAACGGCGACTCCGTCGTCGCGGAGTGCACCGTTGAGCGAGCGCGGGTCGGGATGAGCGGATACCCACAACACCTGCACGCAGAGGTCCTTTCTCGAACGAGGAGTGGCGACCTTTGCGGTGAACGGTCCGAGAAACGCCCCGAAACGCAACAAGTCAGCCGGCGGTCCCTCCCGCGATGTCGCGCAGGCTCATCTCCTGGTTGCGGGGGTGCCGGGCCACGGACAGCATGTCGTCGTCGGTGACGGCGTTGAACGACCGCCGAACAGGCCGACGGCACCGCTTCCCCCACCCGATAAGGAACCACGCCATGACCACCCCGCACGCCGTCCCTTTGGAGCCCACCCGGATCCATGTGTCGGACGAGGTCCTCGATGACCTGCGCGTCCGTCTCGCGCTGACCCGTCCGCCGCTGGACGAGGGGAATGAGGACTGGTCCTACGGCGTCCCGGACGGCTATCTCCGTGAGCTGGTCGCCTACTGGAGGGACGGCTACGACTGGCGCAGGGCCGAGGCCGCGATCAACGCGTACGAGCACTACGAGGTGAGCGTGGCCGATGTCCCGGTGCACTTCATGCACAAGCCCGGCCGCGGCCCCCGCCCGATCCCGCTGATCCTCACCCACGGCTGGCCGTGGACGTTCTGGCACTGGTCGAAGGTGATCGACCCGCTCGCCGACCCGGCCGCGTTCGGCGGTGACCCCGCCGACGCGTTCGACGTCATCGTGCCGTCCCTGCCCGGCTTCGGTTTCCCCGGCCCGCTCACCGGCTTTCCGGACGTCAACTTCTGGAAGGTCGCCGACCTCTGGCACGCTCTGATGACCGAGACCCTGGGATATGAGAAGTACGCCGCCGGGGGCTGCGACATCGGCGGGATCGTCTCCAGCCAGCTCGGCCACAAGTACGCCGACGAGCTGTACGGTATCCACATCGGCTCCGGGCTGCCGCTCGACTTCTTCACCGGCCCCCGCGCCTGGGACTTCGCCCGGAACCGGCCCCTCACCGACGATCAGCCCGCCGACGTCCGCGCCCGCATCATCGAGCTGGACCACCGCTCGGCGTCCCACCTCGCCGTACACATGCTCGACGGCGCCACCCTGGCCCACGGGCTGAGCGACTCACCCGCCGGACTGCTCGCCTGGCTGCTGGAGCGCTGGAACGCCTGGAGCGACAACGGCGGCGACCTCGAGTCCGTCTTCACCAAGGACGACCTGCTCACCCACGCCACGATCTACTGGGTGAACAACTCCATCGCCACGTCGATGCGCTACTACGCCAACGCCAACCGCTACCCCTGGGCCCCCGCCCACGACCGCACCCCGGTCGTGCAGGCCCCGGTCGGCCTCACCTTCGTCGCGTACGAGAACCCGCCCGGCATCCACACCGTCGACGAGCGCGTCCGGGCGTTCAAGGCCGGCCCGCAGGCCGATTGGTTCAACCACGTCAACGTCAACGCCCACCCCCGCGGCGGCCACTTCATCCCCTGGGAGAACCCCGACGCCTGGGTGAGCGACCTGCGCCGCACCTTCCACGACCGCAGGCCCTGAACGACCCTGCGGGCTCGTCTGGCGACGGGTGACGCGTATCGCGGCTTCATAGCTCAGGTCTCACATGTCTATGTTGACATCTCGTGAGTGAAGGGTTTAGTTTCCACATGTCTGTTTAGGAATGTCGTGTGGCTCTCGAGACGGGAAGGCCCTTTCATGCTGTTGCGCTACGTCCGTATGTACGCGCCCTGGATCCTGCTCGCGGTCGTGAGCGGCTGGAACGACCGGGCCGGTGCCATCACCGGCCTGGTCGCGGCCGCCTTGTTCCTCGTCCAGGACCTCCGCCGCGGTCACCGGGCCGACTCATTGATGCTCGAGATGTCCACCACGGTCTTCATGGTCCTGCTCACCGCACTCGCCCTGGCCGCTCCCGACTCGGCCGTGATGAACTACGGCGCGTCCATGGCGATCGGCTGGCTCGCCCTCACCGCCTGGGGCACCGTGCTCGCCGGCCGCCCCTTCACCGAGGGCATCGCCCGCCGCGGGGTCTCGGCCGACATCGCGGCGACAGACCTCTTCAAACGCATCACCCGGACCATCGCGATCGTCTGGGCCGCCGGCTTCACCGGCACCGCGATCGTCCTCACCTTCATCCAGCACGCGGCCCCGGACAACACACTGCTACTGGTCATCGCGAAGATCTGCGGCTTCACGATCCCCGCCGTCTTCACCGCCCGCTACCCCGAGGTCGCCCAGAAGCGCTACTTCGCCGAACTCGGCATCGACGACCCGCCCGCACCCGCGGCGCCGACGCCTCAGCAGATGCCTCACCAGGCGATGCCGCACCAGCAGGTGCCCCACCAGCCGATGCCTCACCCGGGCGCGCCCCGCGCACAGCACCACCCGCAGGCCTACCCGAACCCGCAACACCCGCGGCCGAACCGCTACTGACCCGTTCTCACTTCGGCGGAGCCCCCACACAGCGGCAAGCCCACGTCCATTTTCCGGTCGGACTTGTCTCGGCAACCGCGTTCGTCGAAGTCTGCGTGAAAGAGCAAGTCGGGGAGGCGAGATGAATATCGTGCAGTCAAGCGGTAAAAAGCGCTCCGCCGCTGACCGGTTTCAGGCCCGCAACGACGATCTCTTCGTCCGGCGCAAAGAACTGCAGGCTCGGATCGCCGGCCTGCGAGCGGACGAGCGGGACGTGACATCTGAGGTGGCGTTGCGCCGCGCCGAGCGCGAACTCGACGATCTCACCTACGAGATAATGACCGCGAACTGTGGGCTGGTACGCCGATACGTCGCCGCTTTCGCGTCACGTTCCACCGGGCACAGCGAGGATTTCGAAAGTGCCGGCAATGTCGGATTGCTGTGTGCCATCTCATCCTACGACCCAGACCGCGGCCCATTCGCGAACTGGGCGTTCAAGCCGATCCAGCGGGAGGTCCTGCGCGCGGTGCGGGACGCCGACCATCCCAACCTCAACCTCGGCGACTTCGAGAAACGCCCGATCGTCCTGGCCGCCAAGCAGTCCTTCTTGGAGGAGTTCGGGGCCGAGGCCGCGCTGGACCACGCCGATATCGCCCGGCGTGCAGGGCTGACCGAGGCTCAGGTCCGTCGCGTTCTGGAGGCACCCCGGCTGGACAGCCTGCAGGCGTCGGCCGCCGTCCAGAGCGAGGGCATGATCGCCCTTGAGGAGCAGGTCGCGGACCTGTCGCTGAGTCTGGAAGACGAGGTGCTGCTGCACTCCCAGCTGCGCGCCCTGGTCGACCGGGGATGGCCGACCCTCGACGCCCGCGAGCGGTACGTGCTCACGCGGCGGTTCGGCCTGGACAACATGCCCGAGCAGTCGTTCCGCGTCATCGGCGAGCAGATCGGTCTCTCCCGCGAGGGCGTACGGCAGATTCACCAGAAGGCGCTCGCCAAGCTGAGCGGGCCCATCGCCGACGCGAGCTGACCGCGACCCGTCACTGGGGCGATGCGCCCCAGTGACGGGGGCGGGCCTCTCGGGCGCAGAGGACCTTCCGCGCACTCCGAACAGCACCGCCTCTTCCGGTTGGTGACCGGAAGCCCGGTCGCGAGCTAACCCAGGGCGTACGCGCTCGGGGTTTCCGTCATGGCCGACAGCGAGACGCCGAAGATCCGCGAGCCGTCCCAGTACATGCGGCTTGTCTCTGGCGCGAGGATGAAATCCTTGGAGTACGCGGGTCCGATCGGGGTCGCCTTGCCGTCGGTGACGGCGAGCCGGAACACCTGCGGCGGGTTCTCGTACGTGCCATTGAGCATCGCGAGCACTGCGTCGCCGTCGAAGGCCACCGGAACGCTCGTCACCTCCGGGCCGAGCGATGTGGCCCAGCGCTGCCGGCCGGTCGCGAGGTCGAAGGCCATGATCTTGTTCGTCTCGCGTGTGCTGCTGACGGTCTCCGCCGACGTGCCGACCACGAGTGTGTCGGAGGAGACGGCCGCATGGATGAGATCGTGGCCGGCGTGGGAGTAGCCGCTCATGTCGAGCGTGCCCCAGGCACCCGTCTGCGCGATCGTCGCCTTCACGCGGAACGCGTCGTCGAGGGAGATGAACGCGCCGTGGTCGCCGCTGCTGCCGCTCAGCACGACAGGCCGGGTGGACAGGAACTGGACGTTGGCGCTGCGGACGTCCGAGGGGAGGGTGACCGGTGCCTTCTTGGTGACCGTTCCGTCTTTGGGCGACACCTGTGCCACGGTCACCGTGTCGTCCGAGTCCAGGCCGTCGAAGAGCACCATCGCGGCATTCGCGCCCGGCAGCAGGTCGCTGACGACGTGGCGGTCACCGACGGCCGCCTTCACATCGAGCCGCCAGCGCTGGTGCCCGGACAGGTCGAAGCCGGTGAGGCCGCCGTCGTACTCGATCACCGCGGTGCCGTCGATGACCTCGGCACTCATGGTCTTGGACCCGAGGCCGATGCCGGACGGGAGCGTGCCCTGCCCGCGCGCCCGGCCGGTGGCCAGGTCGACCAGCGCGAACTCCTTGCACTTCGTGACGGTGTCGCCGCCGTCGGGACCGAACCCGATCACGCCGACGTTGCCACCGGTCTCCGTGCTCACCCCGCAGATCAGCGACGGGCCTCCGCCAGGGAGCGGCGGGGACGACATCTGCCAGCGTTGCCGTCCGGTGCGGGAGTCGTACGCGACGAGCCCCTGAGGCGCGACGGCGACCGTCAGGTCGGCGGTGTGCCAGCCGCTCAAGCTGTAACTGGACAGGTCCTGCGAGGCATGCCCGCTCTGCCAGAGCACCTTGCCCTTCAGCTGGCCGCTCTTCCGTTGAGCGCCTTCCGACAGCCCGCCCCGCGCGGTCGTTCCGCCGTCTCCGCCGTCGCCGAAGATCGCGTATCCGGCGGCCCCGATCACCACCAAGACGAGGACGGCGATGACGACCGGGATGAGTCGCCCGGCCCCGCCCTTCTGGCCACGGGGACCTGGCCCGCTGGGGCCGCCCGGTCCAGGCGTCCCTTGCGGTCCCTGGGGCGGTGCGCCCGGGCTGTACCAGCCGGGCTGTTGCGGGCTGTGGCCCGGTGGGGTGCCGGACGGCTGCCCGGTCGCTTCCTCGGACGGGCTCCAGGTTTGTGTCGTCTCGTACCCCGGCGCGGGCGCCGGAGAAGGGAACCGCCGACGGCTGTCGGGGCCGCTGTTCGAAGGTCGCGGCTCGGATGACGTCACGGGCGAAAAGCCTCCCAACACGACAGGTGCGCGAGGAGACCGAATCAATTCCATGCTCGAATTTCAGTGCGTCGGCATCGACCCGGTCTCCTGGGTCTCCGTTGAGATCGGATTCCGCGGCACCAGGCCCACGGCTCCCGATCGTGGTCACCTGGAAGAGTCCGGCGCCGACACACAAGCGCAACCAGAGCCGATCACCCGGCCGGGGTGGGGCGGGACCGGAAGGTCAGGCCTTCAGGCGTTGCCGGCGCGGGAAAAGGCTGGTGAGTCGTGGTAGGCGTTGTTGGATTTCGGCAAGGCTATCGGGGTCCCATCGAGGGTCGAGGGGGTGAGGGCCGGAGGGTCGGTGATGGCCGCGTGCGGCCAGTGCCTCGTCGACGCTGTCCTCCCGACCGCTGATCCGGTCGTAGGCGCGGCCGGCTACGTAGGCGAGTTCTTCCCATTGCGGCCACTCGGCGCCGGCCCATTCGCCGGGGCTGCGGCCCGCCAGAGTACGCACAGCGGGAATGTCGACGAGGTTGTCGGGGTCCTCGGCGGCGTGCTGCCACGACTGTCGGCCCTGGCCGATCAACCACGGCTGGAAATACCAGAACCCGTCGCCGCTGCACAGGCCGTCCATGATCTGGTGGGCGGCGCCCCACATGGCATGGGTGTCGAGCGGGCGGCGCGCGGTGTCCAGCTGGATCTGGAAGTCCACGATGTGGGTTCGCGGGATGCGGCTGAGCCGGTACTCCAACCAGCGGGTGCGTTGGTCGCGGTCAGTCGTCTCGCGGCCTGATCGTTCGAGAAACCGCCAGAACTCCTCGATGTCCATGCCGACGACGGTAACGACTGCTCCCGCACGAGATCCGCGTCAAGGCCGTCAGCCCCGGTTCTGCGAAAGGGCTCAGATTTCGGCTACTGATCGAGACTCCGTGCGTGGTGGAGAGCGTCGTTGATGAGTCGGGTAAGGCGCTCCTTCCCCTCAGCCGCGGGGATTTCGCTCTGCCAGGCGCTGACGGACTGCCAGCCGTGATCGGAGAGCGGGGGTATGGGGTCCTGCGTTTCGAGGCCGTCGGGGAGTTGCGGCAGTCTGACCATCAGCCAGCTGGTTCCGAGGGCGACGGCGGCGACGATTCCGTTGGTCGCCAGGGCGGGAACGCCGAACAGCGGAATGACCGGGATGCCGTCCGGTGCGAGTTCCCCGAGCCGTTCCAGCAGGTCGGGATGGGTGTGAAGTTGCCATTCGTCGATGGCGTAGGTGGAGTCGACCGGCGATGTGGGGCGGCGGGCTTGCGCTCGCAGATAGCCGAGCAGCACGCGGTTGGCTGGATGGTCGGCCACCTCGAGGCTATTTCCTCCCATGACCGTCAGCGTAGATTCCGCATGCCGCGGTGCCCATCGCCGGGAGCTCACCTTCCAGAGAGTGAAGGGTTTCCCGGGTCGGGCCGCTGGCGGTCTATCTCTTGGGCGAGCACGGTGATCATGTCGTTGACCGCGCGGCTACTGCGTCATCGAGTGCGGACAGCATTCCGGTCCGATGTCTCGCCAGGCAGTAGCCGCAGACAGGTTCGGCGAGGAAGCCCAGGCCCATGTAGCGGCGGATGGCGGTGCTACCTACGGGTCAGCAGGCCGGCGGAGGATGCTGGGCTCGCGTAGAAGAGGAAATCCTGCCGGTGAGGGGCGTGTCGGTAGCGGCGTCGAACTGGACACCCGGCAGTCCGTAAGGCGTCTTGTGCAGACCGGGGACCTGTGCCCGGGCGGGTGGGGGCGGCGCAGGGAACGGAACCACCGGAGGCGCCCCGTGCGTCGGTCGTGGCTCGGGAAACCGTGGCCGTGCCGATGGCTCCGGAGAACGGAACTGAAGCGTCGCATGCTCCGCATGCGCCGGCCAGGTGCCGGGGGCGGGAACGGGTCCCTGCGGTGTGGGCACCTGGCGCATGCCCGCGAACGGGTTGCGCCAGACGTAGGCGCGCAAGGTGTGCCACCGGTAGCGCAGTGCCATCAGCCGGACGGCGAAGGCCACGACCGCGGCGGCGCCCGCGGTGACCGCGTTCAGTTCCCCGATGGCGGACAGCAGGGCGACCGTCCCGGCACCGACCAGAGCCGGCAGAACATAAAGGTCACGGTTCCACCGAAGTGCGGGCGGCGGTTCGTTCGCGATGACATTGGCGAGGATTCCACCGCCCACAGCGCTGCCCACGCCGAGGGTCGTGGCGGCGAACAGGTTGAGACCGAAGCTGAGCGCCTTCGTCGTACCGGTAACGCTGAAGAGGGCCAGAGCGGCCGCGTCGAGCAGATCGTACGCGCGGAAGAGCAGCTCACCGCGATGCGCTCGCGCGGTGAAGAAGACGATGAACGCGGCGGCCAACGGAGCAAGGTAATAGCCGACATCGGTGAAGGCCACCGGAGTCGTACGGATCACCAGGTCCCTGAACAAGCCACCACCAAGGCCCGCCGCTTCCGCCAAGAGGGCGGCGCCGAAGATATTGAAGTCCTTGCTGACGGCGAGCAGCGCCCCGGACAACGCGAACGCGAAAATGCCGATCCAATCCATGAAGTACTGGACCGTCTGCCACAGGTCCCCGGTAGCCATGAAAAGCTTTCTCCTGCGAAGTCATCACTGTCGGACGGCCATTCGCCACGGATGTTCCTCCGCGGCACCCCGGGAGCTTTCCGATGGGGCTCGATCGTCGTTTCGGTACAGCAGGAGCACGGTTGGCGATCATCAGCCGAAAAGGTTGTGTTCCTTGACGTTCCCAGGGCTCTATCCGGCCAGGTTTCGCATCAGGGCCTCCAAATCGCGTTCGCCGTCGCGGGTTTGGGCGCCCGCGGCCAGGCCGCCGCTGATCAACTGCCCCGCCACGGGACGGACGATGAGGCCGGCCCAGGCGTCGTTCTCCCGTACCAGGCCCGCGGCCAGGTCGTCGGGGGCGATCGCCCGCTTGGCCGCGGCGATCACGCCCTCCGGCAGGGCCGCGATGTTCCGGGCGATTCGGTCGACGAACGCGTCCAGTTCGTCGGCGGGCAGGGCCCGGTTGATCCAGCCGTAGCGCTCGGCGAGCTCCGCGTCGAACAGCTCGGCGCCGAGCACCGCCTCCAGCGCACGACTGCGCCCGACCTTGGCGGCGAGGTACTGCGTGCCTCCGCCACCCGGGACGATGCCCATGAGCGCCTCGATCTGGCCGAGCCCGGCGCGGCCGATCGCCGCGAAGGCCAGGTCCGCGGCGGCGACGAACTCCGCTCCGCCGCCGCGCGCCTTCCCGGCGAGCTTGACGATGGTCACCTGCGGCTGGCGCCGCAGCATCTCCCCGACGGCCTGGAAAACGTTCACACCGTCCGGGGCGGCGGCCGCGAGCCCGGCCAGCGCGTCCGGCGTGGAGGTCATGTCGACGTGCGCGATGAAGAACTCCGGGTCGGCGCTGTCGAACACGATCACCCGCACCGACCCGTCGTCGCGCAATGCGGTCAGCAGGTCCCGCAGGTCGGTCATGAGCGCGACGTCCAGCACATTCACCGGCGGGTTGTCGATCGTGACGCGGGCGATGCCGGCTTCGTCGGCGACACGAAGAGTCTGGTAACCGCCATAGACCACGAGAGAGCTCCTGTACGTATCTGGCAGGCATCTTGGTTCCTGATGTATACCTAGGGTGATTCGGGCCGTCACCTGCGTCAATAACGCACTTTGAGCATCCCAGGGATCCTGGAGGATACCGTTATGGCCGCTTCCGAGACCGGCGCCGGCGCCATCTACCGAACCGTCGCGGGCAGCGACATCGCTTTCCGGGCTGACTGCCCGAGCCGCCCGATTCTCGACCAGATCGCCGACAAATGGTCGATGATGGTCATGGCCGTGCTCGAGAGACCATGCCGGTTCAACGAGATCAAGCGCCGCCTCGAAGGCGTGACCCAGCGAGTCCTGACGCAGACCCTGCGCCGCCTCGAACGCAACGGCATGATCGAGCGCCGTGTCCTGCCGACCTCACCGGTCGGGGTCGAATACTCCCTGACCCCGCTCGGCGAATCCCTGCGCGAGCCGTTCGGCCGGCTCTACGACTGGACGGTCGACCACGCCGAGGAGATCCGAGCACGCCAGAGCGACTACGACAGACGCAGCCGGAAGTGAGCGTTCGACGCGGTCGCGAGCAGGAAGGCGCCCACGCGTGACTTCCGCGGTGGGTTCGTCCCCCGTGCGAGCTACCCCGAGTGCGCACCACAAGGTGACGTTTTCGAGGCGGTCGGATTCGTAGCGTGGTCGTACGTGCGGCCTCCGGCCGCGGAATCTCGCAAGGGGTCGGCATGCGACTGTTGAAATATTCTCGGGCGGCGGAGCTCGCGGCGGTCGGCCGGACGCTGCGTGCTGCGGCGTCCGGGCAGGGCGGCACGGTCCTGATCCGCGGCGAGGCGGGCATCGGCAAGACGGAACTCATCGAACGGGCGCTGGACCGGGCGGCGGGTCTGTGGCGGCTCCGCACCGGCGGGAGGGAGTTCGAGACCGAACTCCCGTTCACCGGGCTGCACGATCTGTGCCGGCCGCTGCTCCCGTGGCTGGAGACGCTGCCCGGCCCGCAGCGAACCGCTCTGGAAGTGGCGTTCGCACTGCGGGAGGGCACGATGCCCGACCGCTTCCGGGTCGGCCTGGCGGTGCTCGGCCTGCTGTCGGCCGCCGCCCGTGAGCAGCCGATCGTCTGCGTGGTGGATGACGCGCAGTGGCTCGACCACGCCTCGGCGGAGGCCCTCGCGTTCGTGGCGCGCCGGATCGAGCACGACCCGATCGCGCTCCTGTTCGCCGTCCGCGAGCCCGGAGTGCCGAACCTGCTCGACGGGCTGCCCGAGCTCACCCTCACCGGGCTCGGCAATGACGACGCGCTCGCGCTGCTGGCCTCCCAGCTGCACACACCGTTGGACGAGCGGATCCGCGACCAGATCATGGCCGAGGCACGTGGCAACCCCCTGGCCCTGCTCGAGCTGTCACGGAGCGTGGGCACGGGGGAACTGGCCGGCGGCTTCGGCCTGCCCAGAGCGCTCCCGGTGCCCGCGCGCATCGAGGCCGCGTACCGCGAGCGCCAGGCCGCCCTCCCGCAGGACACCCGGTGGCTGCTCTTGCTGGCGGCGGCCGAGCCTCTCGGCGATCCGGTGTTGCTGTGGCGCGCGGCCGAGCAACTCGGCGTCGGAAGCGAGGCGGCCGACCCAGCCGAGGCCGCCGGCCTGCTGGACATCGGCGTCCGCGTACGGTTCCGGCATCCGCTGGTCCGGTCGGCCATCTACCGGGCGGCTTCGCCGGACGACCGCCGTACGGTGCACCGTGCGCTGGCCCACGTCATCGACCCGCTCGTGGACCCGGACCACCGGGCGTGGCACCGCGCCCAGTCGGTGCTCCTGCCCGATGAGGACATCGCGGCCGAACTCGAACGCGCCGCCGATCGCGCGTCCGGCCGCGGTGGCGTCGCCGCCGCGGCCGGGTTCCTCGAACGCGCCACCGCGCTGACCCCCGACCCGGGTAGGCGGGCCGTACGTGCCCTGAACGCGGCGGGTCTCAAGTACTGGGCCGGAGACAACGAAGCCGCGACCGGCCTGCTGGCGATCGGGAAGACGGGTCCGGGGGACGAACGGCATCAGGCGCTCGTCGAACTGCTGGCCGCGCGGATCTCCGTCAACCATGGGCCCCGGAGCAAGGATCCAGCCCCGCTGCTGGACGCGGCGCGGAAGCTGGAGGCCCATGACCGGCCGATGGCCCGCCAGACCTATATCGGTGCGTTCGTCACGGCGATGCGCGCCGGCCGTCTCGGCCCCCCGGGACTGTTGACCGACACCGCACGTCAGCTGGCGAAAGCGCTGGAGGAAGGTGCGAGCGAGTCCTCGGAACCGCCGGACCTCTTGCTGAAGGCGCTGATCACGCGGGCGATCGAGGGCTCTACGGCGGCCATTCCGTCACTGCGGAGGGCCGTCGGTGCCTTCTTGTCCGAGACCGAGCAGGGGGATGACTTCTACCACTGGGTGGCGCTGGCCGGCGCGACGGCGATGGACCTGTGGGAGCACGACGCCTGGCGCACGCTCTCCGAACGCCAGGTGCGGTTCATCCGCCGTACCGGCATGCTCCTCGCGCTGCCGAGCGCATTGCACTACCTCGCCTACGCGCACGTCCTCGCCGGTGAGTTCCAGGACGCCGAGGCGCTGATCGCCGAGGCCGTCACGATCGACCCCACCGGAAACCCGAGCGGCCCGCCGTTCGCGGACCTGGCGCTCCGCGCCTGGCGCGGTGACCAGGAGGGAACCGCCGCGTTGGTCGAGCAGTTGATCGGCCCGGCTCGTGAAGGCGGCGAGGGCCACAGCCTGTCGGTGATCGATGGTGCGAACGCGGTGCTCTACAACGGCCTCGGCCGGTACGACGCCGCCTCCGAGGCGGCAGCGGAGGTCTGCCGGCACGACGAGCTGGGATTCTCGGCGTTCATCTCGCCCGAGCTGATAGAGGCCGCCGCACGCAGCGGGCGGCACCGGCTCGCCAAGCCGGTGCTGGAGAACTTCGCCGAACGGACCGAGGCGAGCGGCACCGACCTGGCCATCGGCCTGCAGATGTACGCGCGTGCCCTGCTCGCCGACGGGCCCGGCGCCGAGGACCTCTACCGGAAGGCGATCGACCGGCTGTCCCGTACCCGCGCGGCGGTCTATCTCGCCCGGGCCCACCTGGTCTATGGAGAGTGGCTGCGCCGTGAGGCGAGACGCGGTGACGCCCGGGCCCAGCTGCGCATCGCCTACGAGAAACTGTCCGGGATGGGCGCCGCCGGGTTCGCCGAACGCGCCGCGCGTGAACTGTCCGCCTGCGGTGAGCGCCCGCACCGGCCGGCCGCCCCGCCGCGCGACCTGCTCACCCCGCAGGAACTCCAGATCGCCCGCCTCGTCGCCGGCGGCGCGACCTCCAAGGAGGCCGCCGAACAGCTCTTCCTGAGCCCGCGAACCGTCCACGCCCACCTGCGCAACATCTTCAAGAAACTCGGGATCACCTCCCGCCTGCAACTGCGCGACCTGCCGCTGGACCTGCCAGAGGAGCCCCGCCCGGCCCCGGACCCGATTCCCGGCGACGGCCCGGAGGAACCAGATGACTCTCACGAGGCGGACCATCTCGCTGACGGAGGGTAGGCATTGCCGATGAGGGCCGAATAGGCAACGTTGCCGATATCCCCGCCTCCTCGGGCGAAGCCATACTCGATCTGTGCCCGCCCCACGGCCCGGCGAGTGTGCGCGCACCGGCGGTGCCGTCCCACTGCCGAAGATCGCCGGGCGGGACGAGAACCGCGCGAGCGCACGACCGGACGAGCCGCGGCTTCTCGAAAGGCCGAGCGGCCGAGCGGCCGATTTGCTTCCACGAACACCTTCTCCGTGAAAGGCGAGCCGTCATGGCGAACGAACCGTCGGTGACCGTGGGTGGCGTGACGTACCACGTCACTCCGGAGTATCTGGCCACTGCGGCATCGGACACGAGAAGCGTGGCGGAAGAGATCAGAGGGGAACTGGCGGAGATCAAGACCTACGTCAACAGCCTCGAGGAGGTCTGGAGGGGCATCGCGCACGACCGCTTCGTGGCGCTGATGGCCGAGTACGACATCCTCGCGACCATGCTGCACGACGCCCTGACGGGCATCGCGAGCGGGCTGCACGGCAACTACGTCAACTACCGCGACTCCGAGCAGCAGAACATCACCAACCTGCAGAACATCGAGGCGGGCATGCCGGGCGGCCATACCGCCGTGGCCAACCTGAGCTGACGGCGCCCTGCGCAACCTGAGGAGAGCGGATCATGGCCGACATCGACGGCAGCGACATCTACGTCGGCGAGGGGCTGGGTGCCGCCGGCGGCTGGCTCAACGGGCGCGCCGGGGAGATCGCGGACGAGCTGGAGACCTTGAAGAGCAAGCTCTCGCCGTTGCAGGAGGCGTGGACGCAGAGCCAGGCGGCAACGTACTACCAGGACCTGCAGCAGGAGTGGAACATCGCCGCCGAGGGGCTCTTCGGCCCGGAGGGAGTCCTGGGCCAGATCGCCCATGCCATGAACGTCAACTGGGGCAACTACACCGAGGCCGAGTGGTCGAACATCCAGACGTGGAAGCACTGACCACGGCCACGGACCTTCACTTGAGCGCGTAGGGCGATGAACACGAGGAAGCGAGGATCTTCCGGTGGCCGATGAGCGGTGCCGGATCACCGTCGTGGGCGAGCGCCGGAGCGTGGACCTGGCGGTGTCGGCGGACGCACCGATCGCGGAGTACGCCCCGATGCTGGCCGACATGTGCGGGCAGCCGGACTCGGACGCCATGCCCGCGGCCTGGTCGCTCGCGCCGGCCGGGGGCGCTCCGTTCGAACCGGGCCAGTCACTCGGCGCCGTCGGCGTACTGGACGGCGAGACGCTGTACCTGCGGGACGTGCTCCAAGGCGAGCTCGACGGCCCGGTCGTCGCCGACATCGCCGAGCAGGTCGCCGAACTCGACGATGACGGCATCGAGTGGAACGCCCGGACGCGCGCGTACACCACGCTCGCTCTCGGGCTCCTGGTCGCGCTGGCCGGGGCCGGCACGCTCGGCTTCGGCGCGTACGACGTGCCCGTGCTCGCGCCGGTGCTGTTCGCGACCGGTGTGGCCTCAGCGGTGCTCGCCCGGGTGGCCGGGGCGAAGGTGTGGCCGGTGCCGAGGGGACTGCGGCTGGCTCTGGCCACGGCCGCCTGCCCGTTCCTGGCGTTCGCGGCCCTGGCGCTGCCGCTGTCGGGCACGACGTCGCTGGTCGCCGTCTCGGTCACCGCGTCCCTCGGAGCGTTCGCGGCCTATCTGGCCGTCCCGGCGATCACCACGCTGGTCCTGCAGATGATCTGCGGGCCGGCGATGGTTCTGGCGATCTCGCTCGCGGCCCTGCGCGCCGATCAGGTCGAGGCCGCGGCCGTGGTCGCGGTGGTGGTGTTCTTCCTCCTCGGCGTGCTGCCCAGGATCGCGGCGCAGGCGGCGGCCGTGCCGCCCGGCACCGTGCAGACGGAGGACGTCGAGGCCTCGGTACGGCGGATCCAGCGGCTGCTGGTCTTTCTGAACGCTGTGTGCTGCGTGGCGATGGGCGTCTGCCTCGTGGTCCTGAGCGGTTCCGGTGACTGGTTCGCGCTCGGGCTCGTGCTGTGCCTGGGCCTGGCACTGCTGTGCCGCGCGAGCTCGTCACGGCTGCGCGGGGTCGTGGCGGCCGTCCTGGCCAGTGGCGCGATCGGCCTGACGGCACTCGCGCTGCGGTCGTCCGGCCACCTCTTCGGGCCGCGGGGTCACCTGACCACCGCGCACGTCCCCGGCTGGTCGGCTCCGTCGGTGACGCTCGCGGCCGGCGTCGTGGTGGTGTGGTGGGGCCTGGTGCTGTGCTTCCGCAGCTCGTTGCAGAGCGCCGACCTCGCCGAGCGCCGGAGCTGGCCGGGACCGCTCGCAGGCTTCCTGGGCGCACTGAGCATTCCGCTGGCCGTCGGTGTGTTCGGCGTCTTCGACGCGCTGATGAAGGCCGGCGGAAGGATGTGACGCCGTGCTGACGAAAAGGCCCCTCCGGGAGCGGGTCGCCCCCGGATGGGGCGCGCACAGCACGATCGGCGCGGCCGTGCGCGCCGCCGCCGAGGGCGCCGTCGTATCGGTGCACCCGGGTGACTACCGGGAGAGCCTCGTCCTGGACCGGAACGTCACCGTCGTCGCGGAGAAGGGGCCGGGCACGGTGCGGATCACCGCACCCCACGGCCCCGCCGTCACCCTGCACGGCGGCCAGGTCGTACTCCGCGACCTGACCATCGCGCCCGCCACGTCCTCCGACACGGCGATCCTCATCCGCGGTGGGACGCCGGCGCTGCACGGATGCGAGATCGACGGCGGCCGGGTCGAGGTCACCGGCGACGCCGTGGCCTCGCTCAAGGACTGCGCCGTCCACGGCACCGACGGAGCGGCGGTCCGGCTGACCGGGACGAGCCGTACGGTGCTGGAGGACTGCGTCGTACGGTCCGCCGGCGGCGACGGCGTCGCGGCGGACGACGAGGCCCGCGTCGAATGCGCCGGGACGCTCATCGAGCACACCGCCGGCCGCGGTGCCCACCTGTCCGGAGCCGCCCGTGGCCGGTTCACCCGCTGCGAGGCGCGCGATACAGGGGCCGCCGCCATCCACGCCGAGGGCCGGTCCGCGCTGGTGGTGCGCGACTGCCGTCTGTACGACACGGGCGCCCAGGGCCTGCGGCTGAGCGGTACGGCCGGGAGCCGCGCGCCGGCCGACGGCGACCGTGCGCGCCCGCGCGACGCCGCGTCCGCCGAGGAACCCGATATGTCCCGTTCGCACGCGATCCTGCTCGGGCGGTGCGAGATCTTCCGTACGGCGGGTGCTGGCGTGCTCGCCGAGGACGAGGCGGCGGCGGTTTTCGACGACTGCCACATCCACGACACGCGGCGGGCGGGCATCCTCGTGACCGGGACCGGAGCGCTGGAGCTGGACGCCGTTCGCATCGTCGACGTCGCCGACAGCGGGCTCGCGGTGACCGGCGGGGCCACCGTCCGCGTCCGGGGCGGCGAGATCGCCCGTATCGGGGCCAACGGCCTGTACGCGGCCGGTGAGGCGGACATCGCACTGACCGACCACGAGGTCCACGACACCGCGTACACGGCCGTCCACCTCGCCGGCGGGGCGCGTGCCGCGCTGACCGAATGCCGGATCCGTGACACCCCCGAGTACGGCGTCCGGGTATGCGAGCGGACCGAGGCGACCCTGGAGGATACGCGGATCCAGGACGCCGGGATGACGGGCGTGTTCGTGGACGGCGGCGACGCGGTCCTTCGCGGCTGCCGGGTGTCACGCGCTCAGACCGGCCTCGACCTGCGGACGACCCACCGGCCGTTCGTGGCCGGCTGCGAGATCTGCGACGTCGCCGAGATCGGGATTCAGGTCGGTCCCGGCGGCGGAGCCGTCATCGAGGCCACACGCATCCAGCGCACCGGGTCGACGGGCGTGTTCCTGGACGCCGGCAGCGTCGTACGGATCGACGACTGCACGATGACCGGTGTCGAGGGCACCGGCCTGTACGCCGGTGCCGACGCCCGGCCGCGCGTTCGCGGTCTGACCGTCGAGCGGCCCGCTCGCAACGGCGTGTTCGTCGGGGGGAAGGCGTCGGGTCTGTTCGAGGACTGCCGGATCTCCGACGCCGGGTATCCGGCGATCTACCTGGAGGCGGAGGCCGCCCCGGTGCTGCGCCGCTGCCACGTGTCCGGTGGCGACCACGACCTGGTGGTGTGCGACGGGGCCGAGCCCGTCATCGAGGACTGCCGGTCGGACGGGGTCCGTGACGCCGCCCTGCCGCAGGGCGACGGCGCCGCGCCGTCCGCGCGTACGGCGACGGCCGTCCGCGGGCCGGCCATGGGAAGTGGTTCCGAAGCCGCGGCAGAGGACGAGACGGACAAGGCGCCCGAGGAACGGCTCGCGGAGCTGCGCGCCGAGCTGGACCGGCTGGTGGGCCTGGACGGGGTCAAGCGCGACATCGTCGGCCTGACCAAGCTGATGCAGATGGTGAAGGTCCGCCAGGAGGCGGGGCTGCCACCGCCGCCGCTGTCGCGTCACCTCGTCTTCGCCGGGAACCCGGGCACGGGCAAGACCACGGTCGCGCGGCTGTACGGGGGGTTCCTGCACGCGCTCGGCCTGCTGGAACGCGGTCACCTGGTGGAGGCCGACCGGGGTGACCTGGTGGGGGAGTACGTCGGGCACACCGCGCCCAAGACGCAGGCGGTGTTCCGCCGGGCGCTGGGCGGGGTGCTGTTCATCGACGAGGCGTACTCGCTGGTGCCGTACGGGCAGAGCAACGACTTCGGGCAGGAGGCGATCTCCACGCTGGTGAAGCTGATGGAGGACCACCGCGACGACGTCGTGGTGATCGTCGCCGGTTATCCGGAGGAGATGCGGCGCTTCCTGGCCTCCAACGCGGGGCTGGGCTCGCGGTTCACCCGCACTCTGACGTTCGACGACTACGCGTCCGACGAGCTCGTGCGGATCGTGCGCTACCACGCCGACCAACACGAGTACGAGTGTCCCGAGGGGACCGTCGAGGCGCTGCACCGGTTCTTCGAGGACCTGCCCCGGGGCGAGCAGTTCGGCAACGGCCGCACCGCCCGGCAGGTCTTCCAGCTGATGACCGAGCGCCATGCGATGCGGATCGCCGACGACCTGACGGCCGAAGACGCCCGCGACCTGACGACCCTTCTCCCGGAGGATCTGCCGCCGGCACAGGCGGTGTGAGGCCCGACTCCGAGAACTTCGCCAGTGAGAAGGAGGACCCGTGGAAAAACCGATCACCTCGAAATACGACAACCACCCGTTCGATCCGAACGACCACAGCCACGATAACGACACCACCACTTCGCTTGACCTGGGGAACACCGATTCTCCTGAGCTCAAGGTCGCCTGGAAGAACCGCCCGTCCTTCAACACCGACCCGAAGTTCTCCCAAGATGATGGGGGAAGTGGGAACCCGCCCCCCACCTATGACCACGACGCGGAGGATTTCTCGGTCGATTTCGATAAGCTCGGCAGCTCGGTCAACACGATGCTGACCAAGTCCCGGGCGCTGGTCACCCAGTACGAGAACCTGCGTTCGCATGTTCTGTCTTCGGAGGGAACCGTTTTCGGGCAGACCTCCATGCTGCCGGGCAGCAGTGGGGTGTACGACTCGTACTCGCATTCGTGGGGCAAGGGCCATGACCCGGCTCCCACGGTATTTCAGAAGCCGGCGCAGGAATTCGCCGCGCAAATGAATCCCGCCCAGCAGAAGACGCTGCAGTCCATCGGCGCCGCGCTCGAGCTCTTCGGTGAGTACATCGCCCTCGTGAACCACTCGGGTCAGGTCTACGCCGCCGCCGACCGGCATTCGCTGTTCCCCGCGCCGCCGGCCAACGGGGTCACCGGCTGATACGCCGGCGGCACCGCGTCGCCCGGGTCCGGGCCCGGACCGTTCAGACCATCGGAATAAGGAGAACATCGTGGCGGACACCGGCGGAGGAGGACAGGCCCGGGGCGACACCGAATTCATGGTCGCTCTGCAGGCGTTGCTGAACGCCATCGCCACCGTCCAGCGGGAGAGGGACAACATCTCCAAGACCCTCGAGCAGATCGAAACCAGGATGAGTCACCTGGCCTTCTACTGGAAGGGGCCTGCCTACGACTCATTCGACCCGATCGAAACTTGGTACACCAGTGCCACCTTCGATCTGATGGGCCTCCTTGACGAGATAATCGCCCGGATGCAAAAGGTCTACGACAACTACCATCGAGCCGAGTCTGTGAACGCCGCTAACGTGACGCCCGCCTAAGCCGCGAATCCGAACGAGGAGGTGCCATCAATGGCCACCACCGACTACGACCACCTGAAGAACATGGCGATCGGGCCGTGGGGAATGCACGACACGGCGACCGCACTGCACGATCTCGCGCAGAATGTCGCGGACTCCGTCAGCCGGATCAAAACCACCCTGGAGTCGCTGACACTCAACGACTGGGTGGGCAAGACCCAGCAGGAGGCGGCTGACTTCAACAACCAGTGGCACACGGTCATGGGCCAGATGTTCGGTAGCGAGGAAAAGCCGGAGAACGGCGTGCTGCCCGCCATGGCCGGCGGGATCGCCACCGCGGTCTACAACTACGACCAGGCCGAGTTCGGCCTCGTCGATGCCTGGAACAAGTTCGCCGGCAAGTTCACCGACGGGTCAGGCCACCCATGGCGCCGCACCCAACCCCTCCGTGACAGCAATCCTCCCGCTCCGCCGGACGTGATGGACACGAACAAGACCGCCATCACGGCCGACTACCCGCCGTTCAAGTCCTGATCGCGGTCGCCGGCGCGCGGCGGACCACGTCCGCGTCCGCCGCCGCGACGATCTCACCCTGAGGCAGCCCAACCGATGAGCAGGATCGCCTTCCACCGCCCCGCCCGGATGGCACCGCCGCCCGTGCCGGAGGACAAGGTCTCCATCGCGGCACCGCCGCAGTTGCCGCCGCCGAGCGGGATGTCGACCATGCTCACGCTCCTCCTGCCGTTGTTGACCAGCGTCAGCATGGCGGCGTACCTGATCTCGACCGGCCGGCAGTGGATGATCCTGCTGGGCGTCGTGTTCATCGTCACGTCGGCGGGGTTGAGCATCGGCTTCCGGATGCAGATGCGCGGGAAGAGCCGCCAGGCCAGAGAGCACCAGCGCGAGCGTTACCTGGAATACCTGGCGGGAATCCGCCGGCAGGCGAGAGAGGTGGCCCAGGTGCAGCGCTTCGCCGCGGCCTGGGTGCATCCGAGCCCGGAGCGGTTGTGGGCGATCGCGGTCCGCCGGCGCCGCGTCTGGGAGAGGCGCCCCGAGGACCCCGACTTCCTCAAACTGCGCATCGGCGTGGGAGGCGGGCCGCTGGCCATCACCCTCACGACCACCCGGCGACCCGATCCGACCGTCGAGTACGACGCCCGTTCCCTGCACGCCGCCGAGGAACTCGTTCAGGCCCACAAGACGGTCGAACGGCAGCCGGCGTGGATCGACGTCGGGCGGGCCGGCGTGGTGAGCCTGCTGGGTCCGGCCGCGGAGACCGAGGCGGCGGCCACCGCGATGCTGTGTCAGCTCGCCACGCTGCACGCGCCGGACGACGTGCAGGTCGCCGTGGTGACGTCGGGGAACGCGCAGGGGGAGTGGGTCAAGTGGCTTCCGCACGCGCACGAACAGGACACCCGCGAGCGCGGGATCGAGGTCGTCCCGCTGGTCGCCGAGGACCTGGTGGGCCTGGCTGACTACCTCGAGGCCGAGCTCGACCGGGCCGTGGCGGCCCGCGCGGAGCGGGGAACGCGACTGGTTTCCATGACCGCCCAGGAAGGGCCGCGGCGGCGGCTCGTCGTCGTGCTGAACGACTACGATCCGCGCGCGTCCTGGACCCGATCCCCTCTCGTCCTCCGCCTGATCGCGGAGGCGGGCCCGCACCTGGGCATCACGGTGGTGTGCCTGGTCACGGCCGAGGCGCACGAGCCGGAGCGCGTCGACGTGCGCGTGCGCCTCGAACCGTCCGGCCGCCTCACCCTGGAGGGCGCGAACGCCGGGCTGCACAGCGCCGTGCAGGACGCGACCGTCGACCGGATCGCGCCCGCCCTGCGGTCCCGGATCGCCCGCTCGCTCGCGCCGCTGCGGCTGACGGGCGAGCAGGAGCAGGTTCTGTCCCAGTCCGTGTCACTGCCGGGCATGCTCGGCATCGACGTCACGTCGCTGGATCCGACCGCCGCCTGGCGCGCGCCGGACGACGAGGAGCTCCTGCGGGTGCCGGTCGGCGTGACCGCCGACGGTGAGGCCCTCGTCCTGGACTTGAAGGAGTCGGCGCAGGGCGGGATCGGGCCGCACGGGCTGGTGGTGGGCGCGACCGGTTCGGGCAAGAGCGAGCTGCTGCGGACGCTGGTCACCGGCCTGTCGCTGACGCACTCACCGGAGCATCTGGGCTTCGTGCTGGTGGACTTCAAGGGCGGCGCGACGTTCGCGGGCCTGACGAGGTTGCCGCACGTGGCGGGTCTGATCACGAACCTGGCCGACGACCTGTCCCTGGTCGAGCGCGTACGGGACGCGCTGGTGGGGGAGCAGCAGCGGCGGCAGCGGCTGCTGCGGCAGGCGGGCAACATCGACTCGATCCGCGACTACCAGCTCAAGCAGGCGGCCGGCGGTACGGACGTGGACGGCGCGCCGTTGCCGCCGCTGCCGTACCTGATGATCGTGGTGGACGAGTTCGGGGAGCTGTTGTCGCAGCGGTCGGACTTCATCGACCTGTTCGTGCAGATCGGCCGGGTCGGCCGCAGCTTGGGCATGCATCTGTTGCTGGCCACCCAGCGGCTGGAGGAGGGCCGGCTGCGCGGCCTGGAGTCCCACCTGTCCTACCGCATCGCCCTGCGCACGTTCAGCGCGGCCGAGAGCCGTACGGTGATCGGTTCGGCGGACGCGTACAAGCTGCCGCCCATCCCCGGCTCCGCCTACCTGAAGGTGGACGAGTCGATCTACGAGCGGTTCCGGGTGGCGCACGTCTCCCGGCTCTATGAGGACCCCGCCGCGCAGGCGGGCCGGCGGAAACCGATCGCACCGGTCCCGTTCGGGTTGCGCACCCCGCCCACACCGGAGGACACGGCGCCCGAGCCCGCGGTCAGCCCCGTGCCGGGATCCGGGACGACCGAGCTGGAGGTCGTCGTCGAGCGCCTCGCGGCGAGCAGCGCGCCGACCCATCAGGTGTGGCTGATGCCGTTGCCGCCGCGCTTCCCCCTCGACCCGCTGCTCGCCCCGGTGGAGGTCGTGCCGGAGCGGGGCCTGCAGAGCCAGGCGTGGCCGTCGGGCGGAGAGCTGAAGTTCCCCGTCGCCGTCGCGGACCTGCCCGCCCAGCAGGAGCAGCGGCCCGTCGTGCTGGACCTGACCGGGATCCACGGGCACCTGGCCCTGGTCGGTGCGCCGCAGAGCGGCAAGAGCACGTTCCTGCGCACGGCCCTGATCAGCGCGATGCTGACCCATACGCCCGAGGAGCTGCAGTTCTACTGCATCGACCACGGCGGTGGCGCGCTGCACGCCCTGCAAGGCGCCCCGCACGTGTCAGGCGTGGCCGGGCGGCGGGACACCGAACGGGTCCAGCGCGTACTCGCCGAGGTGAGCCGCCTGATCGCGGTACGCGAGCGGATGTTCCAGGACCTGGGCATCCAGTCCGCCGCCGACTTCCGCCGGCGGCGCGACGACGGTGAACTGCCGCCGGGCGTACGCGCCGCCGACGTCGTCCTGGTCGTGGACAACTGGGGCGCGCTGCAGGCGGAGATGGAAGACGCCACCATGGTCGCCACCGACATCGCCACCCGCGGTCTGGGCGTCGGGGTGCACCTGATCCTGACCGCCAACCGCTGGGCCGAGATCCGGCTGGCGCTGCGCGACAGCATCCCCGGGCGTCTCGAACTCCGGATGAACGACCCGGCGGAGTCGGAGATCAACCGTCAGGAGACGCGGCGGCTGGGCCGGGTGCCGGCCGGCCGGGGCCTGATGCCGCCCGGGCTCCCCTTCCACGTCGCCCTGCCCCGCATGGACGGTGCCGACGACCTCGACGGCCTCGCCGAGGCGCAACACGAAGCCATCGACGCGATCACCGGTTCGTGGCAGGGCTCCCCGGCGCCGCGGTTGAAGGTGCTGCCGGAGCGGATCAGCGTGAAGGAACTGGAGGAGATCCTCGCCGACACGTCGGCCGTCGGGAACCCGTGGGAGGACGCCGGACGAGGACTGTCCCCGACCGAGGTCCCCATCGGAGTGGCCCAGTCCGATCTGCGCCCGGTGGGCCTGGACCTCACCCAGGGCCAACCGCACTTCCTCGTCTTCGGCGACTCCGGCTCGGGCCGGACCTCGTTCCTGCGGGCCTGGATGCGCGGCATCGGCCGCCGGCACTCACCGTGGGACGTGCGCTTCATCGTCATCGACTACCGCCGCAGCCTCCTGGACGTCCTGCCCGAGCCGTACATCGGCGCGCACGCGGGTAATCCCGAGCTGGCAGCGGCCTTCGTCGCCCAGGTGGCCGAAAAACTGAAGGAACGGATGCCGCCGCCCGGCCTGACCGTCGACCGGCTGCGTGAGCGTGACTGGTGGGAGGGACCGGAGTTCTACCTGGTCGTCGACGACTACGACCTGGTGGCGAGCGGCACGGACCGCGGCCCGCTCGCGCCGCTGGCCTCCTTCGTCACCCAGGGCGAGGAACTCGGCTTCCACGTCGTGCTCGCCCGCCGCGTCAGCGGGGCCTCGCGGTCCCTGATGTCGGACCCGATGGTGGGGCGGCTACGGGAGTTCGGCGCCGACGGGCTCATCCTGTCCGGCGATCCGCGCGAAGGCGTCCTCCTCGGGGACCAACGCGCCGCACAGCGCATCCCCGGACGCGGCCTGCTGATCCGCCGGAGACAGGAACCGACGTTGATCCATGCCGTCGTCGATGACGAGACCGAGCCGGTGACGTACGACGCCCGGCCGGCCGAAGCCGGAAGGGAGGTTCAGCCATGAGCGGTGAGTGGGAGACCAACATGGATGGCTGGACCGACTGGACCGATTACGTCGGCAACCTGGATCTGAACGCCATCATCCAACTCGGCAACGAGTGGATCAGGATGGGCGATGCCCTTTACACCGAGGAGCGGAGCAACACCAATCTCGTCGCGGTGATGGGCTGGCGGGGCGGTGCCTACACCGTCGCTCAGGAGGCCTGGCACAGCCATCTGTCGGTGGTGTTGCAGAATGCCGCCGACGGGGCCTGGAAAATGGGCGAGACCATTCACGCCTATGCCCAGAGCATCTATGACCAAGCGCAGAAGATGGCCGAGGAGAACAATAAGAACTATCTGATAACCATCTTCAGCTTCTTCCTCAGCGTGCTGACGGCTCCGGTGAACTTCGCGATCGGGGCTGTGCTCGGAATGCTTTCGAAGATCATCGGAAATCTGCTTACCATCGCCCTTGACGTCACCGTAGGGGCCGCCTCGACCTTCCTCATCGATATCACCGCCAACGCACTGGCGTCGGCCGCCACTCACACGGCGGTCACCATCGACTGGAACGAGGAGGGTAAGAACATCGGTCTGGGCGGCGCCATCGCCGGTGGTTTCGGCGCCGCCGGCATTGCGGGGGGCAGGTTCGGTGGCTCCAAAGGTGGCCCGGACACCCCGACGGTGCCCAAGACCCCGGTCCCCAAGATCGGCCCCACGCCGACCGCGGGAACGGGTACCGGGGGCGGCCGGGTGTCGCCGAACGGTGATTCCGGAAGGACCTCGTTCGACGGCGCGGGCAGCGGCGGAGCCGGCGCGGGGAGTCGCGTGCCACCGGTGGTCAGGCCCGGGGACACCTCGTTCAGCGGTCCGGGCGAAGGCGGTGACCATGCGTCGGGGACGAACGGCGCCACCGGGCGAACCGGCGATGACGTGGTCACGACCACGTCGTCCGGGCCTGGTACGCGTTTGGACCAACCGCCTCCCACCACGAACTTCAGTCCCACGCAGAACGCCTATTCGAATCCCGGTTCCCGAAGCACCGGACACGCGAGTGGTGCGGATGACAGTGCGGCTCCGCCGGTGGTGCGTTCGGATGGTGATAGCGGTGCTGCTCCGCCGGTGGTGCGTTCGGATGGTGATAGCGGTGCTGCTCCGCCGGTGGTGCGTTCGGATGGGGGTAACGGTGCCGCCCCGCCGGTCGTGCGTTCCGGTGGGGAGAGCAGCGGCTCAAAGGGAGTGGGCGGCGACGGGCCGTCGACGACCACGGGTTCCTCGAATCACGCGTCGACCTCGTCAGGTCCGGCATCCAAGTCTCCCGGTGGTCAGGCTTCCGCGAAGAACTCGGGCGAATCCGGGTCCGGTGGCCCGGGTAAGGGCGATGGGCAGGAAGGACCGCCGACCGTTTCCCGGCCAAGCCGGACTCCCGAGGCGGATCAGGTGGGGGACACCGCCCGGCGGGTCGCCTTGGACGGTGGTCTGGGTGAGAAGGAGGCGGCGGACTGGGGGAGCCGGTTCGCGCAGGCTCATGACAGTGGTGGGCGTAGTGCCGTCACCAAGTTGCATGAGGAGCTGACTGCGCGGATCTCGGATCCGAATACGCAGCTCGAAAAGGCGCTGGGCAACATTTTCGGTGGGCGGTCCAAGGGCGGTGGTCCTGCCGTCAAGCCTGCGGATTCGGGTCCTTCGGATAAGCCTGTGTCGGGTGGCCGGGACGGTGGGCCGGCGGATGGTGGCCCGGGTGAGAAGGGGCCGAAGCCGGAAGAGCCTGGACCGGATGTCACCCAACCTCCATCCGAGCACGGCACCGGTTCGAACAGCGGTGGGTCCAAGCATTCTCCCGAGGCGGATCAGGTGGGGGACAGTGCCCGGCGGGTCGCCTTGGACGGTGGTCTGGGTGAGAAGGAGGCGGCGGACTGGGGGAGCCGGTTCGCGCAGGCTCATGACAGTGGTGGGCGTAGTGCCGTCACCAAGTTGCATGAGGAACTGACTGCGCGGATCTCGGATCCGAACACGCAGCTCGAAAAGGCGCTGGGCAACATTTTCGGTGGGCGGTCCAAGGGCGGTGGTCCTGCCGCCAAGCCTGCGGATCCGGGCTCTTCGGATAAGCCTGTGTCGGGTGGCCGGGACGGTGGGCCGGCGGATGGTGGCCCGGGTGAGAAGGGGCCGAAGCCGGAAGAGCCCGGATCGGATGCCGCCGGACATTCACCTGGGCACGACACCGGCTCCAACGACGGTGGACGCCAGCCGTTCTGGAGTGATTCAAACGCGTCTGACCGGTCTGGGCCCGGTAGTGGCGGGACGATGGTGATCGATCGGCCGACGACGCCCGACAAAGGTCTCGACTGGCTTTACAAGGGGCTGGCGAAATTCGAGCCAAAGAAAACCCCCAGCGCCGACTTCCCTACGAGTTCTCGTGACGGTTCCCCCGTCGCTTCTCGCGATGGCGCGGGTCATGAGGGCGGCGGGGTACGGGACGGCGTTTCGTCGTCGAGTCATGATGGAGGGGCGACGCCCCCGCCGAAGCGGCGGGGTGCCGACACCTCCTCCGGCCCTGCCCGGCCTCGGGACGAGAATGTGTCGACGGCCGAAACCGCTTCGGACGGGCAGAGCAACAGAGACTACTCCGCGGCACAGACGGCACGGAGTTATGAGCAGTTGGCGATTGCTCGCGGGCTGTCCGCTGATGAGGCGCTTTCGTGGAGTAACCGGTTCTTCGACGCCCAGGCGCGGGGTGACCGTGGGGCCCTTCAGGACCTGAAGAACGCGTTCGACCAACGTCTGCAGGACGAGCGCGCGTTCTCGCAGCTCATGGGCCGTGACGGCACCCGGTCGGGCGCGGCTCGTGGTTCCGCCGGCTCGGCTCGCGCCGAGCCGCTGGATGGTGCGTCCGCTGCTTCCCGTCCGGCCCCGGCGTCGGAGCAGGTGGGGGTCGGGGAGACCGCCCGCCGGGCGGCGTTGGACGGTGGGCTGAGCGAGAAGGAGGCGGCGGACTGGGCGGACCGGTTCACGCAGGCCCATGCGAGCGGTGGGCGTCCGGACGTCACGCGGCTGCACGGGGAGTTGCGGGTCCGGATCGAGAACGCGCGGACCGAACAGGCGATCCGAGACGGCCTGAAGGCGGCGGAGAAAAGAGCCCTTTCGTCGACGCGGACCGCGGAAAGCTACGAGCGTATGGCCGTGGCCGGGGGCTTGTCGCCTGAAGAAGCGCGTACATGGGGCCACCGGTTCTATGTCGCCCAGAGGGCGGGTGACCCGGCGGCCGTCAAACAGGTGAAGGTTGCCTTCGGCCGGCGCCTGGAGGACGAGAGGCTCTTCTTCCAGGCCATCGATCGGCGGGGCTCCGTACCGAAGACAGCCGGACCTTCGGCCGGGAATCCTTCGGCCGAGGATGTGCCGGTGTCGGGGGCGGCCGAGACCCGGGCGGACACCCGAGTCACCGGCGAACCCGCCACCTCCGGGCCCGCGCGCGGAACCAACGGTTTCCGCAGTGTGTCGGGCGCGGTGTGGATCGACGGTGAGTTCGACCCGAGTTCGTCCACGGTCTCCATGGGCGATCGCGCCCGGGATCTGGACCAGCTCGTACGGTGGATCGGCAAGAACACGCCGTACGAGCCGAGCGACCCGCTGCTCCTGAACGTGCCCGGTGCCGGGGTTCGTGGGCCCGACGGCAAGCCGTCGTTCGCCGAAGCCCTCGCGGAGCGTCTCGGCGGCCGCGTCCTGACCCCTCAGGAGAGTCCGTCCGGCACCCGCGACTGGGTGGAGCACCGACCGCCGGCACCGACGGAGGACGGCGGGCCGCGTACCCGGCGATCGCCGGCCGAGTCGGCCGGCGTGAGCGACGGCTCCGCCGCCGAGGGAACCGGTGCTGACGAGTCCCGGCACGTCCATCCGGGTGACGCCCCGACCTCGTCCCGAGCCGCGTCCGGAGGCAAACGCGTCCGCTGGGCGGACCTGGAGGCCGGTGGAGCCCAGGAGGTTCCCGCGTCTCCGGCCGGCGGTCAGGACGAGACCGGTCCGGTATCCGGCGGCGTGTTCGATGAGACCGTCCCGTCGGCGAAGGTCGAGGACGTGCTCGGGGCGGCGAGGCTGTACGCCACGGCGGAGGCCCGTCCGGTGGTGCTCGATCTGTCGGGGTCCGCCGAGGACGGCCTGCGGCTCGATGGGCAGACCGCCGAGCTGCTCGCGAGGATCGCGCCGCCCCAGACGGTGTTCGTCACGGGGCGGGTACGCGATGGCCGGTTGATGGTCGGTGACGTACCGGTGGACCCGGCCGTACTGGCCGCCCTGATCGAGTTCTGGGCGCCCGGGCACCAGCCCTTCCTCCTGATGCCGGGGTCGAGGAAGATCGCCGGGCCGCTCGCGACCGCGACCGGCGGCCCGGTGCAGATCGCTCCGCACGGCGTGCTCATCGATGTCGGCAAGGGAACGATGACCGCCGCCGACAGCGGCAAGGCCCCGGTCGGGCGGCCGAATGAGGCGCGCTTCGAGGTATATCTCCCCCAGGAACAGCACGAAGGATCGGAATCATCGTCCGCGTACGCCGCGCTGCCGATGAATTATTCGGTGCTGACCGCTCCCGCCGACGTTCCGTCGACCGCCGGAACGACGAGTGCCGACGAGACGAACACGAAGCCGGTCGTGCCGAACGCCGGGACCGCTGCGCCGATGACGGACGGGGGTACGCCGGAACCGCCGGCGCCGCCACAGCCGCCGGCACCACCGGTGCCACCGCAGCCACCGGCGCAGTCGCAGCCGATCAAGGTCGACCGGAGGGCGCTGTCGGCGCTGACGCCCCGGCTCGGGCTGCCGTACATGCGGCAGCTGATCGCGGCGATCCGGCAGGAGGCCGCCGCACAGGGCGTCACGCTGCCCGAGGACCGGATGCTCACCTTCGTGAAGCGGCTGGTCAGCAACTATGCGTACGCGCTGGGTGACGGCGAGAACGACGCGAACACCAGCGGCCTGATCGTTCCGCTCGGTGAGGCCGAGTTGCTGGTCACCTTCGATCCGGCGGATCCGCACACTCTCGACAACCCCGCGGGTGCGATGGACGGGCGCCCCGCCACCCTGCCGGCCCCGGACGGGGATTTCGTCGGCAACGAGACGATCAACTCCTCGTACGCCACCGGCGCGCACGTCCAGACGACCAGCGGCCAGACGGAGCAGACCCACGGTGCGTTCGCGCCGACGTTCGGAATCGGCGTGGGAGTGGGCCCCCTGAACATCGTGCGGATCGGCGGTTCGGTCAGTGGGACGGCGAACCAGTCGAACCGCAGCATGAGCCATGTCGAGGACGCCGAGGGCGGTCACGTCGAGGACTACCGGGGCGAATCGACGCTGCTGGCGTTCCGCCCCAACATCTCGTTCAAGCTGCGCACCGAGCGCAAGGGTGTGAAGACGCCGGGCTGGGCGCAGATCAAGCCGACCCGGATCGCGGATCCGGGTACGGAGGAGCTCCTGCTGTGGGCGCCCGAGCCGTACACGAAGGAACCGTCGGCCGATCCCGTCACCGCGACCGGAGAGGACGTCGATACTCGACGGCTTCCGCGGCATTTCTACGCCTCGGGCCTCACGAACCTGCCGGAGCTGTTCGACGAGATCCTCGGCACGCTGGCCTCCCAGGGCCAGAACCTGGAGATCGGCAGCGTCACGCGCGACGAACTGCTGCAGAAGCTGGACAACTTGAACACCCACCTGGACAAGGCGGTCAACGACAAGAGGGGCTACCGCTTTACGCTGCATGACAAGTACGGCGATCCCCTCGCCACGGTGCAGCTTCACGCTGTGCGGCTGATGGAGGGCGTCCAGCGCGTGGGAGCCACCAGCGACAAGGTGCACGTGGAGGTCCCCCGGACCGGCATCGACGGGACCAGCGGCGGCCACACCGTCTCGCACTCCAGCACGGTCACGCTGCCGAGCGTCGATGTCGGGTTCGTTCCGCCGAACCTACCAGATCTCGGGATCTCGGCCAACTTCTCCGTCGGTTACACCTCCAGCAACACCGACTCGGTGTCGGCGGGCAAGACGGGCCTGTGGGTGATGGTGCCGCGCTATACGGGCCACACCGCCGCGTACGCCATGGAGTTCGCGCTGCAGGCGAAGGTGATGGTCCGTCATCACGGCAAGACGGCGAACCCCCGGACGGCGACGAATCCGGTGCGGAGCCGTGGGCTGGTGCGGCTGCCCGAGCCCGAGGCGTTCAGGCATGGGCTCCCGGTCGACCGCGACGGGCTGAAGCCAGGGTCTCGCCCCACCGGCGACACCGTTCCGTACGCCCCGGACGCGCTCACCACCGGTCCCCGCGGCAAGGACGCGAAGACCCCCAAGGTGGAGCAGCGTGTCGAGCTGCCGGAGTACCTGTTCGAGGGCAAGGGCATCGGGTTCGGCACCGTCAGGCCCGACGAGGCGACCGTCGACGCGATCAGGGAGATGATCGCGTCGAAGCTGCGGCCGATGGGCTTCCTGCCGGAGGACGAGGAGGACCCGTTCGCCGGCGAGTACTGGTACACCCACGGCAACAAGATCATCAGCCGGCTGGACAACGAGGAACTCCTGGACAAGATGGTCTCGGTGTGGGGCTTCGCCTCCCACTACGACCGGATGCTCCAGGACGGCATGCGGTTCACGCTCAAGAAGCGCCGGGGCACCACGGGCGTCGACCTGGACGTCGACTCCGTCGAGGTGGAGATCAAGGCGACGCAGCGAGCGGACACGCCGCCGAAGTACCTGCGGACCACGGACGAGTACCACCTCGTCAATCTGCCGATGGGCATGGACACCGCGGGGATGTCCACGGGTCACTCCCGCAAGCTCGCCGGCGGCTTCAAGTTCAAATTCCTGTACCGGTTCCTCCAGGGCGCGGGCTTCGGCGTCGAGGCGCAGCGGATCGTCGGCGCCACCGACGCGGTGACCTTCATCAACAACCAGCCCGACCTGCTCGAACATCCGGGTGACGCGCTCGAGGTCGAGCTGACCAACGACTACCGGGTCACCCTGCGCTTCCAGCACTCCGGACAGACCGGAAAGATCAACAAGGGCGGTCGTGACCTGACCCTGCCCACGCTGGAGGGGCAGAAGGCGATCGCGCACCTGATGCCGATCGACCTGGCCGAGCAGCCGGCACCGGACCAGATGTCGGTGCCCGAGCTGGTGAACGCCGAAAAGTGGACGCCGGCCGAGGTCCTGGACCAGGGGGTCGTCTTCCACACCGACACCACCGGCCTCACCGACGCCGCGGCCTCCATGCTGGGGGACCTGGTCGGACCGGCGGGAGCGGCGAACCAGAACGTGAACGCGTTCGCCGGGCTGACCGATGTGCGAGCGCATCTGAAGGAGATCTTCAACAAGGAGTACACCACCGACCAGCTGGTCGACCCCGGCCTCTTCCGCAACAGGTTCGCGGCGCTGGACATCGCCGGTGACCTGGGCCCGTCCACGTTCGTGGGCGCGACCTCCGACAACTTCGTGCTCGGCATCATCAAGCTGCTGCTGCTGGAGAGCAAGCTCAGCGCCAACAGCTCGAAGGGGGTCACCTGGGACCAGCTGAACGCCGCCTTCGGTGGCAACCTCGATGACGTGGCCGCGCTCACCGGCGCGAGCGACGTCAACAGGCACTGGCAGGCGAACGCGTCGCAGACCGGATCGCGGGTCGGCGGCAAGGAGTACATCCAGGTCGCCGTCAAGCGGGCGTTCCTGTACCAGGCCCCCGCGCACTTCACGGTCTCCGGCCGGATGGAGAAACACGCGAAACTGCTGCCGTCTTCGCACACGAAGCACGAGCCGCGGCAGGTGAACGACCGCACGCTGCTGTACGTCCTGACCGAGCCCGAAGCGCTGAAGTGGTACGCGAACGGGACGCTGCCGGTGTCGGACGCCGAGCTCACCAAGTCGCTGACCCGCTGGCGCGACGGTGACCTGCGGCTGAACGGGGACGTCGTGGCCGGGGTCCTCACCCGGTGGCACACGGACCTGACCGGACGGCCCAACCCCGGGGTGGCGGAGCCGGAACTCGTCACCGGGCTGGCCCGCGACCTGGCACGGATGCACGGCAAGGGCGGCCTGCGAGTGATGGACCCCGCCACCCGGGAGAGGTTCGGCACGGCCTTCGACCTGCCGCTGACCGACCCGCCCGCCACCGGCCGGCAGGTCGACATGCCGCAGGACCTGGTCGACTACGCCACGGGCGAGCGGAGGCTGCCGGACACGCGGCTGGCGGAGGCGATGACCGCGTGGCAGGCCGGTGACCTGGAGCTGACCGGCGACGTCGCGGCCGGAATCCTGCACCGGTGGAAAACCGAGGTGCCCGTCCTGCCGGACGGCCTGCCGGCCGACCGCGCGGCCATGGCAACGACCCTGGCCGGCCGGCACACCCAGGAGGTCTCCCCGGTACGGGACGAGGCGGTCCGGGCGGCGTTCAACGCGGCCTTCGGCAAGAGCCTGCCCGAACCACCGCTCCCCTTCGAGGAGCTCCGGCTGCCGGAGTACCTCACGGGCAAGAGTCCGTTCACCGGCCACAGCGGCCTGCGCACGTGGGAGCACCGGGACGGCAGGTCGACGTACCGGTTCGTCAAGGAGCAGGTCGACGAGGTCGCGCCGGGCCTGCTCTCGGCCGGTGCGGAGGTCTGGGACCGCGAGGGCCGGGTCATCGGCCGCCTGCAGGGCGGCGTGGACGCCCTGCAGGCCTTGCTGGCCAAACGCCGTGACCAGACCATGATCGATGAGCTCCTCGGCGAGGAGGGTCTGTCCCTCTACCTGGTCCACCCGAACGGGTGGCTGCTGGCGGACGTCGTCGAGGTGAGGCTGCGCCTCGCTCTGGGCAAGCCGGAGGTACGCGACTTCGCGCCGGGCGAGAACAACGAGGTCTACCTGCACGGCTATCAGGGCACGGCCACGTCGACCTCGCGCGACGTCTCGCAGGGCGCGACCTTCCCCCAGATCTCTCCCGGTGGCCGGCAGAGCGTCTCCGGGGGCGGATCCGGTGCGCTGAAGGCCTCGGTGGGCGACCACCGAGGGGTCACCCGCGCCGAGAACAACGTCGTCGAGCAGACGGAGTACGGATTCGACCACTACATCCTCGGCTTCGACACCGAGCTGACGGCGGAGGTACGGCGGCTCGGCATGCCCCACCGCCCGCTGAACAACCTGCTGAACAGAACGTTCGACGGCTGGACCCACCACAGTGCCACCAGGACCGCCACGATCGACGGCACCCTGGAGATCCAGTTGCCGCGCGCGCTCGCCGAGTCGGGTGCGGCGGACACCGCGCACCCGCGGCCGAATCTCACCCCACTGCCCAAGCTGCCGGAGGACGCCGTCATCACCGGCGTGGTCTTCGACGACACGGTGCGGATCGGCCGTGACCTCCTGGCGCGGATGTTCCCCCCTGGCTGGTTCAGCAAGCTGCTCGGCGAGCGGCCCGGGGATCCGGATCTCCGGTCCAGCCTGTCCATGCCGACGCTGTTGTCGCGGATGCACCTGGCCGGCCACCTGCGGGACGCGACCGGTGGGGACACCTACAAACTGGGTGACAACATCTTCAGGCCCGGCGCCGACCGTAGCCGGGCGACGCTGTCGCTCAAGGGCGACCTCAGCGCGCTGGAGGTGCTCGCCCCGCTGAAGGCGGGCGCCGGCGTCGGCCGGTACACCAAGCACCAGAGCGGCACCACGGTCAACGCGAGCACCGATCACGTGCGCGGTGCGGTGGACATCGCGGGGAGCGCCCACGGCCCGATGGGCGAGCACACGCCCGGCCACTCGTGGGACCTCGGCACCAGCAACGGCCGTAGCACGTCGTTCGGCGACGCCTCGGCCGGTACCGAGAACTACCGCCGAGAGCAGCACCCCAAGGAGAAGGGCCCGCTCTACCTGGTCCGGATGCGTTTCCACGGCCGCCTGCGCGCCGACCTGTTCCACCATCATCTGTTCGGCTCTCCCAAGCCGAAGGGCCGGTTCTACAGCGACCCGATCACCGGCTACGTGTACGCGGAGCTGTACCAGGCCGAGGTCCACGAGATACAAGCCAAGATCGTCAAGGACAACGCCGAGACCCCGCCGAGGCCGGAGTCCTGGCCCGCGATGGACGAGGCGCCGAGCTTCGACCTGGCACCGCTCCTGGCCCGAGCGGCGCAGAAGGAGAGCACGGCACAGGAGGCGTACCAGGACATCGCAAAGTACATCCGGCGGCAGATCGGCGGCTACCGGCCGGTGGTGCTGACCGCCGACGAGAAGGCCATCGCCCTGCAGGCCTACCAGGCCGTGCTCGACTGGGGGCTGCGCACCATGCGGGCCGACCTCGCGGCGGCACGGGAGGCCGACCCGGCCGTCGAGACACCGGACGCGCTGCGGCGGTCCGAGCCGCTGCCGCGGACTCCCGGTGGCTCGGCCGAGACCATCCGCGCGGCCATGAGCGACATCATCAACGCCGTCAACGAGGTGCACGCCCTCCGGCCGGACAACCCGGCCGGTGCGCCCGCGGCGCTGCCACCACTGGCGGCGATCTCGCAGCTCGACCTCGCCGAGCTGGGCCGTGACGTCGCGCACACGCTGGGAGCGCACCTGCGAGTGGACGTCATCCACTCCGACGCCACCGTGCGCCAGAACTGGAGCTCGCCCGGCGGCAGCACCTACTTCCACGACCCGGCCACGACGAGCTGGGACCCCGGCGCCGGCCTGTGGGTCTTCGACAAGGCCGCCTCCCGGCGCCGGATGTTCACTTCGGCCATGGCCGAACAGCAGGGGCTGGTGTCGCCTGAGCTGCGCGCGGAGCTTGACCTCTACGGCCTCGGGTACCAGGAGATGGGGCGCCTCTACCTGAGCGCGCAGGTCCGGCAGCAGACGTTCGAACAGGCCGTACGCGCCGAACTCGGCGACCGTACGCGACGGCTGTCCGAACAGCACCCCGTACTGCCGGTGCTGCTGGCCCGCGCCGCCGCCGCCCACGCCCACTGGCAGGACGAAGAGGGCCGGCTGGAGCGGCGGCAGCTCCCCCCACTGGACACCTCCGCCACGGCCGTGTCCCTGTCCGAGCGGCTCCACGCGGCGCAGGACAACACCGAGGCCGCGCGCCGGCTGCTGGACGACCTGCGGGCCATGGCGCGCGGCGGCCCCGGTACCCCGGACTGGAGGGCGCAGGACCTGCGGTCGGCAGCGGCCGACGTCGATCGGCTCGACGGCCTCGGACCGCCCGCTCGGCTCGACGAGCCGCCCGCGCGGGTGGTCGATGGTGAGCAGCCGGAGACCGGGACGTCGTCGGACGCGTACGTCCAACCGGCGGACGCGGGAGCCTCCGGGACGGAGTCGGTACCCGGCGGCGCGGGCGACACGAGAGCGTCCGCCCCGGCCGCACTGTCCGTGACCATTCCGAGCGTGAGCGCCGCTCCTCCGGTTCCCGGGGACGAAGGCGACATAGGCCACGAGCCGACCGATGGAGACACGGCCGCTGTGTCCGCCACCGGATCGCCAGGACGTGCCGGCGATGCGGACGTCGCGCGGCCGCCGGCCGAACGCGAGCGCGCCTCCGGCCTTCCCGCCGCGGACCGTACCGAGACGATCGATCGCCTCATGTCCGATGCGCGCTTCGCGGCCATGGCGGCGCACCGGATCATCGAAGTGCCGCCGGGCGTCGGGCGACCCGCGCCGAGTCGGCAGGTTCTCCACCAGATCTTGACGCGGGTGTTCGCCGAGAACCGGGCTCTCACGGAACGGGCGGTCCACGAGGGCGCGACCGCGGTGATCATCCCGCGCAGCGTCGCGTTGACGGCTCTGTCCCGTTTCCGCCACTACCAGGGACGCACGACCGAGGACGGCAGACCGTGGGAGAAGGTCCGCGGTCACCACGATGGTGGTGTCGTCGCGATCGCGGAGGAGAACCTCCTCGGCGAGCCGGGTCCGGGGGGCGCCGCTTACAGCAGCGGATACTCGTCCGCGCTGCATGAGGTCGCGCACCTCCTGTACGAATACCTCGATGCCGCGGATCGAGAGCTCATCGAGCGGCGCTTCGCGGAGAAGACCCAGGCCGGAGGGGCCGTGCAGTGGCCGGACGGCCCGCTCACCAATCCGGAGCGGTCCGGCAGCAGGAACTACTCGGCGCTGAACGCACGGGAGTACTGGGCCCAGCTGACCGCCGTCTATCTGGGAACGAACGCCGGCTTGGACCACTCCACCGGTCTTCCGCGCAACAACACGCTCCAGTGGCTCAAGGACCACGAAGGGCCGATGCTCGATCTCCTTGAGCGGATCTACGGCCCGCCGGGAGGTATCGAGAACGCCAACCCCGTCCGTCAGACCCGCGCGGAGGAGTCGCTCTACCAGGGCTTCCGGATGTTCATGACGAGCGTCCGAGCCCTCGAGCCGGACGCCCTCGCCGAGCGGACCGGGGACGACCGGCAATCCGCCCAGACCGACCCGTCGTCCGGTGCCGGCACCGAGCGCACGTCGGCACCTCCGCACACGGATCCTCCGGTCGTCGCCGGCGAGTACGATCCCGTAACGCAAACGATCTCCATCGCCAGGCGTCCCCATGACCGCGACTCAGGCGCGTATCCGCACGACGTGGAGCAGACCGCGCGCTGGATCACCCGTCACTACACCCTGACGAATGAACCGGTCAGGCTGGTGCCCACCCGGAAGGACCCGGGCCCGGTGACCGTCGGGCCGGGAACGCCCGGCCCGACGGGCGAAGCCTCCTTCGCCGACCAACTCGCGGCGCTCCTCGGCGTCACCGTCCTGGTAATCGACCCGTTCACCGGAGCACAGACCGAGCACCGGCCCCCCGCCAAGGCCGCCCACTCCGGCACCGGCATGCCTCGGCATGAACGAACCATTTACTTCGCCCCTTCCACCACCCCTTCCGGGGCGGTCACCGGGGCGGGGCCGGACATCCACGCTGCTGGCGGCACCAGCGGCGATACCGCCCTACCGGGCACTTATCAGGCGGGACCGCTTCGGCTCCGGGGCGTCATGGGAATGATGGTCGGCTTGTTGCTGGTCCAGTCTGCCGAGCTAGTGCCAGCCGATTACGTTAAGCCGCCGGTGCCATTCGGCTCGCGAGATCTGACCAGCGGCCAGTTGACCGGCCGACCGGCCGACAATCCGCTGACAACCGGCTTGGGCCTTGCTCACCCCGCGGCTAAGCCGCACATTGCCCCTGCGAAGGACTATCGGAAGCTCGACGTCATTCCCCACTTGGACGTATGGGGCGAGGGAAGAATTATCCTTGAAAAGGAAAATCTGGTAACAGGATTCGAGGAGGTGTATAACCTAAACCTGAAGAACAGGGAGCGTGAACAAAAGGTCAGCAACGGCCCGAATAGGGGAAAACCGATCCCCAACCTCGTTCCGGTAGAAGATTACGAGAACCCGGTATTCCCGCTCTCGGATGGCAGTGTCCTTGTCGTCACGCTGATGGGCGCGCCGATAAGCAAGGGGACTGCGAGAGAAATACTGCGCGTTCTTAATAAATCTGAAGGAAAGGTGATCTTCTATGGTCTAGACCCTATGAATATTAAAAATTTCGAGGATGTGGTCGCAGAAAGCGGTGAAGGACTGACTCGCCTAGAGGATGAGGTCCTCCGGCCACCCTTCGACGAAATCTCAGATCTTGGGGACGTCTACATCTACGGCCCCGTCCAAAACAGCAACTCCGCGGACCTCGGCGGGCAAGTCGGCCCGGGTGAGCAGACCATCACACCCGACACCGGCCAAGACCAGGCCCCCGCTGTGGCGGACGCGGGAGCCTCCGGGACGGAGCCGGTACCCGGCGGCGCCACGAAAGCGTCCCCCCCGGCCGCACTGCCCGGGAGCATTCCGAGCGCGAGCGCCGCTCCGCCGGCTCCCGGGGACGAAGGCGACGTAGGCCACCAGCCGGCCGATGGGGACACGGCCGCTGTGTCCGCCACCGGATCGCCGCTGGACGCCGATTCCGGAGAGGCCGAAGCAACGGGATCTCCAGGGCTGTATCCGGTGGTCGGTGACCGGGACGAGGAACCGTTGTTCCCCGCGCCGTCCGCGCCGCCGTCCGGGCATCGTCGGGATCGAATCATCAGGGACTGGGAGACATTGTCCGCGGTGCGCTTTCAGACGCGCTCCGCTGCTCTGCAGGAGATCGACCGGGCGGTCCGCCGGCTGGGGTCGCCTCCGAGTGACCGTGACCTGCGTCGGGTGCTGCGGGCGATCTCGGAGTGGAAGGAGGACAAGACTCCGCAGAGCAGCCGCTGGGACGTGGTGAGCCGGCTGGAGGAGAGGATCCGTGAGCGGAGGGATGAGCTGCGGGCGTCTTCTGCGCAAGCCGGTCCGTCGAGCGCGGCTTGGCAGGAGCCCTACGCCCAGCCGGAGCTGCCCGAGCCCGGCGCGTCGTACGACCAGCCGGAGGCGGCCGGGTACGGGTCCGGTCAGGCTTATGGCGATGTGTACGACCAGCCGGAGGCGTCCGGTTCGGGTGCCTACCAGCAACCGGCGGCGGCATACCAGAGCCCGGCCGCGGTGCCGCAAGAGCGTCCGGTCACCGTGGAGGGTTTCGCGCCGGCGAGCGGGTTCGAGGTTGAGCTGCACGGATTTCGCGTGGTTCTGCCCCCCGGCGAGGATCCGCAAGAGTACGGGATCCTCGTCACCAGGCCGGGTCTGTTGGACATCGTCCTGGACACGGCGGGTGGCGTGCCCATCCTGGAGGTCGTCACCAAGGCGGCCCGCAACCTGGCCGGGGGACAGGACGATGGCCGGGCGGAGCGATCCGAGGTGCTGGAGGCGTTCGCGGACGTGCTGCGGAGGCTGATGGCGGCTCGGGACGGCGCGCGGCTCTCCAGGATCTTCCGGGAGGAAGACGGGTATGAGGTCGACCCGCTGGCGGAGCATCTTCCCGTACGGCGTAATCCGGCCGGGCGTAATCCGGACAGCGCCGGCATCATGCTCGTCCATCACACGGCGACCGCCCCGCTGAGCGGGTTGGTCGAGCTCATGAAGCACGTGGCCGGGCAGATGCGCCGTGAGTCGCCTCCGGTTCAGGCCGCTCACGCCGACCTGTGGGCAGCGGTGAGATACGGCGGGTGGGCGGCGTCCCTCTACGACGGGTGGCTGGCGGACCACCCGGAGTATGAAGCGGTGTCCGATCCGGCGGACCGCGCGGACCTGGAGGGTGCTCTCGCGTTCGGATTCACCCAGGTCGCGGCCACCGCACGAGGGAGGTCGACGGGGACCCTGCCGAAGGACTACTCGGCGGTCACCTCGCGTGACTCGTTGGCAGCGATACGGTCCGCACTAGGGGCGGCTCCTCGAGCGTTCCTGGAGGATCAGGCGCAGTATCTTCGCGACGGCTTCACCCACGTTTTCGGTTCAGATCCGCTGTCCCGGTTGCTGCCGCACGACTGGGGGCAGCCGAGGGCGACGATCGGCCAGTACCTCGACAACCTGCTGACAGCGAGCCCGGAGCGCCCGATCGATCAGCATGAGGCGCTGGCGGTCCGGACCAATTACAACGAGCTCGATGCCAACCCTGTCAACGGCATACCGCTGATCAACCCGGCCGTCGTCCGGATAGAGACTCGGCCATATGCGTCGACGAGCCAGAACCTGGCGACGATTCGACACGACGCCGAAAGACTGGCGAGGGTCTCGCTTCGGCTGTTCAACCAGGGTCGGGAACTGCGCGGGCTGGCGCCGGTCGGTGGCCCGGTGGCCCAGCCGTGGCAAGCACCGGACTGGACGTTCCCGGCGCCGGGTGCGCCGCCGCGCCGGCGGTCGGCCGGCGCCTCGACCGCGTCCGGGTTCGATTCGGTGACGTTGGGGACATGGGCTCATCGGCCGGCGGGGCCGGTGAAGCCGGTGAAGGAGCCGGCCAAGAAGGTCGCCAGGCCGGCGAGCCCGGACGACTGGCGGAACGAACTGCCCAAGGCCCCCGTGGTGCCGGTGGAGACGGAACGCCTGGATCCGAAGTTCAGCTTCGTTACCTCTGGCGTGAACTCGCGAGAGGAGTTCGAGGCGCAGGGGGCGGGCGTTCAGGTCCGGGCGAATGTGCAGCGGATCCAGGCGGCGAACGGCACGTGGGTGCGGCATCACGTCATCGCGCTCGCGGTCGATCCGAGGCCGGGCGTGACCGAGAGCGACGTGAAGAAGCTGGAGGAGGTGCTGAACGACCTCCTCCATGAGCATGTCAACGACCGGGGGTATGAGCTTCCGAAGTCGAAGGATCAGCTCAGCATCCAGGCAATTCTGCGGATCGACCCGGGACATCGGCAGGCTGTCCGGATCGGGACCGGTACGACGGTCCGGAAGCGGACCGGCGAGGAGGAGAAGGGACCCGACGCCCGTCAATGGGGTCTGGGGGATCCGCTGCGCGACCTGCTGCACGAGTTGCTGCACTACCTCGGCCTGCCGGACGAGTACGAGAACGGGAAGTTCGTCTTCCGCAAGAGGCGCCGTTCGTCCGTCTCCGATGAGGCGGTGAGCACGGTCCGGTCGGACGGGATCATGTCGGCGGCGGACTGGGACCCCTCCCAGGAGATGCCGGCGCGCTATGCGCGGATCATCGAGAACGTCGTCGACGCCACCGCCGTCCTGCGCGACCACCCGCTGAGCACCTCGAGCGGCGCGGCTTCCGGCCCGGGGACGGAGAGCACACCCGGGACCTCTTCTTCACCCGACTATCCGGTGGTGGGCTCGCCGAACGACGCCCCGCTGTTCCCCGCGCCGTCGGCGGGAGCGGCCGACGAGTCCCCGGCTCCGCCGGTGGCGGCCCGCTCGCGCGACGACGCGGTCGAGTTTCGGGAGCGTGTTCCGGAGATCGTTGGGCTCATCGAGAAGTATTTCGGGTCGGCGGGTGAGCCTGAGGGCGGTTCGTCCAAGCCGGCCCAGGAGGACGATGACGACGTTCTCGACGGGTTTCGTTCTCTCCAGCGGTTGGTCGAGATCCGGTTCGCCGAAACCTATGCCAAGCCGTGGTGGGACGACGTCGTCAGCCGTTACCAGACCGCTTTCACGGCCGCGCTGGCCGGTGATCGGCGTCTGGCCGGTGCGGTCGGCCGGGCTCTTCGTGAGCTGGACCGCAGGCTTACGGTCTCCCCCTCGGGCAGGTCGGTCATCCGAGATCTGCTGGGCGTCGAGAGCGAATTGCCCGACGCCGAGTTCGAACAGCGGATCGAGGACGGCGAATGGGATCTCGCCGACCTCATGTCCGCGTACGGTTCGGTCGTCGAGTCGGTCGCCGGGTCGGTCATCGAGTCGGTCATCGAGTCCAACCGCGACGGGTTCGGCGGGAATTTGATCCGGTATCCGTCCCCTCGCGAGAAGCGCTGGGCCGATGAGATGCACGACCGTGGCTATCGGCCCGACCATCGCAGGGACGTGGAACTGGAGCTCATGTTCCTGGTCTACCGTCACCTCGGGTTCGGGCCGGAGGACCGCGCCCTGTTCCTGCGGGCGGCGCTTGCCGCCTCGAGGAATTTGTTCGAGACGCTTGCCGCGTGGCGGTTCGCCGGGTTCGGTGATGATCCCGCCCATCCGGTGCCCGAGGAGACCCTCAAGGGTGAGGCGGCCGGCCTGTACGACTTGCTCGAGACCTTCGACCCACGTGGTTTGACCAACGATCCGGACCTGCTCGCCGACCTGGTGCCGCCGCACCTGGATGGGCGGTCGCCGGCCAGGCTCGGCGCGGTGCGTGACCACGGCCTCGGGAGCCGGCCCATCGACCGGGCGGGCCCGGCAGACCCGGTGAGGAGTCTGCCCGATCGGCTCGAGCGGAGGCTCACGGAGATGGGCGTCGACCGGCGCGTGCACGCCCTGAGTACCGGCAACCTGATCCGGCTTGTGCAGACCCCCGACATGTGGGGCCAGCCCATGACGAGGGAGGACGTCTCGGCCTTCGGCGACCGGGCCGTGGGGCAACTGGCCGGCACCGTGCGCGGGATCATCGGCGGTGGTACGCGGCTGATCGACGTCCTCAGCCTCTCGCCGCCGACCGGCCGGATCCGCGAAGAGGTGAAGAACGCGCTTCTCGACGTCGCCTCACGAGAGGGCTCCGGGCCTGTTCTCGTGCGTTTCCTGTTCGCGAACATCTCGCTGCGTGACACGTTCCTGTCCGGGTTCGTCAAGGATCTGACGAAGTTCCTCAAGGACAACGAGGTGCCGTTGGGACAGGGCCGGATGACCGTCCTGGCCGGGCAGTTGTCCAACATCGCCAAGGGTTCTTGGAACCATTCGAAGATCGTTGCAGCCGATGGCGCGGTGGCCCTGGTCGGTGGTCACAACCTCTGGACGGAGACGTACGGCGGTTATCCTCCGGTCCACGACGTCTCCATCGAGATGGTCGGTGATGGTGTCCGGCACGCACACGAATTCGCCGACTATTTGTGGACGAGGGGCGGCCGCGATCTCAAGGTCGAGCAGATCACCGAGGATTATGAGGTGAAGACCTTGTCTCCGGGCCCGGCCCGGGACAAGATCGCCCTGGTCGACCTGGCGAAACTGCCTCGCACCAAGCCGGAACCGAGCCGTGGTGCTCCAGAGCAGTGGCACAGTGGCCGGGCTCTGTCCCTCGGCCGGGCGGCGTTCCTCGGCGACCAGGCCAGTGATACCGCCAAGGAAGAGGTGATCAAGAACGCGCGTCGCAGCTTGAAGATCAGCCAGCAGGATCTGGCGTTCACCGGATTCACCGCGGAGAAAGATCATCAGGTCGTCCGGTGGATCGCCGAGGCGCTCGTGGACAAGCCGGAGCTCACGGTCGACATCGTTGTGTCATCGGCCAGGGCCGGCGCGGTGAACGGCGCGTACACCTGGGGGTTCGGCGCGCCTGGCACGTATGCGATGATCAAGCGTTTTGTTCGGAGGGTGGCCGATCCCCAGGCGCGGGGAGACCGTGATGAGGTCATCGAGAGCGCCCTGCGGAGGGTGAAGGTCGCGCCCTTCGTCTTCACCGATCGTGATGGAAGCGAGAGTGGATTCGCGTGGCCGGATCCGCCCGCGAGCACCATCGCACGGCGGTACAAGCCGGACGCGAAGATCGCGATCTCGAAGAAGACCCTTCCGGAGCCGGCGAACCACGCGAAGGTCTACATCGCCGATGATGCCCTTTACTACGTCGGATCGGACAATCTGTATCCGCACAAGCTCGCGGAGTTCGGTTACCTCATCGAGGGTGAGGCCGTCCAGGACATTGTCACCAACTACTGGGGCAAGCTGTGGCGCTACGCGGGGCCGCACGCCACGGATTTCCACCGGGACATCGTCGAGGACTGGAAGGCCGAATCGAGCCTGGGAATGCGATACCCGCGTTCAGCGGTCCTGAACGCGATCGACCAGGCGCTCGACCGTTGGAAGCAGGGAGGGCGCCTGGACCCGTCCTGGCTGGACCAGAACGAACGGCAGCTCAAGGACGTCCTGCGGGCGATCGACCGGTGGCGGGACATCGAGTACGGGCAGTCCGGCAAACGGAGCAAGGCCGTGGACCGGCTGGAGGCCGGCATCAGGCGGGAGCTGGACTCCGTGGTGGACCGTCGACGGACGACGGGCGAATCCCCCGCGGAGGGCTCGCGACGGTCCGGGCCGCGGGGGTGGTCGCCGACCAGGCTCGGCGCCGAGGAGACCGAGCGGGAGTTCCCGGACGACGCGGTCGGCGTATCGGGCTTCGAGGCCGACTACACCGCCACCACCGAAGAGTTCCCCATCGTGGTCCGTGACGAGTGGTGGACGGTGTGGGGCGCAGGGGCCGAGGATCCGGACCTGCGGGTCTTCGTCGCGAAGAGCCGGGCGCTGGGTGGGTTGCGCGGGCAGTACGACGCCGAGTCGCCGAAGGCGGGCCGGGTCAGCGACGATCAGGGCCGGCTCTACGCCGAGGGACCCGCCTGGAATTGGTATCTGCCGGGTCGCTCGGCCGCGGTGGCCTCTTCCCGGCCGAGCACCGATGAGCACCCGAGTGACCCGCAAGCCGCCGGGGTGCCTCTCAGGCGCACGAGCCGGTATCCCGTCACCGACCGGCCTTCCGCCGATCCGGCCTTCACCGCCGCGCGGCCCGGGACGCTCGCCGCCGGCCTGCCGCACGTGATGAAGTGGCGCACCGACGATGCCCCGCTGTACAAATTCAGCCAAAAGACGCCGGAGATGGTCTTTCGCGCCGACGGCGGCCTGTTCCCCAGGGGTCATCGACTGGGGCATCTGATCGACCATGTGTACAACAACCCCGAAGACACAGGGTATGTGAGCACGTCGAGGAGTCGGCGGTATCTACGGGACTCCGCCCAGAACGACCCGGTTTCGGCCTCCCTGCTGTTCGACCACTACCGATACCGCTATGACGTGGTCCTGCCAGGCGGGATCGATGTCAACGCGACGCTCGATATCGCGTCGCCGTTCCCCGACCAGGAGGAAGTCGCCTTCCCCGGCGGCATCCACGTGCGGTTCATCCGTGGCGTGCAGCCGTTGCGAGACGGCTCACCTGACGGCGAATACGTTCACAACCCCTACTTCAACCCCTCGCCCACAGAGACGACCGGCATCGTGGCCGGCTCCCTGGAAGGCGGTGCCGCGCCGGACCACGTGACCGATCAGAGCGAGGACGTGCCCGCCGGATCCCCGGACTCGACGCCGTACCCGCCGGAGATGGAGGGCGGCTCGGGGGCCGCAGCGGATGCCGGCGGCGTCGACGACAGCGGGCTCACGCGGCGGCAGTCGGCGGCGATCGGGCGGATGGCGCTGCGCCCGGTGCGGGTTCTCGCGACCGGCGACGGTGTCGTACACGCCTTGCAGGCGGTGGCGCCGGCCGAGACGTCCGTGGCCGCTCGCGGCCGGCCGGCATCTCCGGCGGAGCTGCGGGGGTACCTCGCGGACGCGCTCGCCGCCGACCTGAACAGCGGCGCACGGCGGTTCTGGCCGGCCGTGCGCATGCCCGTCGGCGCCACGGACGACCAGAGGCGTTCCTTCGTCGCCGCGCTGAGATCGTCGAATGGCGGGACCGAGGCGGACGAGGTCTTCCTGGCCGCGGCCGCCGTCCTGGGACTGCGGGTCGCCGTCCTGCAACCCGACGGCGGCACCGTCGAGTTCGGATCACCGTCCGGCCGGCCGGTCGTGCTGGTGCGGCTGCTCGCGCCCGGCCCGTACACCGCCGCCTGGGCCGGTACCGAGCCGATCGCGGACGGCGTATCGCCGGTGACCCCGCCCGCACCTCCCGCGCCGCGCCCACCGGTACGACCCGCGCCGCCCACCGGCGACGACGCGGGCGCGGCACCACCGTCGGCGCGGAACGCCGCCTCGGCGGAGCCCGCGGCCCGGACGCCGCTCGCGAACCTCGGCGCCGACCCCTTCCAGGGGAGCGCGGGAGATGCGTCGTACGGCCGCCGACACGGACCGCTCGGATGAACCCGATACGCGGCGGCAGGCCGACGGCGGTGCGGTGGCGGAACACCGTCACCGCCCGCCGCAGGTCCGCCGGCCGGCCGTCGGTATCGCCCGTCCCCTATCGCCGCTTCAGCACATTGAGGAGTACAGCAGTTGAGCGACCGTAAGGAGAACGAACGCCAGCGTCAGGAACGCGCGGACCTCGTCAACGCCTTCACCCGGACCGCCTGGCAGTCGAGTTCGCAGCCGCGGGTGGGCCCGCGAGTCCTGGCGGGCGGGGCCGCGTTGGTCCTGGTCGCCGGAGCGACCTTCGGCCTCGGCGCGGTGGTCTCGAACCGCCACAAGCAGGCGGCCTCCGAGCGTGCGCGTCAGCTGGCCCTGGCCGCGCAGAATCGCCGTACGACCCCGTCCCTGCAGGTGCCGGCCTCACCGACCGCGTCACCGACGCCGACACCCTTGCCGACCCGTCGCCACGTCCGTAGCGTGCGGCCGGCCAGGAGCCCCAGGTCCGTCTCCTCCGCACGGGGCGGACGCGACGCCTACCGTGCGCTCCAGGCCGAGTCGTTCGCCCGGCGGTCGAAGCACCTGAGCACCGAGAACTCGAATGACACCGGCGGCGGCCGGAACATCGCCTCGGCCGCCAACGGTGACTGGGCGTATTACACGAGGATCGACTTCGGCTCCACGGCCGCGACGCGGTTCTACGCCCGCGTCGCGAGCGACAAGGACCAGGGATACGGGCGGGTCGAGGTGCGGCTGGACCGTCCGGGAAGCACACCCATCGCCACCCTCTACAACATCAATACCGGGGGGTGGCAGAACTGGTCGACGGTCTCGGTCGGTGCGAACGGGCTGACGGGCGTGCACAACGTGTACCTGACGTTCAAAAGCGACCAGCTCTGGGACTTCATCAACATCAACTGGTTCCGCTTCGGCCACTGACCGCGGGCCGATGGTGAGGGAACGAGCCGGCAGGAAGGAAGGAACAAGGAAGCGCACATGGACGAGCAGAACACGACTGAACAGCAACGCCGGCAACGTGCGGACCTCGTCGACGCGTTCAGCCGCCGTGCCTGGCAGCCGACCGAACGGTCCAAGGTGGGCCCACGGATCCTCGCGGGCGGGGCCGCGCTGATCGTCGTCGCGGGAGCGGCGCTGGCCGTCGGCGCGGTGACCTCCCATCGCCACGACCGGCCCACCGATGAGCGGGCGAGACCGGCGGCGATGACCGGAACCGCTCTGCCGACGCTCGTTCCCACCCCGGCCACACCGAGTCCGAAGCCGAAATCGCCCGGCACGCGGCACCCTTCGTCGCACCGTCCGGCTTCCGACGACAAGGCCGGATCGCGGTCGGCCCACGGCGTGCGAATCTCCGGCAAGAGGCGCTTGCTGATCCGCAACGTGATGACCGGCATGTGCGTTGACGTGCCGGGATACGGCGACGGACAGCTGAACGGCAAGGTCGAGCAGCACACCTGCCACGGGTCCGGTAGCGACAACCAGCTGTGGGATCTCGTGGTCGGCAAGAACAGCGGTCCGCGCGGCGCCACCCTGTTCACGATCCGCAATTCGAAGGACGGACTCTGCCTCGACCTCCCCGGTTACGACACCGTGCGCGAGGCCGACGTCACGGAGTACCGGTGCCTTCCGGGCGCCGGCGACAACCAGATGTGGTACCTCGAACGGAAGGCGAGCGGCCGATACTGGATCCGCAGCTACGACTCCGTGGGCCATCAGTGCCTGGATGTGGCCGGCGTCCGCGGGTCGGGTGGTCAGGACGCCAAGCTGACGATCTACCCGTGCAGCCTCCAGGCCGACCACCTGTGGTCCTTCTCCTGACATGCTGACGCGGCTGAAGACGACGGTGTCATATCGCCGCGGGCCACCGTCCCAGCGCCGGCGACCGGCGCTCGTCACCCCACGCGGGAGCGCTCTGCCCGATGCCGGCCTACGGGGTTCTCGCTCGGTTCGGGGGCGCCGGTACGGCGCGGTCTGGAGCGTGAGCCTTCTGCTCGGTGTCGGCCGATGAATCTCTCGCTCTGTGTGGTGCTGCTGGAGACCACCACGGCGACACCGACGATGATGAGCAGGAGGCCGGGCAGAGTCGACGGCTCCGGCGTCTGGCCCATCCACAGCCACGCGATGGCCGCGGCCACCGGTGATTCCAGGAGAAGCAGCACGCTTGTCGTGGTCGCCGATCCCCTGCCGAGCGCGAAGTTCAGCGAGCCCAGGCCGAGGAGCTGCGGCAGGATGAGCAGGCCGAGGAGTGCGAGCTCGGTGTTCCGGTCGAAACGCATGAGCGGTGTACCGGTGGCCAGGCAGGCGACCAGGAGTCCGACCGCGCAGACGCAGGAACTCAGGGCGGAGTACAAGGGTGTGCTCAGCCCGCTTCGCGCGCGCTCGCTGAGGGCGGTGTAACCGGCCTGCGCCACGGCTCCCACCAGGGCGAGGAGATCCCCGAGCAGCGCGTTCCCGCCTGACCGGATGTCGATCCCGCTCGCGGCGGCGGCCCCGATCACGGCCACGGTCAAGAGCGCGGTGACGATCGCACCGTTCGTCGCGAAGCCCAGCCCGTTTCTCCAGAACGCCAGGGCAAGGGCGGGCGCCGACGCGAAGGCCGTTAAAGGAGCGGTGGCCGAAACGGCGCAGACGGCAATGACCATCGCCATTGCGTACAGTGGATCGGTTCTCGATTTCATATCTGGAAAGACCGTAAAGTTTGAGTGTCGGCGTGCGAACGGACGGACATGCCGATATTGCACAACGCTATGAAGCGGGGGATATCGCGTTTGATCAGCGCGGCTAGTGGCCGAGCGTGGCGTGCAGACGGTGGCGCGGTAGCGGCATGTGTACGGTCTGTGCATGCGAAATTGCCAAGATGCGGGGCAGCATAGATCGAGTGTGGCATCGCGATTAGGAAATGCGATATCGGTAACGTTGCCTATTTTTCCCTATCGGCACAATGCCCATTGTTTTCCCGGTCCTGGAGGGCCGGAGCCGAGGTTCGGCCACGCATCGGCCGGCACCCGGCCCGCCGACGGCTCGGCATGGGTCGGTGGCGAGCCGACTTGTGCCCGGGGCCACCGCGCCGTAGTGTTCTGAACATGTTCACTGAACGCGTTCATTCTCGATCGGCGAAGCGGGAGGCGACACGGCAGAAGGTGCTGGCGGCGGCCGAGCGGCTCTTTCGCACGCAGGGCTTCAGGGTGACGACGATTCGGCAGATCGCCGCCGACGCGGGCGTGAGCACCGGGACCGTCATGGCGGTCGGAGAGAAGGACGCGCTGCTTGTCGCCATCTTCGATGGCTGGATCGCCTCCGTGCATCGCGGCCGGGACACCGGCCATGACGCCGACCGTACGTCCCTGCCGGCGACTGCCACCGTTGGGGAGGTCATGGACCTCTTCGAGCCTTTCATCAGGTACTTCGCCGTCGACCCTGAGCTTTCGCGTGAGTACGCGGCGGTCATCGTCCGCGGGAACCATGAATCGGCGATTTTCCAGAACCTCGCCCTGGCGCTGATAGCGGAGCTCGAGGCCGTCCTCTCCCGATCCGCGTTCACCCGCGCCGACGCCGGCTGCGGCGCGCGGGCCGTGTACTTCGCCTACCTCGGCCTGCTGATGACCGCTGCGAATGGCGCCATCGAGACACAAGACGCGATCGACGAACTACGGCAAGTGGTCAGTTTCGTCGTGTCACATTCAGGGGGAGAAGAATGATCCACGTTCCTCATCCATGGTGGCTCACGGCGCTGCTCGCGCTCGCCCTGTTCTCCGACGCACTGATGTCCATCCGCCCGCCGACGTTCATCCAAAGATGCCTTGAAGGAGTCCGTTTTCCGCGTGACTGGTGGTGGACGCTCATCGCCATCAAGCTGTTGGCCACGGCCGGTCTCGTCGCTGGGCTGAAATACCCCGGCGTCGGTCTGGCCACCACGGTCGGGGTCATCGCCTATTTCGTGTGCGCGGCGTACGCCCACTACCGCGCGCGGTTCCTCAAACAGGAGTTCTGGCTCAACTGCCTGGGCATGCTCACGCTGTCGGTTGCGGCGGCGATCCCCTATGTGGTGTGAGCCCTCCACCAGTCGTCGAGGGGAGTGACCGGAAGGGCTCGCTTGTGCCGGGTCTTGAGGTAGAGCGACTCCACCTTCGCCGCCACGTCCGTCGTGACGTCGGCACCTTCCAGATAGTCGTCGATCTGGGCGTATTTCAGGCCGAGTGCCACCTCGTCGGGCAGGGCGGGCCGGTCGTCCTCGAGGTCGGCGGTCGGGACCTTTTCCCAGACACTCGATGGTGCGCCCAACTCCTGCAGCAGGGCGGCGCCCTGGCGCTTGGTCAGTCCGGTCAGCGGGGTGATGTCGACACCGCCGTCGCCGTACTTGGTGAAGAAGCCGGCCACCGCCTCGGCCGCGTGGTCGGTGCCCACGACGAGCAGGCCCAACTGCCCGGCGATCGCGTACTGGATCACCATGCGTTCACGAGCCTTGATGTTGCCGCGCACGAAGTCCCGTAGCTTCGGCTCGTCGCCCAGCAACTCCCGCATGCCGAGCGCCGCCTCGGCGGCAGCGGCGTCCGCGCTCGGCTTGATGTTCACCGTGATCGATCGATCGGGCCGGATGAACGCCAACGCGATCTGCGCATCGTGCTCGTCGGCCTGCACGCCGTACGGCAGCCGCACCGCGACGAAGGTGGCCTCGTGACCCTCGGCCCGCAGCTCCTCGGCGGCGAGCTGGCACAACTTACCGGCCAGCGTGCTGTCCTGGCCGCCGCTGATTCCGAGCACATAGCCCTTGGCCGAGGTCGACCGCAAGTATTCCTTGAGGAAGTCGACCCGTTGCCGGATTTCGGCCTTGGGGACAATGGTCGTCTTGACGCCAAGCTCCGCGAGAATCCGCTCCCGTACGTTCACCATCCACGTACCGTACTTTGCCGGAAGCGGTAGGAAGCCCGGCGCCCTCGCCACCACGGTCACCCTCACCGTCGCCGTCGCCCCCGTGACCGGCGCCCTGCTCGCCGACCAGATCGACGGCTGCCCCGCCGCATTCTCACCCCTGGCCCTCGTCACACTTACCGGTGTCGTGCCGGCCGCCGGCACCATACGTTTCCCTTTGTTCGCCTCAGGCGCGACGGGGGTCGGACATTTTCGGTGCCGTCGCCCGGGCCGGTTGTGGCGGGGTAGTGCCTCCTACCGGAGTGATCTCGCGGAACACCTCGGCCACGAATTTCTCCCATCGCGAACGGACATCAGCGATATCCATCGACCTCACATGAGATCATCGTCAAGTTTGCGGATTACGAACCTTTCGGACGATCGACCCTTGGCGCCCGTCACCTTTTACGAAGGAGCAGGACTTGCAGACCTTCAAGCATGCGCGGCGCGTGGCCGCGGCCGTTGTCACCGCGGCGGCCTGCGGCACACTGATGGCCGGCCCCGCCCAGGCCTCGCCGTCCCCCCGGCATGGGCAGGCCCACGCCGGATCGGCCGCGCCCCGCAGCAGCGTCATGACCGAGGTTCCACCGGGAATCCCGGGCCTGGACGTCAGCGGCTGGCAGGAGAACGTCGACTGGGACGCCGTCAAGGCCAACGGCGCCAAGTTCGCCTTCATCAAGGCGACCGAGAGCACCGACTACCACAGCGGTGAGTTCGACCAGCAATGGAACGGCTCCTACCGCGTCGGCCTGATTCACGCGGCCTACCATTACGCCACTCCGGACAGCGCGAGCGGTAAGGCCCAGGCGGACTATTTCGTCGACAACGGCGGTGGGCGGACCGGCGACGGCCGGACGCTGCCCGGCGTCCTCGACATCGAGGACAACGTGTACGGCCCGGACAAGTGCTACGGCTTCACCCCGGACCAGATGGTGAGCTGGATCCACGACTTCATCAACGAGTACCACGCCCGTACGGGCTGGTGGGCCACCATCAACACCTTCACCGAATGGTGGAACGACTGCACCGGCGGCTCCACCGAGTTCGCCGCGAAGGACGCACTGTGGATCAACAACCACGGCACCTCCCCGGGCACGCTTCCCGCAGGCTGGAAAACCTACTTCGTCTGGCAGTGGGCCGACACGGGCGTCTTCCCCGGCGACCAGGACGTCATGAACCCTCAGGTCCTCAAGCAACTACTCCACCCACACGACTGAGCACACGTTCACTGGTCGTCTCAGTAATGCAGTGCCGCCCGCGCATGGCATCGGTGAAGCCGTGCGCGGGCGGCACTGTTTCGGCCGGCCCCGCCCCGCGTCCTGGTCGTTGCCTCTCCGGGTGGGTCAGGTGAAATTGACGCCGTTCATGGTGGGCTGGAGCGTGCCGAGGGTGACGTCGTCGCAGATCGGTGGCTGGTAGCCGTCGTCGAGGCCGCTGTAGGTGAGCGGGACCCAGGTGGCGCCCCAGGCGAAGCCGAGATCGCTGGTGGCGCCGCCCGGGCAGCCCTTTTCGGTGTGCCACTTGATTCCGGCGAAGGCCGAACCTCCGGGCCTCAGTGTGATGGTCATTCCGGGACCGGGATAGTTCACCCGGGTCGAGGGGACGGCGGTGTAGTCGTGCGGCCCGCCTTTCCCGATCGGGACCCAGCCGGCCGGCAGATAGCAGCTTTCCGACGCCCAGTCGGCGTGGGTGAGGGTCAGGGTGGCGATCGCTTCATCCCCTTGCTCGGAGCCGGAATCCTGAAGCTGCAGATACCCCCTGAGCTCGGACGCCCCGCAAGCCGGCGTGTCGTCCTGACCGGCGTACGCCGCCCCCGGACCCTTGTCGTGGGTGCTATTGGCGACCGACGACGCCTTCCCCGCCGCACCCGACGAATTAGATGCCTTCGACGCATTATTGTCGGCGTTGCAGGCGGTCATGGCGAGAGCAATCATCCCACCGCCACAAGCGATAGCGGCGGCCCTGCGCAGGTTCGTGAACTGCATGATTAAAACCTCCTGGTTGCTTACTGACTCGGCTGGTTCGATGTTCGGTAAGGGTGTGGAGGTTCGAAGAGAAAGACGGATTTCTTGATTTTTGTACGTGATGGGTGTCACACGAACCCGGAAGGCGGGCGGTGCGTCGTACTAATAAAGAGAAGTGTGGTCGAGTTTGGCCAGCCTTCTATTCGGTCGAATTCGGCTCCCGCCAGGATGCCTTTTCCAAGCGCACGGCTTCGAAAAGAACCTGCGGCGCGTGCAGGCCGCATGCGACGCCGGAATCCACGCTGACCGAAGCGTCATCGCCCCCGGCCTCGGCTTCGCGAAGACGCCTGAGCACAGCTGGACCATCTCGCGCGACCTCGATGAGCTGACGTGTTTCGGCCTGCCCGGCATGGTGGGCGTCTCCCGCAAACGCATGCTCGCCGAACTACGTCAACGCCATCCGTGTCCACGATGTCCACAAGACACAAGTGGCAGTGGCCACGCTGAACCGCTGGGTCCGACGAGCAAGCGTGACGCCGACCGTCATCGTGCCCTGTCGTCGCGCTGACGGGCCGAGGCGCGGCGGTCGAGGTGGGCTCGCACCCCGTCGGCGCGCAGCCAGCCGTAGCCGACGTCCTGGAGCCGGCGCACCAGGCCGTCGACGTCCGTGTCCGTCCACCGCGGACCATGACGGCGCAGAAACGCGTCGAGATACGGTGCCGCGCCGTCGTCCCAGTCGGCCGCTTCGTGGGCGGCGAGCTCCCAGTCCAGCTCCCACAGTCGCAGCCCATCCTCGTGTCCGGCCAGGACGAAGCGGCCGTCGGGGGTGAGCACGACGCGATGCACGCCCCGCTCGTGGCCGTCGAGGACCCGGAGACATCGGCCGCTGCGGACGTCCCACAGCGCCATGTACGACCGGTAGCCGCCGGAGACCGCGAAGCGCCCGTCAGCGGTCATCCGGACGGTGTGGAACCCGCCCTGCGCCGGCCCGTCGAAGGTCCGTATGACCCCTCCGCTCGAGGTGTCATGCACCCGGATGCCCCCATTGAAGTCACCAACCAGGGCGAGACGTCCGTCGGCGCTGAGCGCCGCCGCCCGGTCCGTGAGTACGGACCTGCCTTTGAGGTGGTGCACGACGTGGCCGCGGTTCAGGTCCCACAACACCACCTGACTGCTCATGCGGACCGCGGCGAGGCCGCCATCGTCACCGAGGTCCATCTCCTTGATGTGAGCGCCGTACAGGGTCCGCACCACTCGCGGCGGGCCACCGGTGGGCGGATCCCACATCCGGATCGTGGCGTCCGGGCCCGCGACCACGACCCGCCGGTCGTCCGCACCGAACCGTACCGACAACGCGTCGCCTGAGAACACACGGGCGTCGACGGTCAGGACCTGCCGGCAGGCGCCGGTGTCGACCTCCCACAGCCGGACCTCACCGTCCTGGCTCGAGGACAGCAGCCGCCGTCCGTCGGCGCTCAGGCGGACCGACCGCACCGCGCCCTCGTGGCCCTCGAGAACCCGCAGACCATCGCCGCTCTCGACGTCCCACAGCCGGACCGTCCCGTCGCGGCCGCCGGACACCGCGATCCGGCCGTCGCCGGACAGGTCGACCGCGCTCGTCTCGCCCACGTGCCAGGCCCGCGACGACCAGGCCGCCCGCAGACCCGTACGTACGGCGCGGCGGCCCAGCCGCCACCAAGCGGACATGACGCGTGGCGCCCGCTCGTGCGCCTCGACCGCGCGCGCCTGCCGGAGCAGCTCGAGCGCCGCCGGGAAACGCTCGGCCGCCATGGCCCGGTCCGCCTCGCCGATCAGCGCGTCCACCTGCCCGCCCAGCCGGCTCAGCTCGACGTGCCGGCGTGGCCGGCTCAGCATCGGCGCGGCGCGATACCCGTCGGGCAGCCGCCACCGCCGGACCGTACGGTCCTGGCCGGCCGACAGCGCGGACCGGGTGTCGGCGTCCAGCCGGACCACGGTCGTTCCGCCCGGATGAGCCTGGAAGGTCCGCAGGCATCGGCCGTGGTCCAGCTCCCACACCTGGACGCCGTCGGAGTAGCGAGTGCCGGACAGCAGGAGCCGCGCGTCGGCGTCGAGGGACAGGGTGCCGGGCGTGGTCCCGCCCGTCAGGACGTGCACGCAGCGACCATCGTCGAGGTCCCAGACACGAATCGTCCCGCCGTGGCATCCGGTGGCCGCGAAACGGCCGTCGGCGCTGAGGCACAGGGCGGTCACCGCCGACTCGTCGCCGGTCAGCTCCCACCGGCACCGGCCGTCGGCCAGATCCCACACGCGTACGACGCGTTCCCCCTCGACTCCGCGCCCGCCGGACAGATTGGACAGTCGTGTAAGGCGTTCCTGGACGTCTCCGCGTCCGCGCCAGCCGATGGACAGCGCCCGGCGGCCGTCGGCACTGACCGCCACCAACCGCCCGGCCGCGGCCTCGTCGAGCGTCCTCACCTGTCCGCTGTGGACATCCCAGACCTGGAACGCGCGGTCCAGGCCCGCATAAAGGGCGAAGCGTCCATCGGCGGTGAGCTGGATCGCCGTGTGCTCGACGCGCAGCGCCAGCTCACCGAGCCCGTCGCTGCCGTCCCAGGACGGCGGATTGGGGCTGGCGTACAGGAGGCGGCCCTTGGGCGAACCACCCCACCGGCTCTTGCCCAGTGCCCAGAAGCGCACACTCTCGTCCGCGCAGACGGAGACGGCGAAGCGCCCGTCCGGTGTGAGGTCGACGGCGTGCACCGGTCGGTGGTGTCCCTTGAGCGTCCACATGCACTGCCCGCTGTGGACGTCCCACACGCGGACCTGGCCGTCCCAGCCGCCGGCCGCGATGAACCGGCCGTCGGGGGTGAGGGCGAGCGCGACCTGTTCCTCCTGCTCGTCGACGTGCCAGAGATCGTCAGGGGGCGGGCGCAGCGGCCAGGGCACCGGCCATCCGCGATCGGAGCGGGCGTCGACGATCTCACCGGACCGGATCATGCGCAGCGCGGGGAGCACCTCCGGCTCATCCGGCCGTTCCCCGGCCAGCGCGTCGAGCAACGCGCGGGCGGCGCCGAGGTCGCCGCGCTCCAGGTGGATCTGGGCGAGCGCGTACCGCACCTCCCACGGATCGCCGGTGTCCGCGCGGATCGCCTCGATCTCGGTGATGAGCGCTTCGTCGGTGACGGCGCCGCGGCGCCACCGGGCCAGTCCGGCGTTGTAGATGGCCCGGGCGTTCTGAGGATCGGCGGCCAGCGCCTGGGCGAACGCACGGTCGGCCTCGGCCTGCCGGTCGAGGTCGAGCAGCGACACCGCCCGGTTGTTGAGTTCGTCGGTGAGCAGGTCGGCCGCGCCGGCCGGCGGGCGTGGGTAGGTGCGGCCCGTGACGCTCTGGTAGATAGCGATCAACTCGGCGGCGACGCCGGCCATGGAACCCGGCCTGTCGGCGGAATCCTGCCGGAGGCACCGCTCAAGCAGGTCGCCGAGGGCCGTCGGGACGGCAACGGCGCCTGCCGCGCCGGCGGCGCGGTAGCGGGCCAGCGCGGCGCCTGCGGCGGGCCCGGCCATCCAGGTCACCTCGCCGGCGCACATCTCCAGAACCGATACCGCGAAGCTGTAGATGTCCGTACGGCGGCCGACCCGTTCACCCGCCGCCTGTTCGGGAGAGGCGTAACGCGGGGTCATCCCATCGCCGCCGGATACCGGAACGCTGACGCCGGGCGGCGCGTCGGGGCTGATGGCGGACACCATCGCCCGGGCTCGGGCAAGGCCGAAGTCGGTGATTTTCGCGGTGACCGTGCCCTGCTCGCCGTCCTCGAGGTCGAGCAACACGTTGGCGGGCTTGACATCCCGGTGCACCAGGCCGTGGCTGTGGGCATGGTCGAGGCCCCATGCGGTCTGGATCGCAATGTCCAGGATCCGGGTCAGCGCCTCTGCCGGGGCGCCGTCGTACAGGCGCCGGTCGCGGATCCACTCATGCAGGCTGCCGCCCGGGACGTACTCGGCGAACACCCGGGGCACCCCGTCGAGAACGCGGACGTAATAACAGTTGCACACGTACGGATGAAGCCCCAGCGACACCCACGTCTCCGCCTCGGCGACGAACAGCCGTTGATCCTCCGTACTACGGAACAGGTCCGGTCGCGGACTCTTGACCGCAAGATCGATGTCCCACACTAGGTGCCGGACCCGATACACCACGCCCATACCGCCCTGCTCGTGCACCCCGGTCACCGCGTACCGGCCGTCGGTCACCTCGCCAACACGCCACGTCAACATAACCTCGCAATTGGTCCCTGCGCTCTACCGGCGTCAGGGCGTTCCAGCAGATGTGACCGGCCCTTTGAGGAGCCGATGAACATCGGCGTGTAACCGGCTGCGGTCGGCAGTTCGTGGCCGGACAACAGCATCGCCTCGCCCGGCAGCCGGATCGGCGGTTTGCCGCGAGGTAGTGCCAGCGACACTCCATTCGCCGGGCTGCGCATGGAACCCGGCAACACCTGCGGAATGAACTCATCAACCGTCACCCGCGGTCCCTCCCGCCCGACTGGACGATCGCACAGTATCTCTCCGGCCTTGGGACCAGTCCCGGCCGCCGAGCGCTGCCATACCCCAAGGGGAGCATGGCTGCCGAGCCGCGGGAGCCTTCCCCGGACGCATGGATGCGGCGAAAGCGATCTCGCAGGTAACGGCATGGATGCGGTAACGGCATGAGCCGGCCGCGGCTCGGCGCTTCGGTCGAGTGTGGAGCCCTAAGCGCCCGGCCGGTAGGCCCATGTGTGCAGGCGCAGGCTTCGGCCGTTGGGACGTTCTCGGATGACGGGTTCCTCGTCGGTGAGGTGGAACCCCGAGGCTCGGGCGACGGCCTCGCTGGCCGCGTTTCCGGGAGCGATGCGCAGAATCACTCGCTCCTCCAATAGCTCACCCTCGGTTACCACCGAAAGAGCGCCGGAGCCGAACGTTGGACAGACCCGAGGCCTGCTAAATCTGCCTGGATTCATCGACGGCTGGTGACTCGAGCGACGCCGGCGGCGACGGTGGTAGCAAGGATCCAGCCCGCCGTGATGAGGACATAGGAGAACCATTGCTCTGCGCCGCTGGGGTTGAAGGCGTTTTGCTGTCCCATGTCAACGATGGGTAGCAGAAGATCGAGGGTATAGATCACCGGGTTGAAGTGGGGTGCCTCGCCAGGTTTGAGCGGTACCGGGGGCACCAGGCCGTACAGAATGCTACCTACGGTCAGTAACGCGGCCAGCCATGCGAGGGCGCGCCATGGATGGTATCCGTAGGCAACGGTAACGTCCTGCAGAATGCTCCAGACCCGGTTGAGCGCGGATTCGGCGGCGCGCTGATCGCGTTCCCTTGCGTACATCACCTTGCTTGCCTCGGCGGGCTGGCCCAGGCGCGTGTAAAGCGCGGCGAGTTGCTCGTACGGCTGGGGCTGTGGGCCGTCCGGGTCGCGAGCAAGCCAGCCCAGCCGCTCCCGTGCAGGAAGGCGCGGGTCGAGGGCCTGGTATGTGAGTTCTTCGAGTCTGAGGCGTTCGGGCCAGTATGTGGGGTCATCACGGAGCAGATCGATGTGAGCGTGTCGGAAGATGACCTCGCCGCGGATTGGTGCCGCAGGCCGCAGTGAGAGGAGAGTAGTCGTGATCGCGGTGGCGTCGAGAGCGGGCTGGTGTTCGCTCGCCAGGATGGCGCCGTCGAGGTCGATGCCCTGGTCGCAGCGAGAGCCGGTCAGCTCTACGCCGCCATGCACGCGCATGCCGGCACAGGACAGGCTTGCGTCAGCGTGGATGCCTGAGAACCGAAGGGCCGTAGCAGATGGGTTGTCCAACCTGGCTTCTTCCAGCAGGATTCGGCCGCTGATCCGGCTGGTCTGGACACATACCTCGCCAGTGGCATGTAGTCGCCGGAAGGACAACCCGCCACCAACCTCGGCGCTCTCGACCACCAATGATTTGTCGGCGCCGCTATTAAGCTGGGCTTTTTCCAAGTTTATGCCAGCTGCTGCGCGCGCGCCGCTGACGCTGATCGTGCCACCGGAGACCTCTAGCCGTGCGCCATCGAAATCGCCGAAGGCGGCGTGGTCGAGATTGAGCGCTACGCCGCCCGGATGACTCAGCTTCGCATCCGTGAAGGTCACATTCGCTCCCAGTTGCGAACCGACCAGGCGTACGCCGCCGACAGCGCTGAAACCTTCACGGCACCATAAACCGCCGCGTACCTCAAGTCCGCCGGCGCCTAAGGCGTCGCCGCCGGGATTCTGTAAGAGGGCTCCAGCGAGTTGCACACTGGCCATGACCCTCGTGCCGCGCATTCGGAGCTCACCTTCTGTGATCAGCTCGTTCGCGCCAATTCCAGCACCAATCACAGTGCGGCTTAGGTCAAGTGCAACCGCTCCAGGGTACGAGAATCGGGCATTGAAACAATCCAGCCCGCCGTCGATCTGCGCACGATGAAGCAGGACAGAGCCGGTGGCGAGGAAACCGTCGCACATCGCCACATCTCCGTCGACGGTAAGTCCGCGAGCCGCGATGGCGATGCCCTCCGCGTCCGCCCGCGTAGTGGCGGCACGCAGCGAGACCTGTCCGGTCACCCTCGCCTGATCCAGCCAGAGCCCACGCTCGATCAGCGTGCCGTTCAGGTTCAGGATGCCTACGACCTGCATTCGGACGCCGTTGAAACCCGCGAGTCGACTGTGCACCAGCCGCACCGTTCGAGTAGTGGCTTCTACCAGGCGCAGCGGCTCGTCAAACCGGCAGTATTCACACACCAGAGCCGATTCAACCGTGGCACCGATCAGGTCTAGGCGACCAGTGACCATCGCCCCACGCAACCTGACGCCCGGAGTGTGACCGGGCTCGGTCTCGCACGCGCCAAGCAATGCTGCCTGGATCACTGCGGCACGAACAACCCGCTCTGGCTCGCCTCGCAGGTCCACCCACTGCCCACGAGGAAACGCCGTCCAAAGCCTTTTCTCCGCTGCGTTCAAATCTTCAGGCATCACGGTTACATCTTGCACCCGGACGCTCATTGCACAACGCGGCACCTGACACGAACCGGTGGCCTTCTGAACACTGATCTTCGTCGCACACACCGCGTCGTTAAGTGGCGCCGATTCTTGCCGAGCCGATTTCGGACCACGCAGTTCCGGCACACGGGGCGTGACGCGGCTGGGCGCGCAGCCACCTGGTCACCTGAAATCTCCAGTTGATCATCTCGGCGGGGGCGCGTCGCGTCACCGAGAGCGTGGTCGTCGACGTCGATGCCGAGCATGTCGCTGATGTGGTGCTGGTGGTCTCAGAGCTGATCACCAACGCCGTCCGCGAGGTCGCCAAACTCGGCCCCGCCTGCGGTGGTGCACGGCCGGTTCGCCTCGCCGTCGACATCCGTGACCGGTGGATGTACCTGTATGCGGTCGATACCGCTCCGGCTCTACCCCGGGAGGCTCATCGCGGGCCGTTGGCAGGTTCGGGCCGAGGCATCCCGATCATCAAGCTCTGGCCGCGATGACCTGGGCCGAACAGGCCGAGCACGGCAAGACCATTCACGTCGTCATAACCCGTACGGGCGTCGAGTTGAGGCCCGAGGACAGGCAGACCCTGATGCCCTGAACGAGGGCGCTTGATCATCCGCTGGCACATCGCGTGATGGCGGCCTCCGGATAGATGTCTCGGTCCTGAGTGCGCTGCGGCCTCCACCGGTAACCCCTCCGAACCGGTGTCGATGGCCGCGGCGATGCGGCGCCCTCAGGACCGAGACTCCCTCTCTCTTCCCACACCGAAAAACAGGATCAGCGTGTCACGATGTCTTCTCCCCACCCCCTTAGCCGGCAGCGCCTCAACGACGAACCGCTCTTGTGCCCGCGCGAGGTCGCGGAGCCGTTCGGTGTCCGGACGACGGCGATCACCCGATGGGCACGTGAAGGCAGACTCGCACCGGTCTTCACCCCCGGCGGTCACCGGCGCTACCACCCCGCCGACATCCGCAAGATCCTCGACAGCGAAGCAGCGGACGAACATGAGGTCGGGCCGCGATGAGAGGGTTGCCCCCGTCGGAAGTGGCGTGAGGATTTCTAGTGACAAGCGTGCCCGCAGCCAACAGCTAACGACTTGCTGAGGATGTCTTCGGTCAACGTAGGTGTGTTAACCGATGCGGGCTTTTGCTCAGCCGGTGGCAGCCGGTCCCCTTTCAGCAGCACATGTCCACCGACTCGGGTGTGGGGCGGCGGTGGAAGCAGGTAGGGCTATGAGGAGGAGACCGTGAGCATCGTCCGTCTGACCGACGTTGAGGTCGAGTTCGTGCGAGGCCTCGTCGGCCGTGTCCGTTGGGCGAAGGAGCGCAACGATGGCTTCCCATCCCCGGAGTGGTCGACTAAAGAGCAGCTCGCCGTCGCCCTCGTGCTGGGTAATCAGGACTACCTCGCTGGGCAGGGCTACCTGATGAGTTCTGTGCTTGATCGTGTTTGCGTGGGGATGATCTCCCGCTACGAGGACCGTATCGCCTGGCTTAACGACATCAGGGATGCCATAGACGACCTCATCAGAGGAGCTGGGTGACCTCGGACTGCGGTCGCGGTGGCTATCAGGTACGGAACGGTCATGGCGGTCGCTAGCGGCATCATGTGTGGCGCAGGTCTTGACGGAATACCGTCGCTTCCTCGGCCGACAGTGATGAAGTCCCTGAGCCGGCGGTGCCTACGAAGCGCCCGCTGAACCCAGCGCCGGTGCTCGGGGAAGTGTTACCGGCTTCACCGGCCGTATCTGGCCGCCTCGGGGAGTTCGCTGGGGTCTGCCGTGACGAAGCGCACTGATTCGCGTACGCACTGCTGATATCCGGGGCGACGTCTGGCCGGTTCGGGCCATTCACCGCTTTGCGTGTGACGTTATAGATGGCTCCGGCGCTATAAGTCGGGGGCTTCTATGCCTTTTCTGTGATGGTTATTTTCGTGTGCGTTGTCGGATTTGACTGGTATTGACGCGCTCGTGTTGCCGGGTGATGATCCGTTCGTTTGTTCAGCGCCGCTTGGTCTTTGTTCCGGGCGGATCGGCCGGACGGGGAGGTTCGGTGACGAGGGTTGTTCCGCCTGCTCGGGGGCCGACGTGATCCGGTGGCGTTGAGCGTCACCTCGCGCATTCCGTAATTCTTCCAGTCTTTCTCCTGTTCTGTCCTGTAGTTCGGTGCGTCTTTTTGGCGTGCCTGTTTTCGCCTGCCCTCGTGGGAGTGGAGTTTCGGTGAGCCGGTGGCTGAAGAAGAAGAAATGGTCGGCGTGCCTGCTGGTCGTCGCGTTGACGATGACGGTGCTTCCGGTCATGCCGGCGTCGGCGGAGGCGGCGCGGCCCTCAAGTGCGCAGGCGGGCAGTGGGTGGAAGCCGGCGAGTAAGCGGAACTGGTGGGATCGGCTGTGGGGGCTGCACGGCAGTAAGAAGGCGCCGAAGGGCCGTGATCTGAAGGTCGACGCGGTGCCGCGGCAGGATCCGGTGGTCAAGGGCAGCAGGTCGGCGCCGGCGAAGCGGGTCGGGGAGTTGAGGAGTCGCCGTACGGCCAACGCCCGCTATTTCAAGCTGTCGAATGGGCAGGTTCAGGCGGAGGTCTCGCCGCAGCCGGTGAACTATCGCAGTGGTGGTGGCTGGAAGCCGATCGATCTGCGGGTCACCAAGAGCAAGGCGAGCGGGTTCTCCTACGGCAACCAGACCAACAGCTTCCGTACTTTGTTCGGTACGGGGTCGGGGCGGCTGGTCCGGTTCGATGCCGGTGGCGGCGCGTCGTTGACGTTCGGCCCGGAGGCCAAGGGTGCGGCGAAGCCGACGGTGCACGGGAACACGGTCACCTATCCGGGCGCGGTGGCGGGTGCGGACCTGTCGTACGCGCTGCAGCCGGATGCGCTGAAGGAGTCCATCGTCTTGGCCAAGGCCCCGGCGACGGCGTCGTGGTCGTTCGCGGTCCAGGCGAAGGGGTTGCGGGCCTGGCAGCGGCCGGACGGGTCGATCGCGTTCTACCGGGGCGGGTTCGACGGGCCACCGGTGCTGGTGATGCCCAAGCCGTACATGAGCGACGCGAAGTCCGATGCCTCCTCCCCGTACGGCAAGGCGTGGAGCCCGAAGGTGTCCCAGTCGATGCGCTGGGACGCCAAGGCCGGGCTGCTGCACATCACCGTGTCAGCGGACCAGAAGTGGCTGAACGACCCCAAGCGCGTGTATCCGGTGGTGGTCGATCCGACGATCAAGTTGCAGCCGCTGCCGGAGAACTCCCAGGACACGATGATCGCCTCCGATGTCCCGGATTCGAACTATGAGAGTTCGTGGCGGTTGTCGGTCGGTACGACCACCGGTGGTGTGGCGCGGGCGCTGGTGAAGTTCCCGGTGGACATCCCGGCCGGGACGAAGATCTCCTCGGCGGATCTGCAGATGTATTACGACCAGACCCACACCGACAACAGCAAGGACGTCACGATCGAGGCGCACCGGGCCACCGCGCCGTGGGACGAGACGACCGCGACGTGGAACAACGCCAATAACAACGTCGGTGAGCTCGGCAACTATCGGGTGACCGTCGACGACGGCGATGTGGGGACCACCAGTCAGAAGGGTGCGTGGCCCACCGCCACGAGCACGTATGCGACCAACGGCGACTACCTGTACAACAAGGACTCGGTGTCCGGGGACACCTACACCTGGACGCCGAAGCTGGCCGAGGACGGCGACTACAAGGTCGAAGCACACTACGTCGCCGCGGACGGCCAGGCGAGCAACGCGCCGTACACGGTGACCTACAACGGCGGTTCCGCCCCGTACACGGTGAACCAGCAGTCCGGGACGAACGGTGTGTGGGCGAGCCTGGGCACCCACCCGTTCGTCGCGGGCACCACCGGCAAGGTCACCCTCGGCGACGGCCCCGCCTCGACCTCCACCGCGGTGGTCGCGGACGCGACCCGCTTCACCAAGGACGGATCGGTGGTGCGGCCGACGGGGGACCAGGGCAGCCACTGGCACAGCTTCGCGGTCAAGAACATCGTCCAGTCGTGGGTGGACGGCACGCCGAACTACGGGTTCGTGCTCAAAGCCGCCGATGAGGCCACCCTCGGGATGGGCGGCCCGCGCTATGAGGGCAGCGTGTACGCCTACAACGGCGAGACCGTCCAGTACCCGCGTCTGGTCATCACCTACGGCAAGCCCGGCGTGGCGGTGGACGAGCCGACGACCATCCACGCCACCGGCGCGGACCTGACCTGGCCGGCGTACCAGGACCCGTCCACCTCTTCGAAGGACGACATCGTCGAGTACCAGGTGCACCGCAGCATCTACCAGGACTTCACCCCGACTGCGGCCACCTTGGTGGCGCCGGTCTCGAAGGACACCACCACCTTCAGCGACACCACGGCGACGCCGACACCGGCGGACTCATCAGACCCGTACGGGAACCTGTACTACTACATGGTCGCGGTCAAGACCGCCGACGGGCAGCTCGTCCCCGGGCCGACGCAGATCGTCCGGCTGCCCAAGGCGGGCCGCACCGTGAAGGTGTATCAGGCGAGCAGCGACACGACGTTGTCCTCGACCCAGTCGACGACGAACGAGGACCAGCTCCAGGGGCAGGCGTGGCTGTCGGTCGGGAACAACTCGGGCACCTACGGGATCACCCATTCGGTCATCAAGTTCCCGGCGATGACCGACATCCCCACCAGCGCCCAAGTCGTCGACGGGCGCGTCGCGTTGTGGTCGGCGGGGATGACCGGGGACGCCCAGGCGACCTATGACGTGCACGGGCTGACCCGTGACTTCGACGAGACCGCCGCGACCTGGGCCAAGGCGACCTCGGCCACCTCCTGGACCACCGCGGGCGGTGACTACACCTCCACCGTCGCGGGCAGCTTCGGCCCGATCACCAACGACCCAGCGCGGCGGACCTTCCCGATCACCTCACTCGCCCAGAACTGGGTGAGCACGCCGTCGTCGAATCACGGGGTGCTGTTCCGGCTGGCGAACGAGACCACGCCGGGGGAGCACACCACGTTCCTGTCGTCGGAGGCGGATGAGCCGGATCTGCGGCCGCAGCTGTTCGTCACCTATCTGGACAAGACCACCGACTCGACGTACTACGCGCCGGACACACCGGCGCTGATGAACTCCGGTGGCCAGTACACCGTCAACGTCGATGTCTCCGGCACCGTCAACCGGACGCTGACCAAAGCCGACAACGTCCTGACGTATCAGTGGACGCTGCCGGACGGCACCGACGTCACCGGCGCCAGCCAGCTGCAGACACCACTGCCCGAAGACATCGCCCCCGGTGACACCGCCACGGTCGCGGCGCAGGTGAAGGCCCCAGTGCAAGCCGATCCGGACAACAAGCGCACCGACTACGTCCTGCACTGGAACATCTACAACAAGACCACCGGGCAGTCGCTGCCGGCCTCGGACGGCATCGCGTCCCTGGACCAGGCCGTCGCCGTGGAGGAACCCACCTCTGACCAGCTGGGGCTGGAGAAGTTCTACCAGTACGCCGGCAAGAACACCGGCGCCGGCGGCACGGTGATGAACAACCTGTACGCCGGGAACGCGGTCTGGTCCTACAACCCGATCAACAACCCCGGCCGCGGCCTGTCCACGTTCGTGCGCATGGCCTACAACTCCCTCGACACCTCTGATTCGGCCATGGGATACGGCTGGTCCCTCCAGGCCGCCGGGCCGACCCGGTTGGGCTCGCCGCTGGACTTCCACCCCAACCCGAACCCGACCACGGTCACGATGACCGACGGGGACGGCACCAGCCACACCTTCACCTGGGACGACACCGCGAACGAGTGGAAGTCCCCACACGGCGTGCACTACTACCTGCAACGCCAGGTGGTGTGCAGCAACAAGACCGAAGAGGCCCGCGCGTGGGTGATGACCCGCCCGGACCGCACCCAGTTCTTCTACGACTGCGACGGCTACCTGTCGGCGGTCGTGGATAAGAACGGCAACACCCAGGACTTCACCTACGCATCGCGTAAGTCGAACAACGAGCCGATCAAGTTCCTGTCCTACATCACCGACCCGGCCGGCCGGCAGTCGCTCACCCTGGACTACTACGCCAAGGGCGACGACTACACCTACATCGACGACAGCGGCAACGAGGTCTCCGACACCAACCTCACCAACCCGCACATCATCGACCAGGTCAAGTCGATCACCGACATCTCCGGCCGGAAGATCACCTTCACCTACACCGACAAGGGCCTGATGGCCAAGATGGTCGACGGCTCCGGCGACTCCCAGGCCAAGACGTTCCGGTTCACCTACGACGCCACCCAGGGCAACAAGAACGTCAAGCTCGTGAAGGTCACCGACCCGCGCGGGAACGACACCAAGCTTGATTACTACTACCCGCAGACCGGGGACGACCCGAAGTTCCACTGGGATCTGAAGACCATCACCGACCGGCTGAACGGCACCACCGGGTTCGCCTACACCGACCCCGACGGCAACGACGGGTCCAACATCCAGACGGTGGTCACCGACCCCGAAACCCACACCACCACGGACCTGATGGACGGGTTCGGGCGGCCGATCCAGACGACGAACGCCAAGAACCAGGTGACCAAGCTCGGCTGGGACACCGACCACAACGTCACCCGCCTCGAAGAGGACAACGGCGCCGTTTCGACCTGGACGTATGACCCGCTGACCGGCTATCCGCTCACCCAGAAGGACGCCGAGGCGAACAAGAACGGCACCGCCGGCACCACCTTCGGCTACGAGACCGGACTGGGCGGTCACTTCGCCGACCTGATCTCCAAGACCAGCCCGGAAGGCCGCGTCTACACCTTCGGCTATGACACGGTGGGCAACCTCACCTCGATCACCGACCCGGCCGGCAACGCAACCTCCACCGACGGCGACTACACCACGCACAACGACTACGGCGACTACGGGCTGTTGGCCAAGGCCACTGATGCGAACGGGAACGCCACCCAGTACCTCGACTACGACGACAACGGCTATCCGCAGACCATCACCGACCCGCTGAACAAGTCCACCAGCTACGTCTACGACGTCCGCGGTGAGGTCACCAAGGTCTCCGACCCGCTCGGCCACGACGCCACCCAGAACTATGACGTGTTCGGCCGGCCCACGGACAAGACCGAGCCGAAGGACCAGTCCGCCGGCACCTACATCACGACCCCCGCACCGACGTACGACGCCAACGACAACGTCGTGCAGTCCACCGCCCCGAACGGCGCGGTGACCACGGCCACCTACGACGACGCGGACCAGGTCACCGCCGTCAGCGCGCCCAAGGACACCGACACCGGACCCGACCGCACGGCCAGCTACGCCTATGACAAGGCGGGCAACGTCACCAAGATCACCGAACCCAACGGCACGCTCACCACCACCAACGACACCGACTACGTCACCACCTACGGCTACGACGAGATCTACGAACAGACCTCGATGACCACGGCGAAGGGCCCGACCACCTACGCCTACGACGACGTCGGCAACGTCACCACCGTCATCGACCCCCGCAAGAACGCCACCGCCGACACCACCGACTACACCACCAAGTACAACTACGACCTTGATCACCGGGTCAAGACCACCATCGATGCCGCCGGTTACAGCACGTCAACGACCTATGACCGGGATGGGCTGACGACCGCGACCACCGACCAGGACAACACCACCACGACCATCTCCCTGGACGCCCGCGGTAAGCCGTATCAGGTCAAGGTCCCGCACGCCGACGGTGCCGACAACATCGTCCAGTACGAGTACGACCAGGTCGGCAACCAGACCAAGGTCATCACCCCCCGCGGCGTCGCCACCTCCACCGCGGACGACTTCGTCCAGCAGACCACCTACGACGAACTCAACCGGGTCAAAGAAAAACTCACCCCCTACGACCCGAACGACGCCCGCTACAACCACGCCGACGCCACCATCTACAGCTACGACGCCGCCGGCCGCCTGGCGAAAGTCAGCGCGCCGCCATCCAACGGGCAGACGGTTCGCAACGACACCACCTACAGCTACTTCGACAACGGCTGGACCAAAACCAGCACCGACCCGTGGGACATCGTCACCAGCTACGACTACAACGACCTCGGCCAGCAGACCTCCCGCACCCTCACCTCCGCCGGTGGCTCCTCCTCCCGAACCATGGGCTGGACCTACTACCCCGACGGCAAACTCAAGGGCCGCAGCGACGACGGAGTGCCGGTCGGACAACAGGTCGTCCTCGTCGACGACTCCGACATCCAGAACGCCGGCTACAACGGCACCGCCTGGACCACCAGCTCGACCGGCTCGGGCTTCCAGGGCTACGACTACGCCACCCACGCGGCCGGCACGGGAGTGAACTCCTTCGTCTGGAACCTGACCATCCCGCAGGACGGCACCTACCAGGTCTACGCCGAATATCCCACGGTGTCCGGTGCCGCCACCAACGCCTCCTACACCGTACGAGACGGCACCGGTGCGACGGCTTCAAAGACCGTCGACCAGAGTACGGGCGGCGGCACCTGGGTCTCCTTGGGGTCCTACACCTTCAAGCGGGATGGCAGCGGCCAGCAGGTCACCCTGTCCGATGCCGCCGACGGAACTCTCGTCGCCGATGCGGTCAAGCTGGTACGCGACAACTCCGGCGAGGCCGATAACGAGAAGACCGACTTCGCCTACGCCTACGACGCGAACGGCAACCTGACCGACATCACCGACAACAGCCCCGGCGCGACGATCGACTCGTACGCCATCAGCTACAGCACGATGAACTCGGTCTCCAAGGTCGAGGAGAAAGCCGCCGGAGTCGTCAAACACACCACGACCTTCGGCTACAACGCCAACAACGAGCCGACCAGCCGCACCCACGACGACGAGTCCGCCACCTACAACTACGACGTCCGTGACTTCGTCTCCAAGATCACCGACAAGGCCACGCCGTCCGACACATCGCCGAAGGTGACCACCTTCACCTACACCCCGCGCGGCCAGCAGGACGTCGAGACCAAAGGCAACGGAAACACCGTCGACGACGACTACTACCTCGACGGATCACTCCAACACCAAGTCGAGAAGAAGCCCAACGGCACGATCGTCTCGGAGCACACCTACAGCTACGACCCGAACGGCAACAAGACCCAAGACGTCGCCAAGAAGATGAACGCCGACAACCACGCGGCGTACCTCAACACCACCACGACCTACACCTACGACCCCCTCGACCGCATCGCCCAGGTCAGCAAAACCGGCGACGACACCGAAACCGAAACATACCTCCACGACGCCAACAACAACGTCGTCTCTCAGACCATCAAGGGCACTACGACGACGTTCAACTACGACCGTAACCGGCTCCTCACATCCGCATCCGGTGGGGCGACGGCGGACTATAACTACGACCCGTTCGGCCGCCTGGACACCGTCACCTCCGCTGGCAAGGTCATCGAACGCAACACCTACGACGGCTTCGACCGCATCGCCGAACACCAGCAAGAGAATTCCGCCGGCGCGCTGGTGTCGACGAAATACACCTACGATCCCCTCGATCGCACCAGTTCCAAAACCACCGACCCCGGCGGAGCGAACGAGAAAACCACCGACTACAGCTACCTTGGCCTATCAGACCAGGTGCTGGATGAAGACCTCGCGGGGAAGATCACCAAGTCCTATCAATACTCGCCTTGGGGCGAACGGCTCTCTCAGGTCAAGACGAATACTGACGGGTCGACCGAAGACGCCTACTACGGCTACAACGACCACACCGACGTCGAAGACATCACCGACTCATCCGGCGATACCAAGGCCACCTACGGCTACACCGCCTACGGCCAGGATGACGACGCCGAATCCACTGGCATCGACAAACCTGACCCCACCGACCCCACCAAAGAGCCGTACAACACCTACCGGTATGAGGCCAAGCGCTGGGACGAAAGCTCGGGCACCTACGACATGGGATTCCGTGACTACGATCCCAGCCTCAATAGCTTCCTGACGAGGGATACCTACAGTGGCGCTTTGGATGATCAAGACCTAGCGACTGACCCATTTACCGCAGATCGTTACGCGTTCGGCGGCGGAAACCCTATCACCAGCATTGAACTCGACGGACACAAGCCCGACGTCTGTGGCGGCGGTGCGGACGGGAACGCGGATGCATGCGCAAAGTTCGTCGATGCCCTGCGGAAGTACATAAGGAAGCGTTGGGTTAGCCAGTGGCGTGATTACAACGCCGAACATAAGGCTGCGATACTCGCTACGATCACGCAAATTAAGGCGAGTCAGCAGTTTCAGCAGGTTGGTGGCGGAACGATCACTACCCGGCAAAAGTTCAACTGCATCAAGGGTGGAAGTCTCAAGCATGCCGGAGACAAAAATATCTGTGGCTATGCGGATATCATGTTGCATGCCAAGAACGGCATTATCTATGTATGGGAGGTCAAAGCGAAGAATTCGGCTGCCGACGCGGTTCCGCAGATTGATCTGTACGTAAATAAACTGCGGGAACGAGGCGACAAGGCGGACTTCGGTTGGGATCTGCCCGAGGCTTATCCAGTCCCAGTGCCGCGAACCGGTGGATCGCTGCGGGTCTACACCGACTCTCCGGGTTCGGGAATCCGACTGTACGACCGAGACTATACGCCAAAGCCGAGGGTCGTCCCTCAGCCGCAAACCCAAGATCAACCGGATGACGAACCTGGCTGGGTAAAGTTCTGGGGTAAGGTTCACGATTGGTTGCATGACAATCTGCGTGCACCGGATAGGCAGCCAGCGCCGTATCCGGTTCCGTTCCCTATGCCGGTCTGGGAGTAATGGCGACGGTCGCTTGCGCCGGCCTTGACCCAATGGGGTGCCGGCGCAAGCGGCCAACGGAGGAGTGGCGCGGTTGATATCGTGAACCGATTCAACGGTATACTTGGTTATTATGGAGATACCAGGAACGCCCGATGGATGGACCCGCCTAACGGTCGAGTTGGATGGTCGGGCTGCCTCGAAAGATCTGTCACGGTACGCTCGTCGGTGGTTTGTTGCCGCCTCTAAAGGACCGTTGAAGGACCTCTTTTCCGATCTCCAGAGAGGGCCGAAGCTGTCGCGTCATATTTTTGGCTCGGGCGCAAGCGGTAAGCCGTGGGGGGAGCCTGGCGGCTTGTGGGCGTCGCTGCTGCGATTTAACCAGAGTCACGGAAAGGCGACCGGCAAGCGAGTCTGGTCGCCCCGGGCCTGGGACGAGTTCATCGCCGCGCTCGATGACCTGCCGCTTGGTGTGGAGCTTCGCATATTTGAGCTCGACGAAAACGGTATTTGGACGCAAGACAAAGTGACAGTTTCGATGCAGCGAGTAAGCCCCGATGGGCAATGGTTCAGGGCGCGTTGTGTGGTCACAGCCGGCCCGTTGGGTCCAAAGAACCGGGTGGCCAAATTTGGAGCTAACGATATGGTCGGTCTGCTTCGCGACTGCTCGGCGGATATTCCGGCGACCTTCGGTTGCGTCACGGACGACGGAGGTGCGCACGGTACTACTGGGCTCGAGGATCGGCTGTACATATCGGCTGAGGCCGGAATTCAGTCAAGCCCCGAAATACTTCGTGGCTATCCGTGGATCACTATCTGCCCTCCGGGGCTCGCTGAGAGGCTCGGCGGATTGGCGGCTATACGCGCCACCGGGGCATTTTATGAGGTGAGTAGCCTTCGTGCGGGCGGACTGTGGTTGCAAGCCACGGAGAGAATCGAAGACTATGAGGGGGAGGCATTGAGAAGGGTATTTCGCGTACTTGCTCCAGTGCTTCCGCCTGGACGGCCAGAGCCATACGTAGGCACGGAGCTGCATCGAATAATTTATAAAGACGCACGTAATATGTGATCTTTATTTCTGAGGATGCCGGAAGCGTTCCCCTCCTGAGGGCAAGATATCGGTATTATGCCCAGACTGGCCGATAATGGTTATCGGCGCCGCCGCTGGGCTTGCTGAGGCCCGATCAGGGTGGCGCTCCGGCGAGGCCACTTCGGCTGGTGCACGGTAGTGCCGATGACCCTCAGGGTGAAGACCGGCGCGAGCCTGCCTTCGCGTGCCCACCGGGTGATCGTCGTGGCCCGGACGGCCGAACAGCTCCGCGACCTCACGCGGACGCAAGAGCGGCTCGTCGTCGAGGCGCTGCAGACTGAGTCCAACGAGGGGTTGCGTCCGCGAAAGCGGTGTAAGGGTTTCTAGTGTCAAGCGTCCGCAGCTCAAGGGTGAACGACTTGCCGAGGATGACCGAGTGTGCGGCTGACTCAACGGGGCCCGAGAAGCGTGAACCCTCTTCCGGCAGCGACCGTGGGGGGCGTGGGGAGCGGAGCCCCTCACAGCGGGGGTTCCAGGGGATCGCCCCCTGGATCACAACGCGCCCCCTGCAGGATTCGAACCTGCGCACCCGGCTCCGGAGGGCGGTAGCGCAGCTAAGGCCGATTACCTATCTGACCTGCGGCGGAACCGTGGCGACTGGGTGGCTGGACGGGCGGCGAGTACGCGGATAGTACGCGGGTCGACTTCGACGCTGACCATCGATCACGCCGTGCGAACGAGGTAGTGGACCTTGGTCGTTTCATGATCCGAGCTTGCCCGTGTTTCCCGCTTGGCCACTGCTCTTGCTGGCACGCTAACGGCACGGCAGGACGTCTAGACGATTGCAGGGGGTGACTGCTGGTGGCTTCTTCTCCGCTCGTTCCTCCCCCTAGTCCGTACGCCTCGCCTGCGCCTGAGCGTCGTTCTCTGCTCGGCTTCCTCGACGTCCGGTTCGAACGTCGGGCCGGCCCGGCGCTGGTGCGCTGGCTGTACCTATCGGCGCTCGTGATGGTCGCGGCCGTGACCGTGTTCAGCATGCTGATGTCGTGGTGGCTGGCGAGCTGGGCGGGTTGGGGCTTCTGGCTGGGCGTTCCCATCTCGATCGCAACGGGTCTCGTGTGGGCGGTCGGTGTCCGGCTGGTGTGCGAGCAACTGATCCACTGGACAGGCCATGAGCCGCCTCGTCGGCGTGCGTACGCCACAGCTCCCGCGGCCTGGTCATCCCCTCCGTCGTCGGCCCACCCATGGGGGAGCGGGCCAGGTCCTACCGGTGAAGGTGGAGCGCCCCACCGGACGAACGACCTTCGCCGGTAGGACCTGGTCTGCTCGGCTTGCCCTGGGACGTCGACGGAGGGGATGACCAGGCTTCCACCCCAGTGATCACCTCCATCCCGGCGCCTGACCTCTGCCATCCCCGAGTCTGAGGCCCCCGCCGGAGGCGCTCGCTGGGCGGATATTCGGATGCCGGACGATCCTTCAGGTCTGCATCATGGGCCGCATGCCGTCGCGTAACCGTCATCTCCCCCGAGGGCAGTCGTGGCCGCTGACCCTCACCGACCTGATCAAGGGGCTGGGTGACGCGTATTCCCTCGTGAAACGGCCTCGCTTCCACACGGGGATGATCTCCGACGTCGTGTTGGTGGTGCGTTGGACTCCAGCCCAGTCGTTCAACTACGGCATGGGCGGTGTCCATCCGGACATGGTCGGGATCCATGTCACCGTCCGTCCGGTGCGATCTGTCGATCGGGTTGCCGTGCGTTCGCTCCTACGCTCACGTGGACTGCCACAGCTTCGCGAGTGGGTGGAACGGACACAGACCGCGGCCGAGACATGGACCTCGCGCAGCCGTGACGCCCACTGGCGATACGCGGAGGACGGGCTACAGTTCGCCGGCGACCGACCAGAGTGATCAGTTACCGCGGCTGTGTGGTTCTACGAAGCTGCGGAGGCTCATAGGCGAGTTTGCGCTACACGTGAGCCAGCCGCCCGATCGGCACGGCCGTAGGGACCGGCGCCCACGCCGCACGCCCGTAGGGCGTGCCGGAGCGGGCGGCCAGCGGCGACGCGCAGCGCCGCCGCCTTGATCCAATACAGCTAGATTCGGCAACGGATCACTCAGGGCTCAAACCCTACCAACCGCACGCTCCGGCGATATGCTGACGAACTATGGCAGGCGGTGCTTCTGTTTCAGGTGCAGCACATGACGCAGCGCTGCTCAGGGTCAGCAAGGCCAGCAAGAAGACTCTGGATCTGTTTGGTGAGGGCGTCCACCTGGCCGCGCAGACCTCGCGACCCATTGATGATTTGAGACAGCAAGTATGCGCTGACCGTTTAGATCTTGCTTCGCACTTTTTGGCGGCCGGGAACAAGACACTTAGGACAAGACCGCCTGAGTACCGAACATCGATCAGCCGCTTTTACTATTCGATGTATCATGCTGTGCGGGCGGTTGTTTACTTCGCTTACGGAGGGGACGACCATGAGTCCCACTCGGTTCTTCCCGGCAAAATACCCAATGACTTCATCGACGCAGCTATCTGGCAAAACGCCCTAAAAGATGCCCGAGCTCACCGAAATGCTGCCGACTACGATCCGTATCCTGTGGATGTCGCCAGTTGGCGGGCAACGGCCCATAGCCTAGCTGTCGAGGCTCCGAACCTTATTAGCTTGTCTAGACAGTATTTGAAGGCGAAAGGTTGCGCCTACCTATGACTGGACCATCAGTGGCCGATATACCTCAGTTCATTCGCGAGCAGTTTATGCGACGCGGAAATATTCGTGTCATTGACATTACGGTACGTGCATACCCTGACGAGACGAACTATATCGTGCTCGTCGACGAGCTGGACCTCCCTGTTGCTGCGAGTGTCGGCAACGAACTCGACGAAGAAATTTCGACGTCGGAGCGACGCGCTTTTGTCATCGCTCGAAAGGCGCCGAAAGAACTCCACGAGCGCAACGCACGGCCGATGAAGGAAGGTGTCCAGGACGATCGGGCTATACAGTTGACGAGACTGATCAGTGCCCGATCGAGAGTCTCTGAAGCGCAGCCGAGTCTTTCCTATGTGCGGGACGCTCAGGTAAATCTATCTGCAGTAAGTGCACCTCGGCAAAATCTCATCTTCGGCCGTCGCGGTGCCGGAAAATCGGCGTTGCTGGTCGAAGCGCGACGCACCCTTAAGGATGATGAAGCCATCTCCTGTTGGGTGAATATGCAGACGCTTCGTAATGAAACTCCCGACAGGGTGTTTCTTTACGTAATCGAAGAGATCCTTACTGCGGTCGTCACTCGGCAACAGAATCTTCGGCCAGAGGCTGCCGTCTCTGTATTGTCTGCAACATTGTACGAAAATATACAAGAGCTATTGGGGCGGGCTGCTCCTTCAACGAATGAAATTACAGCTCTAATTCCGAGAATCCAGCGAGTGTTGAAGCGGTTCCTTGACACTGCTGGCTTGCAGCTTTTTGTTTTTATTGATGACTTTTACTATTTGTCGCGTGCCCAACAGCCTCGCGTCTTGGACATGCTTCACGGGTGCGTTCGTGACGCTAATGCTTGGCTAAAGATCGCTTCGATTCGTCATCTCACGAGATGGTTTCAATCATCTCCTCCACTCGGGCTGCAGACAATTCACGACGCGGATCTCTTGGATCTGGACGTCACCCTGCAAGATCCTGCGCGCGCAAAAGAGTTCCTGGAAAATATCTTCTTGCAATATGCTCGACATGTGGGCGTTCCCGCTCTAACGAGATTGTTTCATGGTGCCGCTCTCGACCGACTAGTGCTGGCTTCCGGTGCGGTTCCACGCGACTATCTAGTCCTCGCAGCCAGTTCTATCGCGAAGGCTCAGCGCCGTTCAAACGCGAGGCTGGTTGGGGTCCAGGACGTCAACCAGGCGGCCGGCGATGCGGCGCAAGTTAAGGTGCAGGAACTCGAGGACGATATGGCCTCCAATGTCACTTCGGCGACCCGCACACTCGAAGCGCTAAAGCGAGTTCGCACCTTCTGTTTGGAAGAGAAAAGTCATACTTACTTCCTCGTTCGATACCAAGACAAGGAAAATTACCCGCAGAGGTACAATATTCTGACGGACTTGCTGGACCTTCGTCTCATACATCTGGTAGACAGTGGTGTTTCGGATGCGCACTCTGCCGGTCATCGTTCCGAGGCGTTTATGCTTGACCTGAGCCAATTTTCGGGATCGAGACTTAAGCAGGGCATTCGGGTTCTTGACTTCTCGGGCGGTAGAATTCTATCCAGAAAAACAAAGGGTGCATCCGTTTCCGGTTCAGATCGAACTGGAGATACGCCTCTTAAAATCATCGCTATTCTCAGGACCGCCCCAACATTTTCACTGGACCAGTTCGCCGATCTCGCAGATGAAGTTGGCATGTAGTCTCGGTGGCCCTTGGCTTCTTGTGCCGCTTTCATATGTGTTGCATTTTGGCGCGCCGCCGTTAGACGAAAACAAATGGATAGTAGCAACACTAGAGGTTAGTGAGTATAGATCCATTTCGCATGCAAAGCCTTAACTTATGTTTTGGGGTAACTTGTTCTAGGTGTCAGCCGAATAGTCCCGATAGTTTGCCAGTCCCAGAGTCGTTCTGGGCCCCATTGGACGACAAGGCTCACGGCATCAATGAGAACAGTGCAAGTTGGTAGCTCCCGACCGAGGATGTCAATTATCGGTGCTGCCGCTTGGTCAGTTGTGCTGTACGCTACGGTTATGTGCGGCGTCCAAGAAGGAAATGCCCCGTTAATAGTTCCTTCTTCTCCGAGCGCATGTCGCATCCCAGCTCGAACCCCGTTGAGTATCGGGTCGAGAGCTCGCTGCGGATGAACTCCGAGCATGATGGCTTCGGGATGGTAGAGAATATGGCCAAGGGTAATGCCAACTGGCTGGACCCCCGCAAGAGTGCGTCTCGTCTCCTCTAGCATCCGAGCGGTCTGCTCTGATGAGCTTGAATCCGCCGATCCAACGAGGAGCGTCGTTATATGAAGCCGCTCCCGTGGGGTCATGTGTAGACCAGGGACGCTAGATAGCCTTTCTTGTGCTTCTCTTGCCAAGGCGAGCGCATTAGGCTTGTCTTGGAGAAGTATGTGCCAGTAGATGGTGCCCTGGCCAGGCTCGGTCTCGGCTCTGTTGCGCCAACGGTCTCGCATGCGTTCTGGGAGAGGGCTCATCTGCTTCTCGTCATCAGCCTGCCTCGGGCAGGACGGGGGCGGCGGTGATGAAGTCTCGGATGTCTCGCCTCAGGGCGAGTGCGTTCTTGTCGCGTCGGAAGCGAGGATCGCCTAGACGGCGATCAAGGTTCTTGAGGTATGCGGTCACGGTAGCGACGCGGAACTCTGGAGGTAGCGCCAAGATTGGGGTGACTTCCCGTACGGCTTCATCGAGCGAGTCTTTCATTAGATGTGCGATGCCGGTGCCGGCCTGGATCTGCGCCCAGGTCGCGGGGACCCTCGGGACCCCGGATTCCCACGCGCGGTGCGCCATCGCTGAGGCCCGCAAGGCTGCGTCGGGGTCGTCGGTGTGGATGGCGACAGATAGGGCGAAGATCGCCTGGCGTGCGGCGGGGAATGACCAGGCGGACAGGCCGGAGTCCGGCTCTATGGACTCGGCGGCGGCTTCCGCTCTCTTCATCGCCTCGCGTGCTCTCTTGGCATCGCCGAGGAGTGCTGCGGCGTTGGCCTCCTGGCTGGCCAGTTGCACTCTCAGCGGAGTAGCGGGGCTGCAGTCATAGCCTCGTCGTGCCATGTCGGCTGATTCGATGAATCTCTCTTGCCACCTCAAGGTCTTTGCGCGGACGGTCCATGCGATGGCCTCGTTGGCGCCTGCCTCCTGAGCGAAGACGAGTGAGGCTTCGCCGTACTCGTCTGCTGCTGCGTTCTTGTCGAGGTCTCCGAAGAGCAGGCAGGCATGTGCGAGTAGATGTGACTCGATTCGGTACAGCTCGCGTTTCTGGCGAAGGCTCTGTTGCCGCCGGAGAAGAGTCTGTGTCTCCCTGTGGAGGCGCAAGACTTGAGCGAGGGCCTTCTGCGCTGGAACCTGCGTATGAGACTCCGCAAGGGAGTTGGCCGCGCGGGAAAGCTGATCGATTGCCTCATCGTTCGTTTCGGTCGAGATGACCTCGGACAAGAGGCTGGAGATTTCCTGCGGTGCTGAGAGCGCTCTTGGCTCGGCTGCAGGCCTGCCAGAGGATGTTGCACGCGCGGGGACGGCGGGCGCGAGGCCCATCGTCGTGCGGGCGTGGTCGGGCATGTTGAGGCCGTCCGCGATGCGTATCCATACCTCGATGGCGGTGATGTTGCTGCGCCGTTCGTGGATGAGGTCGTTGATACGGCCCTGGGACACGCCGGTTGCTACTGCTAACCGCGTCTGGCTGATGCCGTACTTCTGCGCGAAGGCGAACAGGGGGCCGGCGAGGCGATTCCGGAGAATTTGCCGGATTGATTCCTGTTGCCAGGCATGGTCCGGAATGTCGATCGGCTCAAATGGCGACTGGTACATCGAGCCGTAGCCTCCTCCCCGCACGACCAGGGCTTCGCATCTTATCCCCGATGGGGATAACCGCCGGGAGTGTTTTGCGCGTGGCTCGTGACAGATCGTATTCGTCATGAGTGACGTGGAAGCCGTTGGGCGGTGTCGGTCGTGCGGTGGGCGTGGCTGGCGTCTGCGGTCGGTCCGACGGGCGGTCTTGATCAGGGTCGGTGACGCTGCAGCCGGGTCTGCTCCGGTTGATTGCTGGCGGTGCGCGGGTACAGGCCGAGCCTTCTCTGTGTTCGAGGTCATCGCCGAGCCGGGTTCGTGTTCGGGGGTTCGGCGGTCATGACCGACAATTCGCGCGAGACGTCGATTGCGTCGGTTCTCGCGGCGGCACTGGAGACGGGGCGATTGGCCGTCGGCACCGTGGCGGGTCCGTGTTGGCGGTCGTTCCCGGCGGCTGCGGAGTCAGTGGCGTGGGCGCGTCGGTTCACCGAGAGTGTGCTCGCCGAGGTCGCCGACGTCGATGCCGAGCATGTCGGTGATGTGGTGCTGGTGGTCTCAGAGCTGATCACCAACGCCGTCCGGGAGGTCGCCAAACTCGCCCCCGCCTCCGATGGCGCACGGCCGGTTCACCTCGGCGTTGGCGTTCATGACCGGTGGACGCACCTGTATGCGGTCGATACTGCTCCGGCGATGCCCAAAGAGGCTCACCGCGGGCCGTTGGCGGGTTCGGGCCGGGGCATCCCGATCATCAAGGCTCTGGCCGCGATGACGTGGGTCGAACAGGCCGAGCACGGCAAGACCATTCACGTCCTCATGACCCGCACCGGCGTCGAGCTGACGCCCGAGGACAGACAGACCCTCATGCCCTGAACGGGCCCTCGATCATCCGCCGGCGCATCCGTGATGGCGGCCCCCCGATAGATGTCTCGGTCCTGAGTGCGCTGCGGCCTCCACCGGTAACCCTTCCGAACCGGTGTCGATGGCCGCGGCGATGCGGCGCCCTCAGGACCGAGACTCCCCCCTCTCTCCCCACACCGAGAAACAGGATCGGCATATCACGATGTCTTCTCCCAATCCCCTCAGCCAGCAGCGTCTCAACGACGAACCGCTCTTGCGCCCGCGCGAGGTCGCGGAGCTGTTCGGTGTCCGGACCACGACCATCGCCCGATGGGCACGTGAAGGCAGGCTCGCACCGGTCTTCACCCCTGGCGGTCATCGGCGCTACCACCCCGCCGACATTCGCAAGATCCTCCACAGCGAAGCATCGAACGACCATGAGGTCCTAGTCGAGGACGCGGTACGGCTGTACGAGCAAGGGTGGAGCATTCGGCAGGTCGCCGACCGGTTCGAATGCAGCTATGGCGCCATGCGCCGCCTCCTGATGAGCCAGGTACGACTGAGGAACCGAGGCGGGCAGATGGTTGATGGTCCTGGCCTGTAGGAAAGTCGCGGGCACGCGACCGGGATCCTGTAATACCTGTACGCCCAGTGCCTCGACGGCCACGACGAACGGGGATTGCGTCGGCGGAAGTGGTGTAAGGGTTTCTAGTGACGAGCGTGTCCGCCCAGCAGCGAACGACTTGCTGCGGATGACCGAGTGTGTGCCGATCGGGAGCGTAAACCCTCTTCCGGCAGCAACCCGTGGGGGGCGTGGGGGGCGGAGCCCCTCACAGCGGGGGTTCCAGGGGGTCGCCCCCCTGGGTCAAACGGCGCCCCCTGCAGGATTCGAACCTGCGCACCCGGCTCCGGAGGCCGGTGCTCTATCCCCTGAGCTAAGGGGGCTCAAGACGCCTAGAGATTACCAGCATCCCGGTACCGCTCGCGCCGGTCCCGGCGTGAGGCCCGGTTCGATGCCAGGCCGCCGGGTCGGTGGGGTGGTCGTTGGCTACGCGGTGGTTTCGGTCGGTCGTCCCCCCGATAACGATGATGCCGCACGTTGTCGTTCTCCGCGTGTCCCGGGTGGTCGAACCGCTAGCTTTGCGGCCGTGACCCTTGGACGCGTGCTGGTCGTCGATGACGACGAGGTGATCCGGCAGCTCATCGCCGTGAACCTCCAACTGGAGGGGTTCGAGGTGGCGACGGCTGTCGACGGTCAGGACTGCTTGGATAAGGTGCGCGAGGTCGATCCCGACGTGATCACGCTCGACATCATGATGCCCCGGCTCGACGGCTGGGTCACCGCGGTGAAGCTTCGGGAGGATCCCGGTACGCGGGGCATCAGGGTCGTGATGATCACGGCGCGGGCGCAGGAGCATGACATTCGCCGGGGGCACGAGATCGGGGTGGACGCCTACGTCACCAAGCCGTTCGATCCGTCCGAGCTGATCCGTACCGTTCGTGAGCTGGCCGGCGCCGGTCCCAGCCCGGACGACGCGAATGACGCCGGTTGATCTTTCCGGCCCTCTCCAGTCCACATGCTGGTCAGATAGTCTCGTACGCGTGACCCCGGGTAGCCTCGCGCACGTGAACCCGGGTGAGTTGAGCAGTGCCGTCATCGCCGCCGTACGTGACGCGGTCGCCGATGGCGACATCAGCGTGCCCATTCCGGAGAAGGCGCCGGTCGAGGCGACCGCCACGGGGGACTACGCCACGCCGCTTCCGCTACGGCTCGCCAGGGCCGCGGGGCGGTCCGCACCTGAGGTGGCGGCGGTCCTCGCCAAGCATCTCGCCAAGCGGCCGGGGGTCCGTACCGCCAGGACGACCGGCCCCGGCTTTCTCACGATCACCATGGACACGCCGCTCACCACCCGGATCGATGAGTCGTACGGTCTGATGGCCGTTCCGCGGGCCGAACGCTGGCCCACGCGGCCGCTGACCTTCGACAACCCCGGCTTCCGCGTACGGTTCGCGTACGCGCGTGCCTGCGGGATCCGGCGGCACGCCGCCGACCTCGGGCTGCGTGAGGCGGAAGGTCCGCTGGACGACCCTCGCGAGCGGCTGCTGATCGGGCTTCTCGCCGACTTTCCCGGACGGGCGGAGCAGGCGGCGCGGCAGGACGACCCGCGCCCCTTCACCCGGCACCTCGAACGGATCGCCGACGCCTACCACGACGTCCATGAGCAGTGTCCCGCGCTGCCCAGGGGTGACGAGCCCATCGGCACCCGGCACACCGCGCGGCTGGGTCTGGCCCGTGCGGTGCGGATCGTGCTGGGAAACGGCCTGCGGATGCTCGGGGAAATGCCGGACGACCGCCTGTGAGCGGCCACCCGCCGATGGACGACCGCCCGCCTGCCGATGAACGACCGCCCGCCTGTGAGCGTTACGGAGAGATCATGAGTCGAGTGCACCCGGCCGGTCCACGGCATGCCGACGTGCTGCCCGAGGACCACCCGCTGCCCCCGCCGCGCGACCTCAACGCGCTCGCGGCCGGTGTCTGGCCGCGCAACGCGCGGCGCGAGGACGGCGCCCTGACGATCGGCGGGGTGGACGTCCGTGACCTCGCGGGGGAGTACGGCACCCCGCTCTACGTCTACGACGAAGAGGACTTCCGGTCCCGGTGCCGCGAGTTCGCCGGCGCCTTCAGCGACGGCGACGTCTACTACGCCGGCAAGGCCTTCCTGAGCACGGAGATCGCCCGCTGGGTGGCCGAAGAGGGGCTGGGCCTGGACGTCTGCACGGGGGGCGAGCTCGCGATCGCGCTGCACGCCGGGTTCCCGGTCGAGCGCATCACCTTTCACGGCAACAACAAGTCCACCGGCGAGCTCACGCGTGCCCTCGACGCCGGTGTGGGGCACATCGTGGTCGACTCCTACGAGGAGATCGCGCGGCTGGGCTACCTCGCCAAGGAGCGGCACGTACGGCCCAAGGTGATGATCCGCGTCACGACGGGGGTCGAGGCGCACACGCACGAGTTCATCGCCACCGCGCACGACGACCAGAAGTTCGGGTTCGCCCGGGAGACCGCGCTGGAGGCGGCCCGCCGCGTCCAGGACATCGACTCCCTGGAGCTCGTCGGCCTGCACTCCCACATCGGCTCGCAGATCTTCGACACCGACGGCTTCGAACTGGCCGCCCACCGCGTCGTGGACCTCCTGGTCGCGATCCGCGACGAGCACGGCGCCGAGCTGCCCGAGCTGGACCTCGGCGGCGGTTACGGCATCGCCTACCTGGAGGGTGACGACCCTCTCGACCCCAAGCACATCGCCGACAACCTGCGCGGCATCATCGACCGTAACTGCCGGGAGCGGGGCCTGACGGTGCCGCGGCTGACCGTCGAGCCGGGCCGTACGATCGCCGGGCCCGGGGGCATCACGCTGTACGAGGTCGGCACGGTCAAGCCGCTCGACGGGCTCCGCACGTACGTCTCGGTCGACGGCGGCATGAGTGACAACATCCGCACCGCGCTGTACGGCGCGGAGTACACCAGCGTGCTCGCCTCGCGGCGCTCCGACGCGGCCCCGATGCTCAGCCGCCTCGTCGGCAAGCACTGCGAGAGCGGCGACATGGTCGTGCGCGACCTGTGGCTGCCGGAGGACCTCGCCCCCGGCGACCTCGTCGCGGTGGCGGCCACCGGCGCGTACTGCCGTTCACTCGCCAACAACTACAACCACGTGCCGAAGCCGGCGGTCGCGGCCGTACGCGACGGACGGTCCCGGCTCATCCTCCGCCGCGAGACCGAGGAGGATCTGTTGCGCCTGGAGGTCTCGCCGTGACATTGAGGATCGCACTGCTGGGGTGCGGCACCGTCGGTACCGAGGTCGTGCGGCTGCTGCGTGAGCAGGCCGACGACCTCGCCGCCCGTGTCGGCGTCCCGCTGGAGCTGGCCGGGATCGCGGTGCGGCGGCTCGACAAGCGCCGTGAGAGTGTCCCGGCCGAGCTGCTAACCACCGACGCCATGAGCCTGGTGACCAGCGACGACGTCGACATCGTGGTGGAGGTGATCGGCGGGCTCGAGCCCGCGCGCGGGCTCCTCCTCGCGGCCATGAAGGCCGGAAAGTCGGTCGTCACGGCGAACAAGGCGCTGCTGGCCGAGGACGGCGCCACGCTGTTCGGCGCGGCGCGGGAGTACGGCGCTGACATCTACTACGAGGCGTCCGTCGCCGGGGCGATCCCGCTGCTGCGCCCGCTGCGCGAGTCGCTGGTCGGCGATCACGTCCACCGGGTCATGGGCATCGTCAACGGCACGACCAACTACATCCTCGACCAGATGGACACCTCCGGGGCCGGGTTCGCCGAGGCCCTGAACGAGGCGCAGGCGCTCGGCTACGCCGAGGCGGACCCGACCGCCGACGTCGAGGGCTTCGACGCGGCGGCCAAGGCCGCGATCCTGGCCCAGCTCGCCTTCCACACACGTGTCACCGCCGCCGGGGTGCACCGCGAGGGCATCGCCGACGTGACCTCCGCCGACATCGCCAGCGCCAAGGCGATGAACTGCGTGGTCAAGCTCCTGGCGATCTGCGAGCGCGTGCCGTCGGCGGAGCACCGCGCCGGTCGCGGCGTGTCGGTCCGCGTGCACCCCGTGATGATCCCGCGCTCGCATCCGCTGGCGAGCGTCCGCGAGGCGTACAACGCCGTTTTCGTGGAGGCAGAGTCGGCCGGTTCGCTGATGTTCTACGGCGCGGGCGCCGGCGGGGCGCCGACCGCGAGCGCCGTGCTCGGCGACATCGTCGCGGTCGCCCGCAACCGCGTGCACGGCACCCGCGGGCCGGCGGAGTCGACCTACGCCGAGCTGCCCGTGCTCCCGATGGCCGACACGATCACCCGCTACCACGTGGCGCTGGACGTCGCCGACCGCTCCGGCGTGCTGGCCCGCGTCGCCGACGAGTTCGCCGAGAACGACGTGTCGATCCAGGCCGTGCGCCAGGAGGGGCACGGCGAGGAGGCGCAGCTCGTCATCGTCACCCACCGGGCGCCCGACGGCGCGCTGTCGGCCACCATCGAGCGCCTTCGCGACCTGGAGATCGTCCGCGCGGTCGCCAGCGTGATGCGCGTCGAGGGCGACGACTAGCGGAGTGGGACCTGGCTCACCACGGTCGGTCGTCTTCACTCCTGGCCCCCTCCGCCCGCCGGGCGGCGATGCGCTCACGTGAGCGGCGACGGTCGCGCCACCAGGCCAAGCGGTCGGCGGATTCCTGGGGGAAGACGATCTGCAGGGCGAAGACAGCGAGCCCGAGTGCGCCCAGAACGCACACGACCCACGATGGCGCGCCGAACAAGCCGCAACCGATGGGGAGGCCGAATCCCGACACTGGGGGGACGAGCCCTCTGAGTGCTGTGCCCAGGCCCGTTGCCGGAGCGCCGACCTTGCCGTTCGTCGTGTCGTCTCTGGTCTCGTCGGCGGTCATGGAAGAGTCACGACGCCTTCCATCAACTGTTCTGCCAGCGTTGCCCGCGCTTGTTCGGAGGCGCGCGCGAAGTTTCGATGCGCCGCGATTTGATCGTCCAACGCCCGGAGGCTTGCGCCGATCCCGCGTTGCTCGTCGATCGGAGGAATGCTCACCATGAGCCGGCCGAGGGTCTGGCCGGTGATGAAAGGGACGGCCGTGCCGGTCGATCTGTCCTCGATCCACTCCCGCACGGTGGCCAGTGACAGGAAACCCAGCAGGTACCACGGGTCCACCGTCTCAGCGCCAATCCGGCGCAGCCGGAAGAGGTTGGCTCCGAAGAGCCAGCCGTCCTGGTTCGTTTCGACGAGTGCCGGTTCGGTCATGGCCCCTGATCGGACGCAGAGGATGTCGTACGGGGAGAGCCGGAACTTCGCGAGCTTTCGCGCGAGTTCCTCGCTGACGCATTCCGCTCCGGTGGCGACGATGCGACGGTCGCGTAGATGCCGTGGCATCACGACAGGTACCGGGCCGTCCTTGGTGCGATCGTCTGTTCCGAGCCGTGAATAGGACGGCCCGGCCTGGATCAGGCAGATGTCTTCCAGCGCGAGCCGCCGCCAGCCCGAGGGCAAACCGCTTGAGGCCCTGGTAAGGGGCAGAGTCCGCAGCTCCTCGACTCGGGAGTCGGCCGTGCTCACCCGCGATCGGATGTCAGCCAGCTCGGCGAGGCTGACTGCGGTGTCCTCCGACCGCATGGAGCGCGCGGCCCCGCGCGTGCCCTTCAGGTAGTCCGACGGGTGCAGCGAATGACCCGTGTCGCGGAGCGCGTCCGCACCTGCCACGGTCGCGCTGCCGCCGCCCGCCAACTCGATCCGCTCACCTTCGGGCAGGCGGAGCCGGTCGGTGAACAGCTCTGGAATCGACTCAACGGCTTCCCTGGACAAGACCGGGCCGGCCTGGTCCTTGCCGCTCATGGCTCTGGCGTCGACGAACAGGATTCGGCGGGGGCCAGGGGCGGGGCGACGAACCACCCACAACATCACGGCGGCGTCGCTCAGCGGGAAAATGTGTGCGGGCAGCGCGACAACGGCTTCAATCGCGCCCTTCTCCACCATCTCCTTGCGGATCCGGCGTTCCTCCTCGTCGGAGCTGACACCGGCCTGAGACGTCATCAGCACGGCGGCCCTGCCCCCGGATGTGAGTGATGAGACCGCATGTTGGACCCACGCGTAGTTGTCGTTGTGCCGCGGAGGCGGGCCGAACGGCCATTCGCTGTCCGAACGCCTTCGCGCCATCGGGCGCTGCCGATTGAACGGCGGGTTGAGCAGTACGGCGTCGGCCGGCGAACGATGCTCATCCGGTTCATCCCATGGCGTGTCTCTTCCTGGGCGGAGCCGGGCCGTCAAACCATGGACAGCCAGGTTCATACCGGCGAGGCGCAAAGTCTCCCGATTCGGGCTCTCACCGCCTACCGTCTGGACCTGGCGCGTTCGGCTCGCGGCGCGCAGCAGTTCTCCTCCGCGAAGGTACGGGTCGTAGACCGTGCCACCCTCGGCATCTTCGGCGATGACCAGGCCTGCCATCAGACGCGCCACTTCCGCAGGCGTGAAGTAGTCCGCGCTCCCCAGCCGCCTTTCGGTGGAAAAACGACTCAGCAGCGCGTCGAAGTCGTCGTCGCCGAGCTGGTCGCAGGCGCGGATCACTTCAATGAGGTCCTCAGCGGCGCGCGGACGCAGCCGCTCGAGGACGGAGTAAACGCCGGACGGGACTCCGCGCGACCGGAGCACCTGGTCCACGCGCTCGCTGACGTGACGGACAAGACCATCGGGGCGAATCCGGTCCGAATCTGTTTCGGTGACCTCCATGAGTCTCATCCATTCGTCGCGGGCGGTAACGCGCACGAAGATGAGGCAGAGCAGAAGAGAGAGGTAGTCGGCCTGGGAACCGGCGCCCCCGCGAACACTTTCCGCCAGCGGTCCGAGCAGGTGGTCGTGGGCCAGGTCGGAACTGCCGGCGCCAGTGCGCGTCGTCCGACGCGCGGGCGTCTCAGGGGCATGTACGCTCCTGCGGCGCGCCCGTCGGCCGTAAGTGGCGTCGGCCGGCTCATCGGCCGCACGATTCTTCGCCGGGATCGGGCGACGGTCGAGCCACTCGAGGACGCTCGCGAGCGTGAAGTATTCTCCGTCGGCCAGGTGGAGAACCTTTGGGAAGCCTTGAAGCCTCGCCCACTTCGTGATGGTGGGTCGCTTCACCCCCGCCAGCCGGGCGAACTCGTTTCTGGAGAGCAGTCGATCAGCGTTGCCCTGTTCATCCCGCACGGGGGCTCCTTAGAGATCTTGCGGCACTGCGAGCTCGACCGTAGAGCGCGAGGAGCTGCCCCAGCAAGTGAGTACCTCAGGTACTCACTCTTGCCACATCAGGTGCGTGGGTACTCCTGGCTGAGCGATGTTCTCTTGAGTAAGGTCCAGTGCCTGGTGGATCGGGAGAACAGGTCCGCCGAAGGCCTCCTCCGTGATGGCAACCCTGTTGCGGCCGTCAGTCTCTTGTCCGTTGGCCGACGGTGGTTTCCATCGGTGGCTAGGATGCTCGACGATGGCGGAGAATGCCGGGACTGCGGCGAGGCCTACCGGGCTACTGTCCGTCCTGGCGCTTCCGGTCGCGGCGTTGCGCCTCGCGGCGGGGTCGTTCGTGCCGCTTGCCCTCTGGTTCGGCGCCGGGGCGATCCCGCGTTACGTGCTGATCCAGGCGATCTCCGAGCTCGGCCACGGCAGCGAGCCGGGGCTCCGGCGCGTACTCGTTCTCGTGCTGCTCAGCGTGGTCGTGCTGATCTCGCTGGTCGTCACGATCGGGATGATGTTCACGCTGGGCCGGCGCCTCGATGCGATCAAGGACCCCGACGAGCCGTACGCCGCGGCGATCGGCCGCACGCTGTTCCCGTTCGTGCTGATCTATCTCGGCTGGAACCTCTACACCGACGACCTGCGCGAGGTGCTGCGGGCGGACGCCCAGCGGCTCGCCGACGCGGGCGACTACCTCGACGTCGGCAAGATCCTCAACGTGTCGATCCCCGTGGCGCTCGTGGTGGCCGTCGTCGCGTGGGGACTGCGCGTCCTCGCCGAACGCCGGCACGAGGCCAGGCCGGGCCGCGTCCTCGCCGTGCTCGTCGCGTTCCTGGAGGTCAACTTCACGCTCTACGCGCTGTACTCGATCGTCCAGCTCGTACGGGCGGCCCAGCGCTGGGTCACCGGCCGCGTCTTCTGGCACGCGCTCACCGGCCGCCTGAGCCCGCCGGACGCCGGGCCGGTCGAGCAGGCCCTCGTCCTGCCGCTGGTCTGGCTCGCCATCGCGGCCGTCGTGTACGGCCTCGAACGGCACGATCGCGAGGCGATCGAGGGAACGCCGCTGGAGCGTCTCGCCGCCCGCCTCACCGGGCGCCCGCGCCGGCTCGCGGAGCTGGCCGGCCGTGGCGCGCGGGAGAAGTACGTGCCGGTGGCACACGCGGTGCGGCTGGTGTTCCGTGCGGGCGCGCCGGTGTTCGCGTGGTTCTGCCTCTGCTACGTGGCGATCGGCGCGCTCATGGACCGCGTCCAGCGCGGTGTGATCGCGCTCATCGGCACCGACCACACCGTACGGTTCTGGAACCTCGTGCTCGCGCCGGTGGAGTACGGCCACCGGCTGGTGTACGAAATCCTCCGGCTCGCCCTGCTGGCCGCGATGTTCGACCTGGTCATGCGGAGGGCCGGTGGAGGAACACCAGCTCCGGACCGCCCAGCGCCGGTGACAGGTCCTGGTGCCGGTGCCGCATGACGAGCTCGATCGAGCCGGCCGCCCGGCTCGGCACCAGCCCCATGACGTACGCGGGCTCGTGGGTGCCGTAGTAGATCACCGTGTGCCACTCGCGCGCCGTCCAGCGGTTTCCCGCGCGGTCGCGCAGCGCGAAGTCGATGTTCGAGTCGGCGGGGTTCTTCGTGAGTGGTTCGGCCTTGAGCGTGACGAGGACGAGGGTCTCGCCCGGCCGGGCCGGGGCGTCGATGCCGTCCGGGGGGAGATCTCCGGGTTTGAGTACCGCCGGTCCGTACGAGACCAGCGTCCAGCGGATCCGCTGGAAGACGGCGGGCCGTCCGGGGGCGACCGTACGGGTGTGGCCGCCGGGGACGTCCTGGCGGTAGTGCCGCCACTCCGCCCGGAACGGCAGGTAGATCGCGACCGTCGTCACGGCCGGCAGGGCCAGGATCCGCGCCGCGCGCTTCACGACGGCTCCGGCAGGCCGTACCCGGTGGCCGCCGTACGGGTCAGCTCGGCGGCGTCGCCGGCGGAGATGCCGAGGTCGACGTGGACCTCGGCGCTGAAGCGCACCGGGTCGTCGCGGTAGTGGCCGAACGCCGCCTCCTCGGTGTCGCGGTCGGACAGCGCGAAGCGGGCCCCCTCCAGCGCGCCCGGCGGCACATCGAAGACATAACAGCCCCGGCGCGGCATCCCGGGCTGGAGCCGTACGAACCCCAGCGTGGTCACCGGCGGCCCGAGAAGTCCGCTGGATCCCAGCTTGTCGGTCGGGTAGTAGTGGCCGTACCGCGTGTCGAGCCGGGCCGCCGCGACGAACTCCGGCGAACGCCGCGCCGCGACCGTGGCGATCACGACGACGAAGACACCGTTCGCCGGGATGATCTGCGGCTTGGCGCCGTACGGGCCCTCCGGCACCCGGATGGTGCGTGCGGTGACCACCTGCTCCACCTGGACGGTGAAGCGCGGCTCGGTGACCGTCCGCCCGAGCTCGCCGTTCCGCACGAACGGCCCGTACGCCCGCTCGTAGCTCCAGTGTCCGGCCTGCAGTCCCACCGCCGCGCCGGCCAGCACGAGGGTGAGCGGGATCGACCACCGTCGCTTCATCGCTTCACCGGCAGCGTGACGTTGGCGACCAGGACCGGAATGATCTGCGTGACACGGCCCGATCGGTGCGTGAACGGGTCGTGTTCGACCCTCGTCGTGTAGCGCCGTGGCTGGTAGCCCCAGTAACCGCGCGGGTCGAGGACGCCCGCGGCGGTGCGCCGGTAGGCGGCCAGCGCGACCCTGATGTGATCGGGCATCACCGTCGTGGCGCTCAGCTCGTACTGCACGGCGACGTACGTCGGCAGCCGCGGCTGGAGCGAGCGGAACAGCGTGTCGCCCGCGATGCCCTGCGCGTCCTTCAACGTGGGCCGGGGGCCGTTACGCGTGTTCCAGTAGAGGAAGATGCCGTGCGCGAAGACGTCGTCGTCCGCCCCGGCCATCGTGCCCGTCGTCTCCCGCGTGGGGTTGACGACCCAGGCGTTGATCACCAGTAACCGGCGGGCGGCGGCGAACTTGGTCTTCGGGACCGTCGTGACGTGCGCGCCGACGAGCCGGGTGCGGAACAGATGCTGGTCGACCTCCTGCCCGGGGCGTACGGTCGCGGGCGTGTCGGCCGCGCGCAGGCCGCCGGTCAGCCAGAGGACGCCGGCCGCCACGACGACGGCCGTAGTGGCGGAGGCGGCGACGAGCGCTCGGGGACGCACGGGGCACAATGATAGATATCCCCTGTTGATCCCAGCATGTGGAACGACGTGAGACGCGAGGCTCCGCCGCCTCTACACTCGGCGTACGGTCATCGCAGGTCAGGAGGGATCACCGTGACCAAGGCATGGCGGGGGATCATCGAGGAGTACCGTGATCGGCTTCCGGTGACGGCCGACACGCCCGTCATCACCCTGTTCGAGGGCGGCACGCCGCTGCTGCCCGCACCACGGCTGTCCCAGCTCACCGGCTGCGACGTCCATCTCAAGGTCGAGGGCGCCAACCCGACCGGCTCCTTCAAGGACCGGGGCATGACGGTGGCGATCAGCCGGGCGGCCCAGGACGGCGCCAAGGCGATCATCTGTGCCTCGACGGGCAACACCTCCGCCTCGGCCGCCGCGTACGCGGTGCGCGCCGGCATGGTGTGCGCGGTGCTGGTGCCCCAGGGCAAGATCGCGATGGGCAAGCTGGCCCAGGCGCTCGTGCACGGCGCCCGGCTCCTGCAGATCGACGGCAACTTCGACGACTGCCTGGAGCTCGCGCGCAAGCTGTCCGCCGACTACCCGGTCGCCCTGGTCAACTCGGTGAACCGCTACCGGCTCGAAGGGCAGAAGACCGCCGCGTTCGAGATCGTCGACACGCTCGGCGCCGCCCCCGACGTGCACTGCCTGCCCGTCGGCAACGCCGGGAACATCTCCGCGTACTGGATGGGATACCAGGAGGCCGACACGCGTCCGCGCATGCTCGGCTTCCAGGCCGCGGGCGCCGCGCCGATCGTGCGCGGCGAGCCGGTGCTCAAGCCGCAGACGATCGCCACCGCGATCCGCATCGGCCATCCCGCCTCGTGGGACCTTGCCGTACGCGCACGCGACGAGTCGGGCGGCGCGATCGAGGCCGTGACCGACCGGAAGATCCTCGCCGCCTACCGCCTGCTCGCCCGCGAGGAGGGCGTCTTCGTCGAGCCCGCCTCGGCGGCCAGCGTCGCCGGCCTGCTGCAGGCCCGCGAGGAGGAGCTCGTGTCCGCCGGGCAGCGGGTCGTCTGCACGGTGACCGGCAACGGCCTGAAGGACCCCGACTGGGCGATCTCGGGCGCGCCCGCGCCGATGACCGTGCCGGTCGACGCCCACGCCGCGGCCTCGGCGCTGGAACTCACGTGATCCGTGCCGTACGGGTCCGGGTGCCGGCCACCAGCGCCAACCTCGGGCCGGGCTTCGACGCGCTCGGGCTGGCCCTCGGCCTGTACGACGACGTCGAGGTGGAGGTGGCCGGATCCGGCCTGTCGATCGAGGTCAGCGGCGAGGGGGAGGACACCGCCGGACGCGGCGCCGACCATCTGATCGCGCGAACGTTCCGCGCGACGTACGAACGGCTCGGCGGCGAACTCACCGGGCTGCGGATCCGCTGCGTCAACCGCATCCCGCACGCGCGCGGGCTCGGCTCGTCCTCGGCGGCCACGATCGCCGGCATCGTCGCCGCGCGCGCCCTGCATCCCGCGGGCGAGACGTTCACCGACGACGACGTCCTGGCGCTCGCGACGCGCATCGAGGGGCACCCCGACAACGTCGCACCCTGCCTCGCCGGCGGCCTCACCATCGCCTGGCAGGCCCCTGGTGGAGCCCGGCTGACCAGGATGGACGTGTCATCGCGCGTACGGCCGGTGGCATTCGTGCCCGACGAGCGCCTCGCCACCGAACGCGCGCGGGGGCTGCTGCCGGACACCGTGCCGCACGCCGACGCCGCCGCGAACGCCGGCCGCGCGGCGCTGCTCGTCGCGGCCCTGACCGCGACCCCCGAACTCCTCCTCGACGCGACCGAGGACCGGCTGCACCAGTCCTACCGCGAGCCCGCGATGCCCGCCTCGCTCGACCTGGTCGAACGGCTGCGCGCGAAGGGCGTGGCGGCCGTGATCTCCGGGGCCGGGCCCACGGTCCTCGCACTCACCTTCCGCGACGGCGAAGTTGATTCAATCAGCGCGGAAGTGGGTACTTCGTGGCACATACACCCGCTGAATGTGGCCCCCCATGGCGCACGCGTTCAGCCGATCCATCAGTGACACGCGACATCGACCTCTGGGGAATAGCAGTGTGCCCAGGTGATGTTAGGCTAAGTGCCGCACCAGATGCCCCGCTCGGGGGCGTGGGCTCGTCGGCCACTCCGGCTTATGCCGGCCGCGTGACGCGGATGTGGTTCCCCGGCACCGAAACCGCTCGTCGTTCATTGTTCCGGCAAAGCTTCGGACGTAACGGGATCGGGGATCAGATCCGGCGACCTGCCTCCACCATCTGGCTGTGGCCAGAACTCTTCGCCGATCAACTTCAGATCAGCAGAGCTCGACTGATCCGGCGCCCCCGCCGGCTCGCACTACCGGGTTGCCTGGCCGACGGCGGCCACACCCGCTCCCTGGGAAGGACCCTTAGTGAGCGAATCCACCGAACTCCTCACGGACGCAGCCACCACAGCGCCTGACGCCACCCCTGCCGAGCAGACGGCTCCCGCTCCGCGGCGCCGCCGCAGCGGCACGGGCCTGTCGGCCATGGTGCTCCCCGAGCTGAAGGCGCTCGCCTCCAGCCTCGGCATCAGCGGCACGGGCGGCATGCGCAAGAGCCAGCTCATCGCTGCCATCCAGGAGAAGCAGGCGCAGAACGCCGGCAGCGGTGACCAGGCGACGGCGCCCAAGGCGGCCCCGAAGACCGAGGGTGAGGCAGGTGAGGCCGCCGGCCAGGCCAAGACGGCTCCCGCCGCCACCGAGACGGAGCGCGGCGAGACCCAGCAGCCCCGGCGTGAGCGGGCGTCCCGGCGCGACGACGCCGCCCCGCAGCAGCAGGGTCAGCAGCAGGAGATCAAGACGGAGACGGCCGAGTCCGAGGGTGGCCGCGACGGCCGTGACGGCGGCCGGGAGAGCGCCGGCCGGGAGAGCGGCGGCCGTGAGGGGGGCGGTCGCGAGGGCGGCGGCCAGCGCCAGCGGCAGCGCGGCAACCGCAACCGTGACGGCCAGCGTGACGGCCAGCGCGACGAGGGTCGGGGCGGCCAGGACGGCCGTGGCGGCAACCAGGGCCAGCGCGGCGGCCAGGGCCAGCGGCAGAGCGACGACGACGGCGAGGACGGCGGCGGCCGGCGCCGGCGCGGCCGGTTCCGGGAGCGCAACCGCGGACGCGGCGGCCGGGAGCGCTACGGCGACGCCGACCCGGTGATCAACGAGGACGACGTCCTGATCCCGGTCTCCGGCATTCTCGACATTCGCGACAATTACGCTTTCGTCCGCACCACGGGTTACCTCCCTGGTCCGCAGGACGTCTACGTCTCCCTCGCCCAGGTCCGCAAGTACGGCCTGCGCAAGGGCGACGTCATCACCGGTGCCGTCCGGCAGCCGCGCGAGGGCGAGCGGCGCGAGAAGTTCAACGCGCTGGTTCGCCTCGACACGGTCAACGGCATGGAGCCCGAGCAGGCCAAGGGCCGCGTCGACTTCTCCAAGCTCACCCCGCTGTACCCGCAGGAGCGGCTGCGCCTGGAGTCCGACCCGGGCCAGCTCACCACGCGGATCATCGACCTGGTCAGCCCCATCGGCAAGGGCCAGCGCGGTCTGATCGTGTCACCGCCGAAGGCCGGCAAGACGATGGTGCTGCAGGCGATCGCCAACGCCATCACCAAGAACAACCCCGAGTGCCACCTGATGGTCGTGCTCGTGGACGAGCGTCCCGAAGAGGTCACCGACATGCAGCGGTCGGTGAAGGGCGAGGTCATCCACTCGACCTTCGACCGGCCCGCCGACGACCACACGATGGTCGCGGAGCTGGCGATCGAGCGCGCCAAGCGCCTCGTCGAGCTCGGCCACGACGTCGTCGTGCTGCTCGACTCGATCACCCGTCTCGGCCGCGCGTACAACCTGGCCGCTCCGGCCAGCGGCCGCATCCTGTCCGGTGGTGTCGACTCGACGGCGCTGTACCCGCCGAAGCGGTTCTTCGGCGCCGCCCGCAACATCGAGAACGGCGGCTCGCTGACGATCCTCGCCACCGCGCTGGTCGAGACCGGCTCGCGCATGGACGAGGTGATCTTCGAGGAGTTCAAGGGCACGGGCAACATGGAGCTGCGGCTGCGCCGCGAGCTCGCCGACAAGCGCGTGTTCCCGGCGATCGACGTCGACGGCTCCGGCACGCGTAAGGAAGAGATCCTCATGTCCGCGGAGGAGCTGCGCATCGTCTGGCAGCTGCGCCGGGTGCTGCACGCTCTTGAGATGCAGCAGGCGCTGGAGCTTCTCCTGGAGAAGATGAAGGAGACCAAGTCGAACGCGGAGTTCCTGCTCCAGGTGCAGAAGACGACGCTGAACGACTGACCCCATTCTCGTCAAGGACGCCCCGTGGCCCCGTGCCCCGGGGCGTTCTTCCTTGTCCGGGCCCCGGGGTGGGGCTAGCCCCACCCCCATGAGGCTGGGACGCTCCATGGCGCGCGGGGCTCCCGTCCGTGAGGCTTGGGCCGTACGGTGGATGCGGCGCGAAAGGGACCCGCGGTGAACAGCACGCTCGAGATGACACCCTCCCGGCGGCGGTCCGGTCCGCTGCGGCTGGCGAGGGAATCGTTGACGTGGCGGTCGGCCGCCTACCTGCTGCTGCACTTCCCGCTCGGACTGGCGTACTTCGTCGGGCTGACCGTGCTGCTGTCGGTGTCCGCGGGCACGGTGATCATCTGGGTGGGCGTGCTCGGGCTCGCCCTCAGCATGATCCTCTGGCGGACCGCCGCGAAGCTCGAGCGTCACCTGGCGAAGGCGGCCTTCGGCGTCGACATCCCCGACCCGCACCGTCCGCTGCCGCGGGGCGTCAACCTGTTCGCCAAGTGGAAGGCCATGGCGACCGACCCGGCGACCTGGAAGGACCTCCTCTATCTGCTCCTGGCCTTCCCGCTCGGCGTCGTCGAGTTCGTCCTGTCGGTGGCGTTGTGGTCCGCCGCCGCCGGGCTCATCGCGACGCCGTTGACGATCAACTGGAAGAACGACGGCTATCTCTATCTCACCGTCGGCAGCCACGAGATCTGGTTCGACAACACGCTGACGACCCTGCCGGCGATCCCGCTCGGCATCGCGCTGGCGTTCGTGACCATGTACGTCGTCCGAGGCGTCGGCTACGCCCACGGCGCGCTCGCTCGCTACCTGCTCGGCCCGAACGAGACCCAGGCGCTGCGGGCCCGTACTGCCCAGCTCCAGGCCAGCCGGGCGCGTGGCGTCGACGCCGCGGAGGCCGAGCGCCGCCGCATCGAACGCGACCTGCACGACGGCGCCCAGCAGCAGCTCCTCGCCGTGGCGATGGACCTCGGCCGGGCCCGGGCCAAGCTGGAGACCGACCCGGCCGGCGCCCAGGAGCTGATCCAGCAGGCCCACGCCGGCGCGAAGGAGGCCATCGCGGAGCTGCGCAACCTCGCCCGCGGCATCTACCCCGCGATCCTCACCGACCGCGGCCTGGACGCCGCGATCTCCGCGGTCGCCGCACGCACCGAGGTGCCCGTGGCGGTCGAGGTCGACCTGCCCACCCGCCCGCCCGCGGCCGTCGAGAGCATCGCCTACTTCATCGTCTCCGAGGCCCTCACCAACGTCTCCAAGTACGCCCGCGCGACCCGCGCCGCCGTACGCATCAGCCGCGACCAGAACTGGATCGTGGTGGAGGTGTCCGACAACGGCGTCGGCGGCGCGGAGGCCACACCGGGCGGCGGCCTGGCGGGCCTGGCCGACCGCGCGGCCGGCATCGACGGCATCCTCACCGTCAACAGCCCTCCCGGCGGCCCCACGGTCATCCGCGCGGACCTCCCGGCGGTCTGGTAGCCGGTCCGCGCGGAGGCCCGCGGGCAGGGGTTTCACCCGCGTCTCACCCCAGGCTCTGGCGATCGGGCTCGATGAGCGCGACGACCCGCTCCTCGGCGCGCGAGTAGGGGCCACCGATGTACTTCGCCGCGATCCGGTCGACGACCTCCCAGGCCGCGTCGCCGTCCAGCCACTCGACGACCCTGCCGCGGATGATGACCGGCTGGAACGGGTTGCCGTCCGGTGTCAGGGAGAGCGCGATCCGCGGATCGCGCCGCAGGTTGCGGGCCTTGCGGGAGCCCGGCCCGGTGAGGATGGCGACGTGGTCGCCGTGCGTGCCGATCCAGACCGGCACGGAGTGGGGAGCGCCGTCGGGCAGGACGCTGGCGAGGTGGGCGATCGGGGTGCCGTCGAGCACGCGGCGTACGTCGGGATCGAGCATCGTGGTCATCTCCTGGGTGTGGGTCAGCGTTCGACTTCGTAGTGGAGGTGGGTGACGCCCGGGGCGGGGACGGCCTCGATGAGGCGGAGCCGTACGTGCCCGGGGAGGGTCTGGAAGAAAGGACGGCCGCCGCCGAGCAGGACCGGCACCTGGTGGAGGATCACCTCGTCGACGAGCCCCGCCTTCAGCGCCTCGGTCAGGACGCCGCCGCCCATGAGGCCGACGTCGCCGTCGCCGGCGGCCTCGCGGGCCGCCGCGACCGCGTCCTCGATGCCGGTGGTGACGAGGGTCTGCCGCTCGGACATCTCCGGGGCCGGCCGGTGGCTGAGCACGAACAGGCGGGCGTTCGGGTGGGGGCTACCGCCTCCGAAGCCGTCGGAGTCGTCGTAGGTGTTGCGCCCCGCCACGACCGCGCCCACACGTCCGGCGAAGGCGTCGAAGACCCGGGCGCTGGGCTCACTCAGCCTGAACCCGTCGAACACCCGGCTGGGCGTGTCGCCGTCGAAGTACCAGTCGAAGAGCGTCGCCCCGTCGCCGAGCCCGCGGCCGGCGCCGGGGTCGCGCCCGGTGATGTAACCGTCGACCGACACCGCGTGGGCGCTGAAGACCTTGCTCATGCTCGCCATCCGTTCCGAGTTCCTTTAAGAGACTCCATGACCGTAGCAGTCGGAGTTCCTTGAGGGAACCCAGATTGCTAAACTGGGTTCCATGCAGCGCACGAACTTCGCGGAGATGGCGTGCTCGATCGCGCGCACGCTCGACGTCATCGGGGAGCCCTGGTCGCCGCTGATCCTGCGTGACGTGTTCGCGGGGTTCCGCCGGTTCGAGCAGATCCAGGCGGACCTCGGCATCTCGCGCAAGGTCCTCACCGAGCGGCTGAACCACCTCGTCGAGCAGGGAGTGCTCGAACGCCGGCCCTACGACCGGCGGCCGCGGCATGAGTACGTCCTGACGGAGAAGGGCGCCGAGCTCGTCGACCTGCTCATGGTCATGGTCGGCTGGGGGGACCGGTGGCTCGCGGGCGAGGCCGGCCCGCCGGTCCTCTACCGCCATCACGCGTGCGGTGAGATCAGCGGCGTCGACCTGCGCTGCGCCCACTGCGGCGAGCCGATGCACGCGGGCGACGTCGACCTGCTGCCCGGCCCCGGCGCGGCGGCGAGCTGAGGCCGGAATTCCTCTAAGCTGGGCGACCGTGCGGGTCGTGATCGCGGAAGACGCTGTGATGCTGCGCGAAGGCCTGATCCGCCTTCTCGCCGACGAGGGCATCGAGACGGTGGCCACCTCCGGCGACGGCGCCGGGCTCCTGGCGATCGTCGAGGAGCACCGGCCGGATCTCGTCATCGTCGACGTCCGCATGCCCCCGACGTTCACCGACGAAGGGCTGCGCGCCGCCCTGAAGGTGCGCGAGCGGATGCCCGGCACGCCCATCCTCGTCTTCTCCCAGTACGTCGAGGAGCGCTACGCCACCGACCTGATCGGCGGCGGCGCCGAGGGCGTCGGTTACCTGCTGAAAGAGCGTGTCGCCGACGTCGCGGAGTTCCTCGGCGCGGTCAAGCGGGTCGCCGAGGGCGGCACGGTCATCGACCCCGAGGTCATCGCGCAGCTCCTCGGCCGCCGGCGCCGGGGCGACCGGCTGGAGGTGCTGACCCCGCGCGAACGCGAGGTGCTCGGCCTCATGGCCGAGGGCATGTCCAACGCGGCGATCGCCCGCAAGCTCGTCGTCACGGACGGCGCGGTGGAAAAGCACATCTCCAACATCTTCCTCAAGCTCGGCCTCCAGCACACGACCAGCACCCATCGCCGGGTCATGGCGGTCCTCGCCTACCTCGGCCAGGGCTGACCCCGCTCAGGAGCCGTTGAGGTAGGCCAGCACCGCGAGGACACGGCGGTTGTCGTCGTCGGAAACCGGCAGGTCCAGCTTCAAGAAGATGTTCGACGTGTGCTTGGCGATGGCCCGCTCGGTCACCACGAGGCGCTGGGCGATCGCCAGGTTGGAGCGGCCCTCGGCCATCAGCGCGAGCACCTCGCGTTCGCGCGGCGTCAGGTCGCCCAGCGGCTCGTCGCGGGATTTGCGGACGAGGAGCTGGGAGATCACCTGCGGGTCCATCGCCGTGCCGCCGGCGGCCACCCGGCGCACCGCGTCGATGAACTGGTCCGCGTCGAACACCCGGTCCTTGAGCAGGTAGCCGATGCCGCCGCTGCCGTCGGCGAGCAGCTCGCGGGCGTACAGCTGCTCGACGTGCTGCGACAGCACCAGCACGGGCAGGCCGGGAACCTCGCGCCGGGCCTGCAGGGCGGCCTGCAGGCCCTCGTCGGTGAACGTCGGGGGGAGGCGTACGTCGACCACGGCCACGTCCGGCTTGATCGTGAGCAGCGCGCGGTTCAGCTCCGGGCCGTTGTCGACCGCGGCCGCGATCTCGAAGTCGTACGCCTCGAGGAGCCGGACGAGGCCGTCTCGCAGCAGGAACAGATCCTCGGCGAGGACGACGCGCATCCCGGCTCCTCCAGCGTCAGGGCCGGGGCGCGGTCAGCGCGCACGGCAGTTCGATGGTCACGATCGTGGGGCCTCCCGCCGGACTGTTCAGCGCGAGGACACCGTCGAATGTACCGAGCCGCCGCTCGATTCCGCGAAGTCCGGTGCCGGCGGACATGTCCGCGCCGCCCTGGCCGTCGTCGGTGATCATGATGCGGAGCATGCCGTTCTCGTGCCGGAGGTCCAGCCAGACGCGGCGCGCGCCGGAGTGCTTGGCCGCGTTGGTGAGCACCTCCGAGACGGCGAAGTAGGCCGCCGACTCGACCGGCGCGTCCAGGGTGCCGGGAAGGTCGACCTCGACCTCGGCGGTGAGGGGGAGCGCCATGGCCAGGGCGCGTACGGCGTCGCCGAGCCCGCGTTCGGCCAGGACCGGCGGGTGGATGCCGCGGACCAGGTCGCGCAGCTCGGTGAGGGCCTTGGAGGAGGACTCGCGCGCCTCGGACAGCAGCTTCTTGGCCTTCTCCGGGTCGCGTTCGAGCAGGTGCTCGACCGCACCGAGGCTCATGCCCATGGCCACCAGCCGGGCCTGCGCGCCGTCGTGCAGGTCGCGTTCGATCCGGCGCAGCTCGGCCGCCTGCGTGTCGAGCGCGTCGGAGCGGGTCTCGGTGAGGCGCTCCACACGCATCTGCAACTCGCGCTCGTGCGTGGGGCCCAGCATCGAGGCGTCCAGCCGCGCGTGCACCTTCATGATCTGCGGGGTCAGCCAGACGCCCAGGCCCGCGTACACGAACCCCATCAGGCCGGCGAGCATCGCGCTGCCGAAGCCGGTGACGTGCACGAAGGTGTACCAGTCGCCGCCGCCCGAGTGCACGATCGGGTACCAGACCCCGGCCGCCAGCACCCAGCCGTACGGGCCGTAGAAGAGGAGCGTGAAGGCGAGAATCGCCAGGGTGAACCCGGCGGTGGCGTCGGTGATCATCCACAGCAGGTCCCGGTACGTCGCCGGGTCCTTCATGATCCACCGGTACCGCTCCAGCACGCCGAGCACGCCGCCCTGGAACTCCGGCTTCGGCTTGTACGGCGTCTTGATCTCCACGCCGAACCACTGGTGCGCGAGCCGCCGGCGCATGCCCATGTAGGAGCGCGCGGCGGCCGTGACGACCGGAGTCACGAACAGGCCGACGCCGACCAGTGACAACGCCATGAACACGACCGAGAAGATGAAGAACACCAGCGATCCGAGCATCGCCAGCAGGCCCAGGCCCAGTCCGCGTACGGCGGCGAGCGCCGCCTTCCCAATGTTCATCATTCCTCCCGACTCCGTCCTTATCTTGCCGTGTCGAGTCTCGCGAGCGGGACCTTCGCGGTCACTGGGCTCAGGGACCTCGCGGGGGTGTCACTGGCACCACCCCCGTGAGGGGGACGAGGCCACCGCGTGAGGGGTGCTGAGCGGCTGGGGTGGGCCACCGCGAATTCCTAGCGTCTCCGTCAGAGCCCAGAGGTCAGGAGACGCTCATGAGAAGCAACGTTCGCGGACGCCCCGCACCTCCGTCGTCTTTCGCCGCCCGGATCGGGGGCTGGAGCGTGCGGCACCGCAAGACGGCGATCATCGGCTGGCTGGTGTTCGTCATCGCCGCCAGCGTGATCGGCGGAATGGCCGGCCAGGTCACGATGAAGCCGTACGAGAACGCCGCGGGCGACTCCGCCCGCGCCCAGAAGATCCTGTCCGACGCCGGGATCAAGGATCCGGCCGGAGAGATGGTGATCGTGCACAGCGGTACGCCCGGAGCCTGGCGCGACGCGGCGACGGACGTCTCCGCCGCGGTACGGGCCACGGGCCGCGTGGGTGAGGTCGCGCCCACCGTCGCCTCCGCGGACGGTCGCGACGGTCTCGTGCGGTTCACCATGACCGGCGATCCGGACACGGCGGCCGACCGGGTCCAGCCCGTCCTGGACGCCGTCGCGCGGGTGAAGGCGGCGCACCCGGAGGTGACGATCGGCCAGTTCGGCGACGCCAGCGCGGGCAAGTGGCTGAACGACGTCCTCGGTAAGGACTTCGCCCGCGCGGAGTGGACCGGGGTGCCGCTCGCCCTCGGCATCCTGCTCGTGGCGTTCGGCGCGCCGCTGGCCGCCCTGCTGCCGGTCGGGCTCGCGCTCACCGCGTTCGTCGCGGCGAACGGGCTGCTGGCCGTGGCCAGTCACGCGCTGCACCTGTTCGACACGACCAGCTCGGTGATGCTGCTCATGGGGCTCGCGGTCGGCGTGGACTACTGCCTGTTCTACATCCGCCGCGAGCGTGACGAGCGCGCCGCGGGTCACGACAAGGAGACCGCGCTGCGGATCGCCGCCGCGACGTCCGGCCGGTCGGTGCTGATCTCCGGCCTCACGGTGATGCTGGCGATGGCGGGCATGTTCCTGTCCGGGCTCCTGCTGTTCAAGGGCTTCGCGCTGGCCACGATCCTGGTCGTCTTCATCGCGATGCTCGGCTCGGTCACCGTGCTGCCGGCGCTGCTGTCGCTGCTCGGTGACAAGATCGAGCTCGGCCGCATCCCGTTCCTGGGCCGCCGCCGTGGCCGCCGCACCGCCGGCGGACGTGTGTCCGCCGCCATCCTGCGGCCCGTGCTCGCCCGTCCGGCGATCTTCGCGGTGCTGGCGGCGGGCGTCATGCTCCTCCTGGCCGCGCCGACCGCCGGCATGCACACCCAGGAGCTCGGCCTGGACCAGGAGATGCCCAAGGGCACCCCGATGCTCGAGGCCTACCAGCGGATCTCCACGACGTTCCCCGGCGGGCCGGCGCCCGCCAAGGTGGTGCTCAAGGCCACCGACATCGGCTCGCCGGAGGTCCGGAAGGCCATCACCGAGCTGAAGAGCCGGACCGGCCGGGGCGGGGAGTTCGGCACACCGGTCACCGTGACCACCCACGCACGGCAGAACGTCGCCGAGATCGCCGTGCCGCTCGCCGGCGACGGCAGGGACGCGACCTCAAAGCACGCTCTGCGGACGCTGCAGGAGCGGATCGTGCCCGAGACGGTCGGGGCCGCCGGGACCGCGTACGTGACCGGTGAGCTCGCGGACTCGGTCGACTTCAACGACCAGCTTCACGCCGACATCGCACCGGTCTTCATCTTCGTGATGGTCGTGACGTTCGTCCTGATGCTGGTCTCCTTCCGGTCCCTGACGGTCGCGATCACCTCGATCCTGCTCAACCTGCTGTCGGTCGCGGCGGCGTACGGCGTCATGGTCGCGGTCTTCCAGCACGGCTGGGGCGCGGGGCTGTTCGGCACGGACGCGGTCGGGGCGATCGAGGGCTGGATGCCGCTGTTCGTCTTCGTGGTGCTGTTCGGCCTGTCGATGGACTACCACGTGTTCGTCGTGTCGCGGATCCGGGAGGCGCGCGACCGGGGCCTGAGGACGCGTGACGCCGTGGCGCACGGGGTGCGCTCCAGCGCGGGCGTCGTCACCTCCGCGGCGGTGATCATGGTGGCCGTCTTCGCGGTCTTCGCGACGCTGTCGATGCAGGACATGAAGCAGATGGGCGTGGGCCTGGCGGTGGCCGTGCTGCTGGACGCGACCGTCGTACGGGCGGTGCTGCTGCCGTCGGTGATGGTCCTGCTCGGCGAGCGCAACTGGTACCTGCCGCGCTGGCTCGGCTGGCTGCCCCGGGTGTCCCACGGCGAGGAGCCGGTGCCGGCCCACGCCGAGGGCGGCCCGGTGCCGGTGGCGCGCTGAACGGAAGGGGCCCGGCCGGGCGCGGGGGCGCCGGCCGGGCCCTTCACGCGCGGGGAATGCGTGGTGGCCTCGGCATGTTGTGCTATCTGGCACACTGGTACGCGCTGCGGTACCGGTTCACATCCCCGGATCCCCCGGGCGATGACCCGGCGACCGCCTGAAGCGAGGAGAAGTAGTGAAGCCTGACATCCACCCGAGCTACGGCGTCACCACCGTGACGTGCACGTGCGGGAACACCTTCCAGACCCGGAGCACCGCGGAGAACGGCGCGATCCACGCCGACGTGTGCTCGAACTGCCACCCCTTCTACACGGGCAAGCAGAAGATCCTCGACACCGGTGGCCGCGTGGCCCGGTTCGAGCGGCGGTTCGGCAAGAAGGCCACGGGCAACAAGAAGTAGCCAGACGTCTCACGCCGACCGGAGAGGCATTTCTCCGGTCGGCGTCAGCCTGTCTGACCGTGCTCGTCCAGCGCCAAACCAGGACATGACGTGAACCTCGACGATCTGACCAGCGAATACGCCGACATCGAAAAGCGGCTCTCCGACCCGGCCGTCCATGCGGACCAGGCCGAGGCGCGCCGCCTCGGCAAGCGCTACGCGGAGCTGCGGCCGGTCGTCGAGGCGGCGCGTGACCTGACGGCGGCCCGCGCCGACGCGGAGACCGCGCGTGAGCTGGCGGCCGAGGACCCGGCGTTCGCCGAGGAGGCGACCCAGCTCGACGGGCGCATCGAGGAGCTGGAGGAGACGCTGCGGCGGCTGCTCGTCCCACGCGACCCCAATGACGACAAGGACGTCATCCTCGAGATCAAGGCCGGTGAGGGCGGTGAGGAGTCCGCGCTGTTCGCCGGCGACCTCCTGCGGATGTACCTCCGCCACGCCGAGCGCATCGGCTGGAAGACCGAGATCATCGACGCCCAGCCCTCCGATCTCGGTGGTTACAAAGACGTCACCGTGGCGGTCAAGTCACGCCCGTCCACCGATGGTGTGTGGGCCCGCCTGAAGTATGAAGGCGGAGTGCACCGCGTTCAGCGCGTCCCCGCGACCGAGTCCCAGGGCCGCATCCACACCAGTGCGGCGGGCGTGTTCGTCATGCCCGAGGCCGAGGACATCGACGTCCAGATCGACCCGAACGACCTGCGCGTCGACGTGTTCCGCTCCAGCGGCCCCGGCGGCCAGAGCGTCAACACCACCGACTCCGCGGTCCGCATCACCCACCTGCCGACCGGCATCGTCGTGTCGTGCCAGAACGAGAAGAGCCAGCTCCAGAACAAGGAGCAGGCCCTGCGCATCCTGCGGGCCCGGCTGCTCGCCGCCGCGCAGGAGGAGGCCGACGCCGCCGCGGCGGCCGAGCGCAAGAGCCAGGTGCGCACGGTCGACCGGTCCGAACGGGTCCGCACCTACAACTTCCCGGAGAACCGCATCTCCGACCATCGCGTGGGCTACAAGGCCTACAACCTCGACCACGTGCTCGACGGTGACCTGCACAATGTCATCCAGGCGCTGGTGGACGCCGACATGGAGCACAAGCTCGCCCAAGCGACCTGACCTGAATGACCCATGACCGAGCGTAGCGAGGGAATCGAAGACACGCCCCTGTGGTCACGCCCTCCGACGAAGGAGGGTTCATGACCCATCTGCTCTCCGACGAGATCGCCCGCGCGACGGCGCGCCTGGCCGCCGCGGGGATTCCGTCGCCCCGGGCCGACGCCGAGGAGCTGGCGGCCTTCGTGCACGGCGTCAAGCGCGCCGAGCTGCACACGGTGCCGGACTCCGCGTTCGACGCGCGGTTCTGGGCGGGCATCGCCCGGCGCGAGGCCGGTGAGCCGCTCCAGCACATCACGGGCCGGGCGTTCTTCCGCTATCTGGAGCTGCGGGTGGGGCCGGGCGTGTTCGTCCCCCGGCCGGAGACCGAGGTCGTTGCCGGCTGGGCGATCGACACGCTGCGCACGATGGACGTCGGCGATCCGCTCGTCGTGGACCTCGGTACGGGCTCGGGAGCCATCGCTCTGTCCATCGCCCAGGAGGTCCCGCGAGCGCGCGTCCACGCGGTCGAGAAGGACCCGAAGGCCTATGTCCACGCGACCCGTAACATCGAGGAGCTGGACGAGCGCGGCCGGGTCCGGCTGCACCTCGGTGACTTCGCCGACGTGCTGCACGATCTCGACGGCACCGTCGACCTGGTCGTCAGCAACCCGCCGTACATCCCGATGTCGGAGTGGGAGTACGTCGCGGAGGACGTCCGCGACTTCGACCCGCCGTCCGCGCTGTGGGGAGGCGGCGACGACGGCCTCGACGCGATCCGCGTGGTCGAACGCACCGCGCGGCGGCTGCTGCGCCCCGGCGGCTGGGCCGCGGTCGAGCACAGCGACCTCCAGGGCAACCCCGTCTACTGGATCTTCGCCGAAGAGCACGGCTGGCGCGACATGCGCAACCACAAGGACCTCACCGGCCGCGACCGCTTCGTCACCGCCCGCCTGGGCACCGAATAAACGGCCTTCACGCACAACGCGCGCGGAACCCATCGTGCGAATGTTCTGCTCGTGAAGAGTCCCTCTCGGGGGCGGTCCCGTGCGGTCCTGTGCGCGGAGGGCTTCGTGGCGGTGGGAGAATGGCCGCCGTGAGCCGACGCTATGACTGCTCAGAGCCCATGGAGCGCACCCGGGGGATCGCCGAGGCCGTCTCGGCCGTACGCCGCGGCGAGCTGATCGTCCTGCCCACCGACACGGTCTACGGCATCGGCGCCGACGCCTTCACGCCCGCGGCGGTGACCGCGTTGCTGGAGGCCAAGGGGCATGGTCGTGACATGCCCGCCCCGGTGCTGGTCGGTTCCGTACGCGCGGCCCAGGCGCTCGTCGAGGACTTCGGCACGTACGGGCAGGACCTCGTGGACGAGTTCTGGCCGGGCGCGCTCACCCTCGTCTGCCGGGCCAACAGCACGCTCGCCTGGGACCTCGGCGACGCCAAGGGCACGGTCGCGATCCGCATGCCGCTGCACCAGCTCACGCTGGAGCTGCTCAAGGAGACCGGGCCGATGGCGGTGAGCAGCGCCAACCGCGCCGGCGCCCCGCCGGCCCGCGCCGCCGACGACGCGGAGGCACAGCTCGGCGACGCGGTCGAGGTCTACCTCGACGACGGGCCGAGCGGCGATGGCGCCCCCTCGTCGATCGTCGACCTGACCGGGGCGGTGCCGCGCCTCCTGCGCGCCGGCGCGATCTCCGAAGCGCGCCTCCGCGAGGTGTGCGGAGTGCTGCTCAGCGACGAGGACGAGCCCACCGCCGACGCCGACGAGCCCGGCAAGACGGATGAGCCCGCCAAGGCCGACGAGCCCGCCGACGCCGAGGAACCCGCCAAGGCGGACGAGTCTGTCAAGGCCGAGGAAGCCGCCGACGCGGAGGAGCCCGCCAAGGCGGATGAGCCCGCCGACGCCGACGAGCCCGCCAAGCCCGACGAGCCCGCCAAGCCCGACGAGCCCGCCAAGCCCGACGAGCCCGCGAAGGCCGAGGCGTCCGTCAAGGCGGGCGAGACGGTCGAGAAAGAGGCGGCGAAGGCGGAGCGGTCCGGCGACGCGGACGGGAGCGCTTAGGCTCCCGAACCCGCCGTCCGGCTGCGTGGGGTCCAGGCGGCGCCTCGGCGCGCTGTCGTGGGCTCGCCCGGCCGGACCGGGCTGACTCCTACCCCGTCCTGCGGCGCCCCGCCTGGACGCCGCTCGGCACGGACGGGGGCTTCCGGCCAAGCCCTAATAGCGCCGGCGCCAGCCGCCGCACTTCCTGATCCGGAACTTCTTCTTCCGCCACCCGCCGACGCACTCCTGGGCGTACAGGTGGCCGGTGTTCGGCGCGCTGACGGTGCGCCATCGCCGTCTCCGCCCGCCGGGGCCCAGCGCCACGACCCGTACGACGGCGCCGTGCCGCCCGGTGAAGGTGAGGCGGACGGCGGGGCTCCGGCCGTCCTTCCTGGTGTCCCTGAGGAAGAACGACAGCGTCACCTTCGCCGGGCGCCTGCGGTAGACGCCGAAGGCGTCCACGCCGCGCAGGCCGGTCGAGCGCCAGAAGCCGGTGTCGGCGTGGGCCGCGGGCGCGACCGGCGAGAGCACGGTCATCAGCACGCCGGCCACGAGAGTCACCGCGACACGCCGCATCGGCCAGGCCCCCCATGGTCGTCTCCTCCGGGCGGAACGGCGCAGGCAGCGGCCCGGACACTCCGGTCCCTTCCCGCGAAGGGCGCCGGTCAGCGGCCGTACGGACACGGCTGGGCGGCGCGTGACTCATTCGTGACCAGGATGCACCAAACCAATGGGGTCGTTCACGGGTCTAACCGGTCAGGACGGTACCTCTCCCCGCCTCCGGGGGTCCCCGTCGCGGGAAGGCACGGACTGGAGGCGTCGACGCGCTGGAGGAGCGATGTCCACCGTGGAGCCGAACGACCATCCGGGCGACGGTGCCCTCGCGCGCCACCGCGAAGCAGGGGAGACGGTCCGTGACTGCCGGTGGGCGTCCGCGCCGGTGGCCGCGCGCCCGCGCGAGGCCGGCCGGGACATCGGCCGCATCGCCCAGATCGACGAGTGGATCGGTCTCGCCGCGGAGCGCGGCGGTGCCGCGCGCGGGGACGCACGCGCGGACCTGCCGGATTCCCGGCGGCACTCGGGCGAGCACTCCTGCTGAGCTGCGACGTCATCTGAGACATCGTCGAAACGTGATGTGATGATCGCGCACGGTGATACCCGCGGGACGGCGCCTCCTGGTGGGCCGGGAGCAATAGAGTTGGTGCCCGGTTCGTAACGGGTATGCGGTAGCGCGCGTCGCAGGGAGGTGGACGAGTGAGGGAGTACATCCTCACCTTCCTGACGGGCGCGATCGTCACGTACCTCCTCGTGCCCCTGGTGTTGAAGGTCGCCATCTGGTTCAAGGCCATGACCCCGGTGCGCGACCGTGACGTCCACGCGATCCCGACGCCCCGGATGGGCGGCCTGGCGATGTTCGTGGGGATGCTGGCCGCCCTGCTCATGGCCTCACGCCTGCCCCACCTGCACAAGGTCTTCACCGAGAGCCCGACGTGGATCGGCCTGCTGTCGGCCGGCGGCCTGCTCGTCGTGGTCGGCATCGCCGACGACCGGTGGGAGATCGACGCGCTGACCAAGATGGCGGGTCAGGTCGCGGCGGCCGGCCTGCTCATCATGAACGGCGTCCAGATCTCCTGGATCCCGCTCCCCGGCGCGACCTTCGTGCTGCCCCCGTCGTACGGCGTGCCGCTGACCATCATCGTCGTGGTCGCCACGATCAACGCGGTGAACTTCATCGACGGCCTCGACGGCCTGGCCGCCGGCATCGTCGGCGTGTCGGCCCTGGCCTTCTTCCTCTATTCCTTCCTGGTCACGGTCGTCGTCCACCTCGACCACCAGTCGGCGCCGGCCCTCATCGCGGCGGTCCTCGCCGGGATGTGCACCGGATTCCTCCCGCACAACTTCAGTCCCGCTCGAATCTTCATGGGCGACACGGGCTCGATGCTGATCGGGCTGCTGCTCGCCACCTCGATGATCACCGTCTCCGGGTTCGACCCGGTCGCGCTGCGCGGATCGATCAACCGGTTCCCGACGCTGCTGCCGCTGATCCCGATCGCGATCCTGGTCGTGCCGTACGCCGACATGCTGATGGCCGTGGTCCGGCGCTCCTACGACGGGCGGTCGCCGTTCGCGCCGGACAAGAAGCACCTGCACCACCGTCTCCTGGACCTCGGCCACTCGCACCGGGGCGCGGCCCTGGTCATGTACCTGTGGACGGCGCTGTTCTCGTTCGGCGTAGTGGCGCTCTCGGCGGTCAAGTCACCGCTGATCGTCCTCAGCGTGGCGAGCCTGGTGGCGATCGCGGCGCTGGTCGTGATGGCGTTCCCGCAGCTCCGCCCGCACGGGCGACGGCACCGCGGGGCCACGGAGCCGCAGTCCGATCACCGACCGCGACAACCCGCCTGAACTGCGCACTTTGCCATAACTTGACGCGCAAACCGGAGTCTGAGAAGCTTGTGATATCTTTCACGAGCGGCAAGTAGCCAACACGGCACGTAGTTAACACAGTGTGAACACCCCGGAGCACTCATGCAGTCCACCGACGCCCGGATCCTCCGTGGCGCCGCGATCCCCACAGGCCTGGCAGGGCTAGTCGCGATCATCGCCGGCCTCCTGTTCGCGGGAGGCAAGGGCGTGCTGGGCGCGGCCATCGGGGCTGTCCTCGTTCTCGTATTCTTCACCCTCGGCATGCTCGTCGTCAGCTATGTCTCGAGATTGTCGCAACAACTTGTGATGATGGCCGGTCTGCTGGGTTATCTCATCAAACTGATCGCGGTGTTCGCCCTCGTGGCCGCCCTGAACCATGTGACGGCATGGAACGCCCACGTCTTCGGCTGGACTGTGCTGTCGCTCACGATCGTCTGGCTCGCCGCAGAGGTGAATGCCACGATCAGCGCCCGCCAGCCGTATGTCGAATCCGGCCGCACATCCCGTGACCTCGGCAAACCGGGCACATGATGACATTGGACTACTCCAATATGACTATGCGGCAGGTAGCCTGCTATCGTCCGGAGCGCGATGACTGGAAATGGGCGTCTGCCCGACGAGTCGCAGGACCGCGAGTTCGCCAACGCCGTGTCGGCCGCCCCCGCCACCATTCTGGCTGGGATGCTGGTCTTCGGCGGTGTGGGCTGGCTCCTCGCTCGCTGGCTGGACGTCACGGCGCTGCTACCTATCTTCCTGGTGCTGGGCCTGGTCTTCGCTGGCTACCTGGTCTACGTCCGCTACGGCCGCTGAGCGCGCCGGGCGGAGCCGTGGCCCACCGAGACGACAGCAAGGTTGCCGCCTTGATGAGCTACGACCGCGAAAGGAACACCGGGTGAGCGCCCCGCACATCCTCGCCAAAGACTTCGAAGCCCCGGGACTCGGCCTGTTCGAGTGGAAGCCCCTCTTCCACATAGGTCCCTTCGCCGTCGCGAAGCCGATCGTCCTCTGCGCCGTGGTGATGATCGTCGTCATCGCCTTCTTCTGGGCGGCCTTCTCCAAGCCGAAGCTCGTCCCGCGCGGCTGGCAGAACGTCGGTGAGGTCGCGTACATGTTCGTCCGCGACGAGATCGGCCGGCCGTTCCTGGGCAAGGACGCCGAAAAGTGGCTGCGCCTGCTGATCCCGGTGTTCTTCTTCGTGTGGCTCGGCAACCTGATGTCGGTGGTACCGGTGGCGCAGTTCCCGGTGAACTCCCGCATCGCGTTCCCGTTCGTCCTGGCGGTCCTGATCTACCTGACCTTCTGGGCCGTGGGCATCAAGCACCAAGGATTCTTCGGTCTGCTGAAGAACGCGACGATGCCGCCCGACCTGCCCTGGGCGCTCTACATCATCGTCATCCCCATCGAGTTCGTCTCGACGTTCTTCATCCGGCCGTTCACCCACGCCGTGCGGCTCTTCGCGAACATGTTCGCGGGCCACCTCCTGATCGCGCTCTTCGCGACCGTCGGCTTCCACTTCCTCTGGGAGAAGGTCACGCCGCTCGGCTTCGGGGTGGGCGTCCTGGGTGCGGTCCTGACGGTCGTCATGACCGCGTTCGAGTTGTTCATCCAGGCGGTGCAGGCATACGTCTTCACGCTGCTCGCCGCCTTCTACATAAGCGCCGGACTCTACTCCGACCACTGAGACCCGTCCGCAGAACGTCAACACGTGACCGGCGGAGACGACCGCCGGCCTAGCGAAAAGGAATCCGAATGTCTTTCCTCGCCGCCGCTAGCACCAACATCAACCCCGGCCTCAAGGCGATGGGGTACGGCCTGTCCGCCATCGGTCCGGGCATCGGCGTCGGCATCGTCTTCGGTCAGGGCGTGAACGCCATCGCGCGCCAGCCCGAACTGACGAGCACCATCCGCACGAACATGCTGCTGGGCTTCGCCTTCAGTGAGGCGCTCGCCCTGATCGGCCTGGTCGCGCCGTTCATCTACACCTCCTGACCGAGGTCCGACTCTGACGGAAGGCTGTGCACGCCATGATGTTGGCCGAACACGCCGCCGGGTTCGTCGCCGCCGCGGAGAAGAACCCCAACCCTCTGCTCCCCGACGCGGCTGAGCTGATCTTCGGCACGATCTCGTTCCTCATCGTGCTCTTCGTTCTCGGCAAGATGCTGATCCCGCGGATCCAGCAGACCCTCGCCGAGCGCACCGACGCGATCGAGGGCGGCATCAAGCGGGCCGAAGAAGCGCAGGACGAGGCCCAGCGGGTGCTCGAGCAGTACAAGGAGCAGCTCGCCGAGGCACGGCACGAGGCCGCTCGTCTCCGCGAGGAGGCCCGTGAGCAGGGCGCGCAGATCATCGCGGAGATGCGCGAGCAGGCGCAGACCGAGGCGCAGCGCGTCATCGACCAGGCGCACGCCCAGATCGAGGCCGACCGCCAGCAGGCCTTCACGCGGCTGCGCACGGAGATCGGCGAGCTGGCCGTCGACCTGGCGAGCCGCATCGTGGGCGAGTCCCTCGAGGACGAGGCCCGCCGCCGCGGCACCGTCGACAGGTTCCTCGACCAGCTCGAGGACCGGACGGCACGGGCGGAGGCGTAGTGACCGGAGCGGCGAGCCGACGAGTGAGCGGAGTGGACGGCATCTGTCGCGGAGCGTCTCATGCCGTCCGCGGAGCGAACGAGGAGGCGAGCGCGACCATGAACGCAGCGGCGAGCCGACGAGTGAGCGCAGTGGACGGTGTTCGTGTCGCGAAGCGTCTCGCGCCGTCCGCGGAGCGAGCGAGGAGGGGAGCGCGACCATGAGAGGCGCCAGTAGGGCTTCGCTGGCCGAGGCCGCCGAGCGGCTCGAGGCCGTGCTGTCGGCGGGTGACCCCGCTGCGATCGGCGACGAGCTGTTCGCGGTGCTGCGGCTGCTCGACCGTGAGCACGTGCTCCGGCGGGCGCTCGCGGACCCGGCCCGGCCGGCCGACCAGCGGTCCGGGCTCGCCTCGGCCGTGCTCGACGGCAAGGTCTCGCCGGCGGCCGCCGAGTTCGTCGCCGAGGTCGTACGGCTGCGGTGGGCGCGCTCGACCGACCTCACCGACGCGGTCGAGCGGTTCGCCGTGATCGCGGAGGTGGCGAGCGTCGAGGCGTCGGGTCGGCTCGACGACCTCGAGGACGAGCTGTTCCGCTTCGACCGCATCGTCGAGGCGCAGCCGGAGCTGCGCGGCGTTCTCGTCGACCACCGCGTGGCGGGCGAGCGCAAGGCAGTGCTGGTGAGCGAGCTGCTGGAGGGCAAGACGACTCCGGCGACGCTGCGGCTGGTCACTGAGGCCGTGACGCACCCGCGAGGACGTAGTCTGGAGCGTGTGCTCGCGGAGTTCGGCCGCATCGCCGCCGAGCGTCGCAATCGGCTGGTCGCGGTGGTCCGCACCGCGGTGGACCTGAGCGAACAGCAGAAGACGCGGCTCACCGCCGCGCTCTCGGCGCAGTACGGCCGCGATGTTCATGTGAACATTGAGGTTGATCCCGCTGTTTTGGGTGGAATGTCCATCCGAGTGGGGGATGAGGAAATCGACGGCACCATCGTGCGCAGGCTGAACGACATCCGCCGGCGTATCGAGCGGGCGAGCTGAACCCCAAGCATCGAACTCACGGAGAGAGACGAAGAAGAATGGCGGAGCTGACGATCCGGCCGGAGGAGATCCGGAGTGCGCTCGAGCGCTTCGTCCAGGCGTACGAGCCGGAGGCCGCCGCGAGCGAGGAGGTCGGGACCGTCGTCGAGTGCTTCGACGGTATCGCCTTCGTCGAGGGTCTTCCCTCGGCCATGGCGAACGAACTCCTTGAGTTCGAGGACGGCACGCGCGGCATCGCGCTGAACCTTGACGTTCGGCAGATCGGTGTCGTCATCCTGGGCGATTTCTCCACTATTGAAGAGGGCCAGCAGGTCCGCCGCACCGGCGAGGTGCTGTCGGTCCCGGTCGGCGACGGCTACCTCGGCCGCGTCGTGGACTCCCTCGGCAACCCCATCGATGGCAAGGGCGCGATCGAGACGACCGGCCGCCGCGAGCTCGAGCTCCAGGCGCCCGGCGTCATGCAGCGCCAGCCCGTGAGCGAGCCGCTCCAGACGGGCATCAAGGCGATCGACGCCCTCACGCCGATCGGCCGCGGTCAGCGCCAGCTGATCATCGGTGACCGGCAGACCGGCAAGACCACCGTCGCGATCGACACGATCCTGAACCAGAAGCAGGCGTGGGACAGCGGCGACCCGAACAAGCAGGTGCGCTGCATCTACGTCGCCGTCGGCCAGAAGGGCTCGACGATCGCGCAGGTGCGGGCCACGCTGCAGGAGGCGGGCGCGCTGGAGTACACCACGATCGTGGCGGCCCCGGCCTCCGAGCCCGCGGGCTACAAGTACATCGCCCCCTACACCGGTTCGGCCATCGGCCAGCACTGGATGTACCAGGGCAAGCACGTCCTGATCGTGTTCGACGACCTGTCCAAGCAGGCGGAGTCCTACCGCGCGATCTCGCTGCTGCTGCGCCGCCCGCCGGGCCGCGAGGCGTACCCCGGTGACGTCTTCTACCTCCACTCGCGTCTCCTGGAGCGCTGCGCGAAGCTCTCGGACGACCTCGGCGCCGGCTCGATGACCGGCCTGCCGATCATCGAGACCAAGGGCAACGACGTCTCCGCCTACATCCCCACCAACGTCATCTCGATCACCGACGGGCAGGTCTTCCTGGAGACCGACCTGTTCAACCAGGGTGTTCGCCCGGCCATCAACGTCGGTATCTCGGTGTCCCGCGTCGGCGGCGCCGCGATGACCAAGGCGATGAAGAAGGCCACGAGCAACCTGAAGCTGTTCCTGTCGCAGTTCCGCGACCTGGAGGCCTTCGCGGCGTTCGCGTCCGACCTCGACGCGGCCTCGCGCGCCCAGCTCGACCGCGGCGCCCGCCTGGTCGAGCTGCTCAAGCAGCCGCAGAACGACCCGTTCCCGATGGAGGAGCAGGTCGTCTCGATCTGGGCCGGCACCAACGGTGAGCTGGACGAGGTGCCGATCGAGGACATCCGCCGGTTCGAGGCCGAGTTCCTCGACTACATCAAGCGCACCGACGGGGGTCTGCTCGAGACGATCCGGGAGACCGGCAAGTTCGAGGACGACACCGTCACGAAGCTCAAGGACCTCATCACCGAGTTCAAGAAGGGCTTCGAGACGACCAGCCACGGCCTCCTGCTGCAGGAGGAGACGGTCGAGGCCATCGACGCGGATGACGTGGAGCAGGAGAAGATCACCCGCGTGAGGAAGAAGTAGCCGATGGGTGCCCAGCTTCGGGTCGTACGACGCCGCATCGCCTCGACGAAGTCGATGGCGAAGATCACGCGTGCGCAGGAGCTCATCGCCTCGTCGCGGATCGTCAAGGCGCAGCAGCGGGTGCGGGAGTCGGGGCCGTACGCCCGGCAGATCACGCGGGCCATCTCCGCGCTGGTCAGCCACAACGTCGGCGTCAGCCACCCGCTTCTGGAGAAGCGGGCCGACAGCAAGCGGGTCGCGGTGCTGCTGATCACCAGCGACCGCGGCTTCGCCGGCGGCTACAACGCCAACGTCATCCGTGAGGCCGAGGGCCTGATGACCCTGCTGCGCGAGGAGGGCAAGGAGCCCGTCCCGTACATCGTCGGCCGCAAGGGCGTCGGCTGGTACCGCTTCCGCGAGCGCGACTACGGCGACGAGTGGACCGGATTCAGCGACAACCCGCGCTTCGAACACGCCGAGACGATCGGGCGCGCGCTCGTCGAGGAGTTCAACAAGCCGGCCGAGGAGGGCGGTGTGGGCGAGATCCACGTCGTCTACACCGAGTTCGTCTCCATGCTGACGCAGACCGCCCAGGTGCACCGTCTGCTCCCCCTGGAGATCGAAGAGGCCGAGGAGCTTCCCGAGGAGCAGCGCTCCCAGGGCGCGCTGCCGGCGTACGACTTCGAGCCGTCGGCCCAGGCGGTCCTCGACGCGCTCCTGCCGAACTACATCGAGAGCCGGATCTGGCACATGCTGCTCCAGGCGGCCGCGTCCGAGCACGCCCAGCGCCGGCGGGCGATGAAGTCGGCGACCGACAACGCCAATGATGTGATCCAGAACCTGACGCGGGTGGCCAACCAGGCCCGCCAGGCCGAGATCACGCAGGAAATCAGCGAGATCGTCGGTGGCGCGAACGCGCTGGCCGAGACGTCCGCGGGGAGTGAGTGAGAGCCACCATGACTGCTTCGGTAGAAGAGACCGCCACCTCCACGGCGACGGGTCGCGTCGCTCGTGTCACGGGCGCCGTCGTCGACGTCGAGTTCTCCGTCGAGACGATGCCCGACATCTACAACGCGCTCCACATCGACGTCACGCTCGGCGACGTCGAGCGCCGGCTGACCCTTGAGGTCGCCCAGCACATCGGCGACAACATGGTCCGCGCCATCTCGCTGCAGCCGACCGACGGCGTCGTCCGCGGCGCCCCGGTGTTCGACACGGGTGCGGCCATCTCGGTGCCGGTCGGCGACGGGGTCAAGGGCCACGTGTTCAACACGATCGGTGAGGCCCTCGACGTGCCGACCGCCTCGCTGGAGGTCAGCGAGCGCTGGCCGATCCACCGGCACGCGCCGGCGTTCGACCAGCTCGAGAGCAAGACCGAGATCCTCGAGACCGGCATCAAGGTCATCGACCTGCTCACCCCGTACGTCAAGGGCGGAAAGATCGGCCTGTTCGGCGGCGCGGGTGTGGGCAAGACGGTGCTCATCCAGGAGATGATCACCCGTGTCGCCCGTAACCACCGGGGCACCTCGGTGTTCGCGGGCGTCGGCGAGCGCACCCGTGAGGGCACCGACCTGCTGCTGGAGATGAAGGAGGCGAACGTCCTCAAGGACACCGCCCTCGTCTTCGGCCAGATGGACGAGCCGCCGGGCACCCGTCTGCGGGTCGCGCTGTCGGCGCTGACCATGGCGGAGTACTTCCGCGACGTCCAGAACCAGGACGTGCTGCTGTTCATCGACAACATCTTCCGGTTCACCCAGGCGGGTTCGGAGGTCTCCACGCTGCTGGGCCGCATGCCCTCCGCGGTGGGTTACCAGCCGACCCTCGCCGACGAGATGGGCGAGCTGCAGGAGCGGATCACCTCGACCCGCGGCCACTCGATCACCTCGATGCAGGCGATCTACGTGCCCGCGGACGACATCACCGACCCCGCGCCGCACACCACCTTCGCCCACCTCGACGCCACGACGGTGCTCTCGCGTGCGATCACGGAGAAGGGCATCTACCCGGCGGTGGACCCGCTCGACTCCACCTCGCGGATCATGGACCCGGTCATCCTCGGCCGGGAGCACTACGACGTCGCCCAGGAAGTGAAGCGGATCCTCCAGCGCTACAAGGAGCTGCAGGACATCATCTCCCTCCTCGGCATCGACGAGCTCTCCGAAGAGGACAAGATCACGGTGGAGCGGGCGCGCCGCATCGAGCGGTTCCTGTCCCACCCGATGCACATGGCCGAGGCGTTCACCGGTCAGAAGGGCGAGGACGTGCCGCTCAGCGACACGATCGCGTCCTTCAAGGCGATCACCGAGGGCAAGTACGACCACCTTCCGGAACAGGCGTTCTTCATGGTCGGCAGCATCGAGCAGGCCGAGAAGAAGGCCCAGGAGCTCCAGAAGTAGCCCAGAGCCGTTCGGAGGAGAACGAAGTGGCAAAGCTACGCGTGGAGCTGGTCTCGCCGGAGCGCGAGATCTGGGCCGGCGAAGCCGATATGGTCGTGGCCAAGACCATCGAGGGTGAGATGGGCATCCTGCCCGGCCACGCGCCGGTCCTCGGCGTGATGGTGGACGGCAGCGTGGTCCGCATCCATCCGTCCGACGGCGGCGAGCCCGTCGCGGCGATGGTCTCCGGCGGATTCTTCTCGGTCGCCTCGAACGAGGTGTCGGTGCTCGCGGAGTACGCCGAGCTGGGCGGCGAGGTCGACGTCCGCGCCGCCCGCGAGGAGTACGAACGCGTGTCGGCGCAGGAGGGCGATGAGGCCGCCGCGGCACAGCGCCGCGCGCGGGCACGACTGAGGGCCGCCGGCCAAGAAGTCTGATCGGCACCGGTCTCCGCGGGGGAAGCAGGGGGGAGTGGGCGGGCACCTGGCACTCGACGTAGGGGCGGTCCTTGCCGCCGTCCTGCTGGCGGTCATCGTCGTGTTCGCCATGCTCTCGGTGAGGCGCTGGCTACTCGAACGCCGCGGCGGCACGGTGGAGTGCAGCCTGCGCGAGCCGGACGGCCGCGGCGTGTGGCGGCTGGGCATCGGCCGCTACCACGGTGACGAGCTGCTCTGGTTCGCGATTTTCGGGTTTCGGTTCAGGCCCCGGCGGGTGGTTCACCGCCGGGGCCTCGTCGTTTCCGGCCGCCGCACGCCGAAGGCCGAAGAACAGGCCGCCCTCCACCCGGACACCGGCATCGTCGAGGTGCGCGACGACGGCCACACGGTCGAGCTGGCCATGAGCGGCGCCGCGCTGACCGGCTTCCTGGCCTGGCTGGAGGCCTCCCCGCCCGGCTCCTCACTCAACTGACGTTCTGGCGGCGGAAGGCGCGGCGGTAGCCGTCCGGGGATACGCCGACGGTGCGGTTGAAGTGCCGGCGGAGTGTGGTGCCCGTGCCCATGCCGGTGGCCTCCGCGATGGCGTCCACGCTGTCGCCGGTGGTCTCCAAAAGCTCCTGGGCGCGGCGGATCCGCTGGGTGAGCAGCCATCGCAACGGTGTGGTCCCCGTCGTCGACCGGAAGTGGCGGCTCAGGTTGCGTGAGCTCATGTTCGCCTGGCGGGCCAGATCCTCCACTGTGAGCGGCAGGTGCAGTCGTTCGAGCGCCCAGGGGAACAGCGCGCCGAGAGGGTGGTTGCGCTGGTCGGGCATTGGCATGGTGACGAACTGTGCCTGGCCACCGGCCCGGTGGGGTGGTACGACCAGCCGCCGGGCGACCGCGTTGGCGATCGCCGAGCCGTGGTCGCGGCGTACCAGGTGCAGGCACAGGTCCATCGCGGCCGCCTTGCCGGCGGAGGTGAGGACGCGGTCGTCGTCGACGTAGAGCACCCCCGGGTCGACCTCTACCCGGGGGTAGCGGGCGGCGAGCGCCTCGGCGTGAGCCCAGTGTGTGGTGGCGCGCCGTCCGTCCAGCAGGCCGGCGGCGGCGAGTACGAACGCGCCCGTGCACAGGGAGGCCACGCGCACGCCGGCCTCGTACGCCGTGCGCACGGCGTCGACGAGGTCGGCGGGTGGATCCTCGTCGACGTCGGCCCACGCGGGAACGATCACGGTGTCGGCCCGCGCGAGCCGGTCCAGGTCGTCATCGGGCTCGAGCCGGAACGGGCCGCCGGTCCGTACGGGCCCCCGCCCGCAGATGACCGTCTCGTACCAGGGGTCGGCCAGATCGGAGCGGTCGGCGCCGAAGACCTCATACGCCACGGCCAGCTCGAAGTGCAGTATCCCGTCGGCGACGGCCAGCGCGATCGTGCTCATGTCCGAAATTGTATGCATAGTGGCGTTCCGGACACTCGTGCGGGATCGTCGCTGTCGGCACGATGGTCCCGTGGATGACTCGAGTGCGGGAGAACCGATGGGTCACATCGTGGCGGTGTACGGCGCCTACGGGCACACCGGGCGCTTCGTGGTTGAAGAACTGCGAGATCGCGGGCTCGTTCCGATCGTCGCCGGCCGGGACGCCGAGAGGCTACGCGCGCTGGGCCCTGGACTCGACGCCCGCCCAGCGTCGGTCGACGACCCCGCTTCGCTCGACCGCGCGCTGGCCGGAGCGGACGCCGTGATCAACTGTGCTGGGCCCTTCGCCGCGACGGCCGCCCCGGTCATCGAGGCGGCGTTGCGCGCCGGGATTCCCTATGTGGACGTCTCGGCCGAGATCGAGGCCGACCTCGACACGTTCGCGCACTTCGCGGACCGGGCCCGCGCGGCAGGGGTCGTGGTGGTCCCCGCGATGGCCTTCTACGGCGGGCTGGGCGACCTGCTGGCGACGGCGGCCATGGGCGACTGGACGGCGGCCGACGAGGCGCACATCGCCTACGGGCTGAGCAGCTGGCACCCGACCGCCGGTACCAGGGCGGCGAGCAGGGTCTCCGGGCGGCGGCGGGACGGCCGGGGCGTGCGCTATACCGGCGGCCGGGTGGAGTACCACGACGACGACCCGCCGACGCTTGAGTGGCCCTTCCCGGAGCCGGTGGGCACGCGTGCGGTCATCGGGGAGTTCACCATGGCCGACGTCGTCACCATCCCCAGTCACCTGCGCATCCCCGAGGTGCGGACGTACATGACCGTCGAGGCGGCCAGGGACGTGATGTCCCCGGACACACCGGCACCGGCTGCGGTCGACGAGCGCGGCCGGTCCGCACAGACGTTCCTGGTCGACGTCGTCGTCCGCTCCGGCGGAGTGCGACGGCGTGCGGTCGCACGCGGCCGGGACATCTACGCGGTCAGCGCTCCGCTCGCCGTGGAGGCCGTCCACCGCATCCTGACCGGGCGGGCCGGCACGGTCGGGGTGGCCTCGGCCGGCGAGATCTTCGACGCGCCCGACTTCCTCCGTGCGCTGGCGCCCCACCTCTCGTTCGAACTCGCGCCCGAGAATTCGCTGGCACCCTCGCCCCCGGCCGGGTGAGGATGCCCGTGTGGAACCCGCTGCGGAAGATCTGCTCGACCGGGCCGTCGAGCTGGCTCGACAGGCCCGGGACGCCGACGACTACGAGGCCGTCTGGGAGATCCTCCGCGAGTTCGCGGCGGACGGGCCGGCGTCACTCCTGGCCGGCACGGACCTGCTCGCCTCGTCCGATCCGGTGGTCCGCGCGGTCGGCTGCGACCTGCTGGGCTGCGCCAGTGAGCTGCACGAAGCGGTCCGCGCGGACGCCGCGTCCGCGCTGCTGAGGCTCGCGCCGCCGGATACCGACGGCGACCTGAGCTGGTCGATCGCGCACGCCCTCGGCAGCACGCACGACCGGCGAGCCGTGCCCCTCCTGGTCTCGCTGGCCGCGCATCCGGACCCCGACGTCCGCCTCCAGGCGGCTCAGGCCCTGCCCTTCATGCCGCCGGAAGAGGCGGTGATCGGCGTGCTGATCCGGCTCACCGCCGATCAGGATCCGCCGGTACGGAACTGGGCGACGTTCGGCCTGGGCAGCCAGGCCGAGGCCGACGCGCCCGCCGTACGGGAGGCGCTCTGGGCACGGGTCGGCGACGAGGAGGAGGACGTGCACGCCGAGGCGGTCTTCGGCCTGGCGCGGCGGCGCGATCCCCGGGCCACCCCCCTCGCCATCGAGCTTCTGGAGGCGGAGCAGGGCATCTACTCCTGGGGGCTCGAAGCCGTCGCGTGCCTGCGCGACCCGGCGCTTCTCCCGTACCTGGCCGGGTACGACGCGACCTCCCCAGCGGTCGCGGCGGCGTTGCGCGAGTGCGACCCCGCGGCGCGGCTGCAGCGTGACGACTTCGCCGCGGCGCTTCTCCAGGCCGTGTACGACCGGAGCCCGGCCGCGGACGCCGCGGTGTTCTCCACGCTCCTCGAGACGGGGCTCACCCTGCGGACGACCGGTGCCGGAGGCACGGGCGACTGGTCGGTGGAGGCCCTGATGGAACGGGCCGGAGGTGACCCGCGCCGGGCGGCCGGCGTCGTCGCGCGAGAGTGCGCCGGACCTTCGGCCCGCGCGGTGCGCCCGCCGGCCGGTTGATTCAGCGCTCGCCGCCGGGCTTCCACAGGATGTCGCCGGTCTCGATGTTGGCGATGCGGCCGAGGATGAACAGCAGGTCGGACAGGCGGTTGAGGTAGCGGGCGGTCAGCGGGTTCATGTCCGCGTGGGTCTCCAGGGCCGCCCAGGTCGAGCGCTCCGCGCGGCGTACGACCGTGCGGGCCACGTGGAGCAGCGCGCCGCCGGGTGTGCCGCCCGGCAGGATGAAGCTGCGCAGGGTCGGCAGGCCCTCGTTGTGCTCGTCGCAGGCGGCCTCCAGCCGCGTGACGTACTCCTCGGTGACGCGCAGCGGCGGGAACTCCGGGTTCTCCACGACCGGCGTGCACAGGTCCGCGCCGACGTCGAACAGTTCGTTCTGGACCCGCCGGAGGACGGCGGCGACCGCGTCGGGGAGGTGGCCGAGCGCGATGGCCGCGCCGATGGCGCTGTTGGCCTCGTCGACGTCCGCGTACGCGACCAGTCGTGGGTCGGTCTTGCCGGTACGGCTCATGTCGCCGAGGTTGGTCGTGCCGTCGTCACCGGTGCGGGTGTAGATCTTCGACAGCACGACCGGCTGGTCGTCGCGCTCCTTCGCCATGGCACCAACCCTACGAGACGGATTCGCCGACGTAGGCAACGTCGGATGGTGTCTGGTGCGTCTTCCCAGGTGACAGCCGTTCCGTGGCCGTTCGTGCGGGCCGGCCTGACAAGTGGCGCCCGGCGGACCTCGGGGGCGTGCCGGGCGCCACGATATCGCGTACCCCCGGCCGCACCGCGCGGAGCGGCCGGGGTACGCCCTGACGATGCGGCCCGGAGCCCGACGCTCCGAGGCGTCCGTCTCAGCTGGTGACCAGGTTCGCGGGCGCGTGCTTCACCTGCGGCAGCAGGGCCGTACGGGCCGTGGCGTGGTCGCCGTTGACCGGCAGCGTGCTCTTGGCGAACACCTGGACGGCGTGCGCGGCGCCGTCGGCGAGCTGGTCCAGGATCGTGGAGTTGTTGTTGGCGTAGGTGTCGCAGGCCTGGTGGTAGCAGCCGTCGTACGGCTTGCCGGCCTCGCCGCCGTAGATCTTGGCCTCCTCGGCGGTCTTGAGCTTCTCGGCGCCGGAGTCCAGGCCGCCGGCCGGGATCCCGTTGTCGATGAACGGCCCGTAGTCCGAGCGCCCGTCGAACGTGCTCGGGGAGGTCTGCAGCTTGCGCGCGCCGTAGTAGTTGAGGAAGACCTTTTCGATCGCGCCCGAACCGGCGGGCGGGTTGGTGCCCGCGCCCTCGGAGTCGTCACCGTCGTAGACGCCGCGCCGGCCGTTGGGCGAGCCCAGCATGTCGAAGTTGAGGTTCAGCGCGATCGTGGCCCGCTGCGCGGCACTGAGGTGCGTCACGTAGTAGGTCGAACCGAGCAGACCCTCCTCCTCGGCTCCCCAGAAGGCGAACCGGACCTTGTTCTTGATCTGGTCACCGAGCCGGGCGATCTGCTCGGCGACGGTGAGGACCGTCGCGGTGCCGCTGCCGTTGTCGTTGATGCCGGGGCCCTTGGTGACGCTGTCGAGGTGGGCGCCCATGACGACGACGTTGTCGGCGCGCCCGCGCTCGGTGTCGGCGATCACGTTGTGCGCGGTGCGCTGCTCGTTGATGGTGCTGGTCTTGACGTGCAGCGTCAGCGTGCCCGAGGTCGCGGCCTTCACCAGGTCGGTGCCGAGCTGGTAGCTCGGGCCGATGACCGGGATCCGCCAGGCCTGCCCCGCCGTGCCGGAGACCGGCCCCATCCGGTCCGGCGCGGTGCCGTCGTTGTAGATCGCGATGGCGGCGGCACCGGCGGTCTGCGCGTTGCTCGCCTTGTCGGAGAACGTGCAGCCGCCCCGCTTGACCAGCGCGATCTCGCCCTTGGCGAGTCCGGTGAAGTCGGCGGGCTCACAGCCACTGCCCACCCCGGCGCCGTCCGGGTCGATCGCGCGGGCCGTCGCGGTGACATCGCCCGAACCGGAGTAGTCCAGCGTCTCGAAGTCGGTGCCGTACGTGTAGGACGGCCCGCCGGAGCGCTCGAAGACCGCGGGGGTCTTCTCCTTGTAGTACGCGAACGGGAAGTCCTGCACGGTGGGGTGGTAGCCGGCCTTCTTGAGCTGCCTGACGACGTACTGGGTCGAGACCTCGAAACCGGGTTCGCCGGCGGCGCGGGTGCCGCCGTTGTAAGTGGCGATGGTCTGCAGGTCGTGCTGGTGTCTGCGGATGTCCTGCAGCTTGACCAGCTTGTCCAGGCGAGGATGCCCGGCCGCGTCCGCGGGAGCCGCGGTGGCGACCGAGACGGCGGCGAGGCCGACGAGGGTACCGATGGCGATTCTGCGCACGAGCGCCCCTTCTAACAGTAAAGCGGAGGTAACGCACCTGAGATTGACACCGCAGTCATCCCCCGACCAGATGCTGAGACCTACTCGTTGCGCAGATCTAAATTTGTTTCCCTAGAATCGCGTTCGGTGCACTGACCCCGTACGTCCCGATATCGGTATGGTTTGCCGAGGTTCCCCCAAGCCCCGGAGGCGGCCGTGTACGACTACATCATCGTCGGTGCCGGCAGCGCGGGTTGCGTGCTCGCCAACCGGCTGAGCGCGGACTCCAGCACGCGCGTGCTGCTCCTGGAGGCCGGCCCGCCGGACGACGCTCCCGAGATCCACATCCCGGCCGGGTTGCAGGCACTGTTCAAAGGCCCGTACGACTGGGACTTCACGACGACGCCGCAGGAGAACGCGCACGGGCGCGGCGTCTACTGGCCGCGCGGCCGCACCCTCGGCGGCAGCTCGTCGATGAACGCGATGATCTACATCCGTGGCCACCGGCACGACTACGACACGTGGCGCGACGAGTACGGCTGCAAGGGCTGGGGGTACGCCGACGTGCTGCCCTACTTCCGCCGTGCCGAGGACCAGCAGCGCGGCGAGTCCGCGTACCACGGCGTCGGCGGGCCGCTGCGGGTGGAGGACCTGCGGTACAAGCATCCGCTGACGCGCTCGTGGGTCGAGTCCGCGAAGGCCTTCGGCCTGCCGGCCAACGACGACTTCAACGGCGCCGAGCAGGACGGCGTCGGCTACTACCAGGTGACCCAGCGGCGCGGCCGGCGCTGGTCGGCCGCCGACGCGTACCTGCGGCCCGCCCTCGACCGCCCGAACCTCACCGTGACGACCGACGCGCTCGCCACGAAGGTGCTGGTCGAGAAGGGCCGGGCGGTCGGCGTACGGTACGTGACCGGCGGTCGTGCGGAGGACGCGCGCGCCCAGAGCGAGGTCATCCTGTGCGGCGGCGCGGTCAACTCGCCGCAGCTGCTGATGCTGTCCGGCCTCGGCCCGGCCGACCACCTTCGGTCCATGGACATCGACGTCGTGGCCGACCTGCCCGCCGTCGGCACCGGTCTGCAGGACCACCCGATCGTCCCGGTCATGTGGCACACGCCGGGCACGAAGGCGATCTGGGAGGGCGTGAACCTGCGGAGCCTCCTGCTCTGGCAGGCGCTGGGCCGCGGGCCGTACGCCTCCAACGTCGCGGAGGCGGGCGGTTTCGTACGGACGTCGCCGAGCCTGCCGGCACCGGACCTGCAGTACCACGTGCTCGGCACCCCGTACGTGGGACAGGGCCTGGTCGACGTGGCGGAACGCATGATCTCGGTGTTCGTGACGGCGGTCGCCGTGGCGAGCCGCGGCACGATCAGGCTGAGCTCGGCCGACCCGCGCTGGAAGCCCCTGATCGATCCGGCGTACCTGCGGGAGCGCGCCGACCTGGAGGTGCTCCTGGCCGGCGTCCGTCAGGCGCGGGAGATCGCGGGGAACCGCCCGTTCGCGCGGATCAGTGGCGGTGAGGCGCGTCCGGGCGAGGACACCGACGTGACCGACTGGATCCGGCACGAGGTCGTGACGCTGTACCACCCGACCAGCACGTGCGCGATGGGCGGGACCGACGACGCGGTGTGCGACCCGGAGCTGCGCGTCCGCGGCGTCGACGGCCTGCGCGTCGTGGACGCCTCGGTGATGCCGGCCGTACCCCGCGGCAACACGAACGCCCCGACCATCGCGATCGCCGAGCGTGCCGCCGACCTGATCATCGGTGGTCCACTCCTACCTTCCGCCGATCTGACGGCCGGTGCGCCCGGAGCGGCCGGGCCGGCGGAGGCGACCACGCTGCTCGACCTGCCCGGGGCGGCCGCGGAGCCGACGACGGTCCTCGACCGGCCCGAGGCGGACGTGGAGCCGACCACGGTGCTCGATCGCGTCGAAACGGACGCGGCGCCCCCGACGGTGATCGAGCCGGTCGAGACGGGTGCCGAGCGGACCAGGGTGATCGAGCCGGACGAGGCGGACACCGAGGAGACCACCGTGCTCGAACCGGTCGACGCCGAGCCCGTCGAGCGGACCGACGGGGAGCCGCGGCCGGCCGCGCCGGCGAAGCCCGTGGCCGACGAGGACTGAACCCGGGCCCCATACGAGAAGTCCCGCCCGGCCGGAGAAACTCCGGACTGGGCGGGACTCGGCGCTCAGACGGCCGCGGCGTCACCGCGCCCGGTCCTTACGGGCCCGGCGGGTGGCCCGTACGTCCGCGCTGAGCTCACGGACGTGCTCGTTCATTAGTGCCTGGATGATGTCGGGGTGCATCGTGGCTCCTCGTGGTGCGGACCGGTCGGTCCGGCCTCGCACTCATAAGGTTCGTTCTAAGCGGGGTGCCCCCGCATCGGGACGATGCACTATCTCCGCCTCCCGACGGGCCTTGCGCGGCCTCAGAAGGACTCAGCGGGCCTTAGACCGCCTTAGACCGTCTTAGACGTCGCTTGCGAATCATGCGGATCAGTCGCCATGCGATCAGGACGAACACGATTAGGAACAGGATGACGAGCGCCGGGATCAGCACCGCGACGAGGCTCACCGTCAGCGACATCGCGTCTTCGGCTGCGCTCACGAAGGGCGTTCCGAGGCCGACCGTGCCGGCGTTGATGACGGGACGCGCGCCGGCCTTGGTGAGGTGCACGCACAGTGCGACGACGATGCCGAGTACCCAGCCGACCCAGGGATGGCCGGCCATCCACGCGGAGTGGTCGATCCGCGCGGCCGCGTCCGAGGCGGCGAAGACGGCACCGCCGGCCGCGGGCCGTACGAACGTCTGGATCGCGTCGTTGACGTGGTCGACGACGGCGACCTTGTCGAGGACGACCTCCACGGCGAGCAGGGCCGCCACGGCGAGGAGCGCCCATCCGTTGCTCATCCACGCGAACTGGTGCGGCAGCGTGACCGCGTCGGTGAAGCGGGCGAGCAGGCCGACCACCAGGATCGGGATGTAGGCGTTCAGACCGGCCGATGCGGACAGGCCGAGCCCGGTCAGGGTCGCGAACATGCCAGGTAAGACGTCTTCGATACGAAGGAAGGTTCCTCCGGGAACCCCGCGCCCTGTCGCGAGCGTCGATTTTACGGGCCTATGTGACAGTCTTTGCGTCGGGAAGGCGGAGGTATGGCAGTGGTGTGGCGCCGGATTCGTACGCGGCGTGGCGCCCTGATCGCCCTTCCTCTCGCGTTGGTGCTGCTGGCCGCGGTCGTCGCCGTGCCGATCGGGGTGTCGCGGCGGTGCCGGATCTTCGGGCAGGGCTGCCGGGCGCCGCACATCCGGCTCAAGCCGCCGCCCAGGGCACTCACCCCGCTGGAGGCCGCCACGCGCGGCGGGTACGTCGCCCTCGGCGACTCGTATTCCTCCGGCGAGGGAGCCTGGAGTCCCAGCGCCGACCGCGCGTACGCCAACGGCGGTGCGGAGGACTGCCACCGATCACGGCAGTCCTACTTCCCGACGGTGTCGCAGGCGTACCGGTTCGCCAAGGCAGGCGGCTTCTGGGCGTGCAGCGGCGCGCGTACCGAGAACCTGCTGAACACCGGGGAGCGCGGCGAGCCACCGCAGATCGACCGGCTGGCGGCCGACACCAGCCTCGTGACGCTCAGCATCGGCGGCAACGACATCGGCTTCTCGCAGATCGTCCAGAAGTGCGTCGTGAAGCTGCCCTGGTCGTCGGCGTGCCGCGACCAGAACACCGACATCCGCGCGCGGATGGCCGCGTTGCCCGGGTCGCTCCGCTCGGTGCTCGACGGGATCGCGCGGCGGGCGCCGTACGCGCGGGTCCTCGTGCTCGGCTACCCGCGGCCGTTCCCGGTGCGGCCACAGCGGTCCATCGACAACATCGGCACCGCCGACCAGGGGTTTCTCAACGGGATCGTGCACGATCTCGACTACACGATCTACCTCGCCGCACGGGACGCGGACCGGCGTCTCGCCGCGGCGCGGAAGCCGGGCAGCGTGGAGTTCGTCGACACGTATCAGGCGTTCACCGGCCATGAGCTCGGCACCGCGCAGCCGTACCTCAACGCCCTCGACCTCAGCATCAGCGAGCTCGTGGCGGCCCGCAGCTTCCATCCGAACTCACTCGGATACCAGAAGTTCGGGGAGCTGATGAACCGCCAGATCCAGGCCGGCCCGGGGCGGCAGATCTACCAGTGGGGTCGGTGACTCCGCCGGCTCACGAGCGGGCTGCCGCGGCGAACGCCGCGAGCTCGCCGGGGACGTCCGGAACGTACACGACCTCGGTCTGGGGGACGTGGGGCAGAAGGCCCGTCTTCGAGCCGATCGACCGGATGCACCAGGCGATGATCGGCGTGCTTCGCGACGCGATCAATCGAGCCCGGGTACGGACCTGCGCACCGGCGACGAACCCCGTTCCGGCCGGAGGGCGTCCCAGCCAGAGCGGGATTCGACGGCGGTGCGCAGACCTCGTCCGGCCCCTGCCCATCTGATGATCGGGCTAAGGAGGCCACTCCCACATGGGGACTATGCACTATCCCGGCGTCTCAGGTGACGCCTTAGACGAAGACATGCCCGGATTTGACGGTGGCGGCCGGCGCCCGACCTTCACGTGGCCGTGTCAGGCGTTCCAGTCGACGAGTTGGACGATCACGCCGTTGGGATCGCGCACCTGGAAGGAACGCTCGCCCCACTCGTCCACGGTCAACGGCATGGTGATCGGTACGCCCTCGGACCTCAGCCGTTCCAGCTCGCCTTCGAGGTCGTCGACCACGAACGCGAGGATCAGGCCGGACGCGTGGTCGTCCCGCTGGTCGGCGGGCAGCGTGGCGAGGCCGCGCCGCAGGAAGACGACGTTCAGGCCGGCGTCGTCGCGCGTCAGCGACGCGAAGCCGTCGGCGGACATCTCGGTTCGGAACCCGAAGTGCTCGGCGAGGAACACGCTGGACGCCGCGACGTCGTCGACGTTCAGTGACACGGCGGATGCGGTGATGCGCAAGGCGGCGACTCCCTTATCTCTGTACTTCGTACAATGTGCATCGTACAGAGTAAATGCACGACGTCACATGGCGCGGCGCCGATGCGCGGCGCGCGCTCGATGGACTTCGTCGATGGGGAGCGGCCGGCGCCTACTTGTAGCGTCGTCCGTGCAGCAGGTTGACCAGTTGCAGTGCCCGGGCCATGTCCTTGTCGGTGCGCTTGAACGACGTCAGGTTCATCGCCGAGAACCGCTGCCGCGTGATCGACTTGGCGCGGGCGAACTCACGGAGGCCGTCCGCGCCGTGGATGCGGCCGAAGCCCGAGTCGCCCACCCCGCCGAACGGCAACGAGGGGACGGCCGCGAACGCGATCACCGCGTTGATCGAGGTCATGCCGCCGCGCAGACGGCGTGCGGCGTTCATCGCGGCCGACCTGCTGCCCGAGAAGATCGCGCCCGCCAGGGCGTACCGGCTCGCGTTGGCGCGGGTGACGGCCTCCTCCAGGCTCTGCACGCGGTGCACGGTGATGGTCGGGCCGAACGTCTCCTCGCACACCGCCGACGAGTCCTCCGGCACGTCGAGGAGGATCACCGGCTCCACGTACGGCTCCTTCACCGACGCGGGGCCGCCGACGATCGCCCTGCCGCCCTGGGCGACCGCGTCGTCGATGTGGCGCTTGATGATGTCGAGCTGTCCCGGCATGGTGATCGGCCCGTACGACGCGCCGCGGTCCTCGCCCGGGCGCAGGACGCGCGCCTGCTCGGCCAGCCTGTCGACGAACGTCTCGTACACGCTGTCCACCACGTAGACGCGCTCGACTCCCGTGCAGGTCTGGCCGGCGTTCGACATGGCGCCCCACAGCGCGGCCTCGGCGGCGGCCTCCACGTCCGCGTCGGCGTCGACGATGAAGGCGTCCTTGCCTCCGCACTCGGCCACGATCGGGGTGAGGCGCTCGGCGCAGGCGGCCATCACCTTGCGGGCGGTCGGCGTCGAGCCGGTGAAGGCGATCTTGTCCACGGCGCCGCCGGCCAGTGCCGCGCCGGTCTCGCCGAAGCCGGTCACGACCTGCAGGATCGGCTGCTCGGGCACGACGCTCGCGACCATCTCGGCGAACAGCGTCGCGACGCCCGGGGTGTACTCCGACGGCTTGCACACCACGGCGTTGCCCGCCGCCAGGGCGTACCCGATCGAGCCCACGGGCGTGAACAGCGGATAGTTCCACGGCCCGATGACGCCGACCACACCGAGCGGCTGGTACTCCAGGATGGCCTTCTGGTTGACCGACAGCAGGCCGGAGGGCACCCGGCGCGGCCCGAGGACCTTCTCCGCCTTCCGCGCGGCCCAGTCGAGGTGGGTGATGGCCAGGACGACCTCGAGCTGGGCGTCCTCGATCGGCTTGCCGGTCTCCCGGTGGATGAGGGTGGCGACCCGGTTGAGCGACCGCGTGAGCGCGCCCTTGATGTTCAGCAGCCGGATCCGGCGTTCTTTCCATCCCAGATCGGCCCACCACGCCGCCGCGCCGCGGGCGCGTTCGATCGCGGCGTCGACCGCTTCCTTCCCGTGGACCGGATGCTCGCCGACGATCTCGCCGGTGGCCGGGTCGAGGGACTGGAAGCTCTCCGTGGTCTCGGCGTCCATGGTCGCTGTCATCGCCACCACCCACTAGAAGGGGATTCTGTTGCAGGTAAATTACCGCAACCGATCCAGCCCGGCCCGGACGTTTCCGGCCCTGCGGTCGAAGCAACGCAGGCACCAGCGATCACCCTTTTCCCCGCCGTAACAGCGAGGAGCGCCAATGTGGCTCGGATCACGCTCGTATGGCTTCTGACCTGGGCTTTTGTCTTGCTACGTTGCGATAAATCTTGTGGTACACCCCTAAGTCTCCCCGCAAGTCCTCGGTTCGGCGCGCCCCTCGTGCCTTAGATCATCTTCCACGCGTCGGCCGGCTCCGGAGCGGCAGGAAGCCAAGGAGTCCCCCCGTGTCCCTTTCCCCTCGATATACAGCGATCCCCTTCCGTGAGCGTCTCACGCTCCCGTTCCGCGAGGGCCTCCCGTTCCGCGGGCGTCTCACGCTCCCGATCCGGGGGCGTCTCGCGGCCGTCATCGCCGCCGTCATGGCGGTCGTGGCGGCGGCGACCATCGTGATCGGGGTGCTCGTCGGGGTCCAGCGCCCGCTCCCCACCGCCGCCGACGCGCTGAAGGTCGCCCTCTCCCAGGTCGGTACCACGGAGGACGCCGCCGGCGGCAGCAAGTTCAACCAGTGGTTCATGTCCTCGCCGTACGCCCGTGCCGGCGTGGAGCGGGACGGCGGATCGGTCGGCGACTACGCGAACGCCAGCTGGTGCGACATGTTCGTGACCTGGGTCGGCGACAAGGCCGGCGTCAAGGGGATGGGCGGCGACGCCTTCACCCCGTCACACGCCAGGTGGTTCAAGGACCAGGGTCGCTGGGGGACCGTCCCCAAGCCCGGCGCGGTCGTCTTCTTCTCCTGGAGCGGCGGCGGCATCGACGACATCGACCACGTCGGCCTGGTCATCAGGGACAACCACGACGGCACCATCCGTACCGTCGAGGGCAACACGGACGACGCCGTGAAGATCCGCACCCGCAGCACGGACAGCGTCGTCGGCTACGGCTACCCCGACTACGGTCACTGATCTCCGGCGGGAGCCGGCGCCGCGCGGCCGACCAGTTGCCGTAGGGCCTCGACGTGGCCCTCGAAGGCCGTACGGCCTCGTGGGGTCAGGGTGACCAGGGTGCGCCGTCGCCGGCCGGCGCCCTCCTTGCGGACCTCGGCGTACCCGGCCTCGGCGAGGGTGGAGACCTGTTTGGAGAGTGCGGAGTCGGAGAGTTCGAGGCTTTCCTTGAGGAAGCCGAACTCGGCCCACTCGGTCGCCGAGAGCAGCGCCATCAGGCTCAGCCGCGTCGGCGGATGGATCAGTTCGTCGAAGCCCGCCGGGGTGGTCACGCCGCCCTCCGGTGCAGCAACGCCCGGTACACCGGCTGGGCGACCGCGACGTAGGCGATGATCAGCACGCCGATCAGGGTGTGCCCCATCGGCACGTCGATCCGCTCGACCAGCCAGAGCCCGCCGAGGGCGAGGGCGCCGCTGACGGCCGCGACGCCGCCGAGGACGGCCCAGAACCGGCCGGTCAGCTGGGACCGGTGCATGACCGCCTTGGCGCGCCGACCGGCACGGGTGAAGCAGGCCAGGGCGGCGACCACGGCGACGAAGAAGAGGCTCAGCTGCAGGGCCAGGGGCCCGGGAAGATCCAGTGTCGCGAAGCCGGCGAGCATCACGACCATGCCGGTGGCGTCCCAGCCGCGGTGCCGGCCGCGCGTCGCGCCGTCGATGACCTGGTTGCGGCGCTTGGCGATCTCCTCGAGTCCGGCCTGGGCGTCCTCGATGTGGTTCATGTCGATCCCCTTCCCTTTGACTTGCCTACTAGGAAAGTTAACGCTTCACTTTCCCGGTAGGCAAGTCAAAGGGTGGAAACTTTTCCGGAGTGCCTCGCCGGCCGCCTGGTCGATCGTGGCTCAGCCGCCGGGAGGGGGCAGGATGCCGCGTTCGAGCGCGGCGGTGACCGCGGCCGTACGGTCGGAGACGTCCAGCTTGCCGAACGTCCGCAGGAGATGGGTCTTGACCGTCGCCTCGCTGATCAGCAGCTCGCGTCCGATCTCGGCGTTCGTACGGCCGCGGGCGACCAGCCGCAGCACCTCGATCTCGCGCCGCGACAGCTCCACCGGCGAGCGCATGCGGGACACGAGCTTGGCCGCGACCGACGGCGCCAGCACGGTCTCACCCCGCGCCGCCGCACGGATCGCCTGGGCCAGCTCGGCCCGCGACGCGTCCTTGAGCAGGTAGCCCGCCGCGCCCGCCTCGACGGCGCGCAGGATGTCCGCGTCGGTGTCGTACGTCGTCAGCACCACGACCCGGGTCTCCGGCCGCTGGACGAGCACCCGTGAGGTCGCCTCCACGCCGTCGCCGCCGGGCATGCGCAGGTCCATCAGCACGACGTCGGGCTCGTGCGCGCGCACCGCCGCGACCGCCTCGGCGGCGCCGCCCGCCTCGGCCACCACCTCCAGGTCGTCCTCGGCCGCGAGCATGCCGCGCAGCCCCTCGCGTACGACCGGGTGGTCGTCCACCAGCAGGATCCTGATCACGCCGGTACCTCCACGATGATCGAGGTGCCCTCGCCGGGCCGACTGGCGATCTTAAGGGTGCCGCCGACCTGGCCGGCGCGATCACGCATGCCGCGCAGGCCGAAGCCGCTCGCCGTCGCCGGGTCGAAGCCCCGGCCGTCGTCGCTTACCTCCAGGCGCACCGCCGTCTCGCCGTAGTCGAGCGCGATCTCCACGCGACCGGCCTTGGCGTGCTTGCGGACGTTCGCCAGCCCCTCCTGCGCGGTGCGCAGCAGGACCACCTCCGTCCGGGCGGCCAGCCGGCGCGGCTCGCCGGCGACGACGCACTCGGTGTCCACGTCCAGCTCCTCTCCCAGACGGTCCGACAGCCGGCGTACGGCCTCGTCCAGCGATGAGTCGCCGAGAGCGGCGGGCGGGACGGCGGCCACGAGGGTGCGGGCCTCGGCGAGGTTCTCCCGGGCGGTACGGACGGCCAGGCCGAGCTGCCGCCGTGCCTCCGCGGGATCGGAGTCGATGCGCGGCTCGGCCGCCTGCAGCAGCATCAGGATGCTGGTGAAGCCCTGCGCGAGCGTGTCGTGGATCTCGGCGGTGAGGCGTTCGCGCTCGGCCATGGCCCCGGCCTCCCGGCTCACCTCGGCCAGCTCCGCACGGGTCGCCTCCAGCTGCTCGATCAGCTCCCGGCGTTCGCGGCTCTGCCGGATGATCCGCTCGACCCAGAGCCCGAAGAACACCGAGAAGGTGATGGTCACGATCGTCCAGGTCACGAACGACGCGACCGAACCGCCGTCGTGCACGCCCCGAAGGAACCGTACGGCCGGGGCGGCGTTGAGCAGCACCACCGCGATGCTCGCGCGCCACCACTCGGTGATGATGTAGCACTGCGGGGAGAGCGCGAACAGGATCAGCGCGCTCTGCGGTGCGGCCAGCGACGCCGCGAATGACAGGACGAGCAGCCCGGCGACGTACACATAGGGCAGCGGTCCGCCCCGACCCGCGCCGAGCAGCCGCCGGCCGAGGAGGAGGTACCACGGGACCATGGCGAGGAGGAGAACGACCGCGGCCGCGCCGTTCGGCCACGAGAAATTCTCCGTCGTCACATAGAGGACCGTGCAGGCCAGGACCAGGACGAAGTACGCCTCCCATCGTCCCAGTCCCAGCTCCCAAGCGTCTTCACCGCTCACCCGTCGTCGCGTCGCTTCCAGCGGAAGGTCGTCAGGCACAGGACGAAGCCTGCTACACCCCAGGCCGCCAGCACCAGAGCGGTTCTGCCGTGCTCCCACGCGTGGGCCGGCTCGGCGGACAGCAGCGAGTCGGGTAGTAGCGCCGACCGCAGCCCCTGGCAGATCCACTTCAGCGGGAACACCGCCCCGGCCTCCTGGACGCCCTTCGGTAGATCGGTGAAGGTGAGGTACACGCCGGAGAGGAACTGCAGCACGATGTACGGCACGTTGAGCACCGCCGCGGCGCCCCGGCCCGAACGCGGCACGCTGCTGACCGCGATGCCGAGCAGCGTGCAGACGGCCACGCCCGCGACGAACACCCAGACGAAGGTGAGCCAGCGCTCGGGCGTGCTCGGCGGCTTCAGCCCGAACATCAGGTGGCCGAGCAGGAAGAGGATCACCGTCTCGGTCACCGACAGCACCAGCGCGGTGATCGTCTTGCCGATGAAGTACGCGGACGGCGGCATCGGCGTGCCGTACAGACGTTTGAGCGTGCCGTCGTCCCGCTCCTGCGCGATGCCGACGCCGAGGCTGATGAACGTGGTCGACGCGATCCCGCTCGCGATGATCCCGGCGGCGAAGTACTGCCGGAAGTCCACGCCCGTGCCCTGGATCTCGCCCTTGAAGATGGTGCCGAAGATCAGCATGAGGACGATCGGCACCGCGAAGGTGAAGGCCATCGCCTCCCGCTCGCGTACGAAGCCCTTCAGCTCCAGCGCACCGCGCGAGAGCCCGATCCGTAGGGTGGACGGCATCGCCAGGCTGCTCATCGGCCTGCTCCGATCATGGTGAGGTAGGCGTCCTCGAGGGAGGGGCGGGTGACCGTCAGCTCCGGGACCTCGCCGCCGAACTTCTGGCTCAGCTCGGCCACGACCTGGGTGGGGGAGTGGGTCTCGATCGTCTGCGGCCCTTCGGGGCCGGTCCAGCTCACGCGGGCCTTCGCCGCGGACCGGCCGCCCAGCTCCCGCGGCGTGGCGACCTCGACGAGCCGTCCGCGCGCGATGACGCCGACCCGGTTCGCGAGGGCCTCGGCCTCGTCCAGGTAGTGGGTGGTCAGCAGGATCGTCGTGCCGTCGCCCGCCAGGCTCTCGATCAGCTTCCAGAACCGCCGCCGCGCGTCCGGGTCGAAGCCGGTCGTCGGTTCGTCCAGGAAGACCAGCTCCGGGCCGCCGATGATGCCGAGCGCGACGTCGACCCGCCGGCGCTGCCCACCGGAAAGCTGCGACAGGCGCGCCCCGGCCTTCTCGGTCAGCCCGACGGCCTCGATCACCTCGTCGGGATCGCGCGGGGCCGGGTAGTAGCCGGCGAAGTGCCGCACCGCCTCCCGTACGGTGAGCTGGGGCCGCTCGTCGGAGGTCTGCGACACGATGCCGATGCGGGCCCGCCAGCGCCGCGTGGGCCGCCCGGGGTCGGTGCCGAGCACCGCGACCTCCCCGCCGGTCCGCCGCCGGTGTCCCTCGAGGATCTCGACCGTCGTGCTCTTGCCCGCCCCGTTCGGCCCGAGCAGGGCGAACACCTCACCACGGGGAATGTCCAGGTCGACGCCGTTCACCGCGTCGACGTCGCCGTACCGCTTGCGCAGGCCGCGTACGCGCACCGCCGTTTCGTCCATACCGACAGCGTCGCGGCGGCCGGCGCCTCACGCGATCGGCGATCCGGTCATTCCCGTGTCCACCGAACGACGGACACGCGCGGCCCGGCTCACATGATCAGCCGAGGCCGACCTTCTGCCAGAACTGGAACAGGGCGTGGCCGACCGTGGTGAGGTCGGTGTTGATGCCGAACAGGTCGGTCAGGTGGTAAATGATCGAGAAGAACCCGCGGTTGATCGGGCCGATCCACAGCAGCGCCATCAGGGCGATGAACGCGTAGCCCCCGACCCGGTTGGCCTGCGCCACCCACGAGCGCGGCAGGTACGGCTCGACGATGCCGAAGCCGTCCAGTCCCGGCACCGGCAGGAGGTTGAGCACCGCGGCGGTGACCTGCAAGAACGCCAGGAACGCCAGGGCACTCCAGAACAGGGCGTGGTCCAGGCTCGTCGCGAGCTGCGTCAGCACGACGCCCAGGACGATCGCGAAGGCGAGGTTGGCGAGCGGGCCGGCCGCCGAGATCAGGCTGTGCCGCAGCCGGCCGCGGATCGCGCCCCGGTTGATGTAGACCGCGCCGCCGGGCAGGCCGATGCCGCCGAGCAGCAGGAACAGCACCGGCAGCAGGAAGCTCAGCGCCATGTCCGTGTACTTCAGCGGGTTGAGCGTGAGGTATCCCTTGGCGGCCATGCTGCGGTCGCCCGAACGAAAGGCGAAGAACGCGTGCCCGAACTCGTGCAGGCACAGGGACACGATCCAGCCGGAGACCACGAACACGAACAGCAGGATCCGGGCCGACTGCCCCACGTCCGTGCCGTACCGCCACACGGCCAGCCCGGACAGGGCGAACAGGCCGAGGACGAACAGGAAGACGGGGCTGGGCCGCACGGAGGACCGCAGGGCGGTGACGTTGCTCATCGGTGAACTCTTCAGCTGCTCTCTGCGAGGGCGGGGACGACGTAGGTGCGGAGGAACTCGCGGGGCTCATCCTCGCGCGGCATGACGATCATCGAGGAGATGATGCGGAAAAGGAACTCCACCGCTCCTTCAACGGTGATGTCCGCCCGGAGGGTTCCCGCCCGCTGAGCGGCGCCGAAGTACGGCCGTACGTAGTCGGCGCAGAGATGCAGCAGGCGCTCGGCGCCGCCGATGACCGCGGCCTGGGTGTGCCCGGCCGCGTCGGGCGCCATCAGCGCGGCGACGTGCGGCTCACCGCGGACGAACGCGACGGCGTCCACGACCCCTTCGACGATCGCGTCCGGCACCGACCGCTCATGGCGTAGCCGCCCCGACAGCCGGTCGAGGAAACGCCGCAGGTCGCGCAGGACGACGGCCAGGATCACCTCGTCCCGCCCGCCCGCGAAGCTACGGTAGACGGTGGCGCGCGAGAGCCCGGCGGACGCCGCGATGTCCTCGACCGTGGTCTTGGCGACGCCGTAACGCGCGAAGCACTCTTCGGCGGCGTTCACGATCCTCGTCCGGACGTCGGTAGCCTGCGGCATGCCCCGCAGGCTACCCGCCGGGCCGGGTCAGGCGATCGTGTAGTCGAGGGTGTAGGAGTGGCCGCCGTCGGGGCCGATGATGATCTGGCCCTCGCCGGTGATGCCCGTCAGGTCGCCGGTGCCCGTGCCTTCGGTGATCTTCCAGGAGAGCCAGGGGTCGCCGTTCTCCCCGCCGGCGTTGTGCTGGAGTACGAATCCTCCGCTGCGGCCGTCCAGAGTTCCCTCGAAGCGTTCGATCGCCACGTACGCGCGAGGCGTCTCGCCGGTGGCCACCGTGAGCAGTTCGGCCGTGCTGGTGCCGGTGAGATCGCCGCTGAAGGTCTTCTCGACGTGCACCCGTGCGATCTTGGTCTCCTGGTGGACGTCGTACGGCTCGCCGGCGTCGAAGACGTCAAGGACGAAGGTCCCGGTTGCGTGCTTTGTCATGGTGGCGATCCTGCCGGGGATACCTGACACGTCGTGACAGCTTTGCCGTGCGGCGTCAGACGGGCGCCCTAAGGCGTGGATCGGGCTCGCTCCACGGCCGTCTGGATGCCGGCCAGCATCCGCTGGAGGCCGAACTCGTACGCCTCGGCGTTCGCGCCCGAGGTGCCGGCGTCGAAGCCGCCCTCGCGCCAGAGCCTCGCGATCGTCGGATGCCGGGTCATGTCGAAGTAGTCCTCCCAGAACGACCCGCGCGCCGCCCACCAGGCGTCCGCCGACTCCCCGGTCGCCCGCTCCGCCTGCTCGTACTCCGCCTCGGTCGCCGCGGCCGCGTGGACGAAGGTGACGACCGTCCCCGCCGCCGCCGTGATCTGCCGGGGCGACAGGCCGATCCCGGACAGCGCGGACAGCAGGTACTCCTGCTGCGCCATCAGGCCGGGGCCGAGCGGTGGCCGCACGGTGGAGATCTCCCGTAGCCAGGGGTGGCGCCGGTACGCGGCGCGCGTGCGCTCCGCGTACAGCTCGATCTGCTCCCGCCAGCCCCCCGGCCGTGGGTCGCCCGGGCCGGGGAGCTCGCGTTCGGCGAGCACCGCGTCGACCATCAGGTCGATCAGCTCGGCCTTGCCCGGTACGTACGTGTAGAGCGACATGGTGCCGGCGCCGGCCTCTTCCGCGACCCGGACCATCGACATCGCCGCCAGGCCTTCGCGGTCCGCCACCGCCAGGGCGGCGCGGACGATCCGGTCGACGGTGAGCTTGGGCCGGCGTCCGCGGGCCGGCCTGCCGTCCGCCCGCCCGGCGGCATGGTCGCGCCACAGCAGCGCCAGCGTCCGCTCCGGGTCGCCACCGCCGCTGCGCTCCACCGTCATGGCTTGATCCTACTTTCTCGTATGCCGTACGGTTAATATTCCCGTAGGGCATACGAGAATGGAGTGAACCGTGACGATCCTGGTGACAGGGGCGACCGGCAACGTCGGGCGGATCGTGGTCGAGCAACTCGTGGAGGCCGGTGAGCGGGTACGAGTGATCACTCGGCGGCCGGAGACGGCCGTGTTCCCCGCGGGCGTGGAGGCCGGCTACGGAGATCTCGCCGACCCCGCGACACTGGCCGGGCCGCTGACGGAGGTCGAGCGCCTGTACCTGTTCCCGCACCCCGAGACCGCCGGGGAGGTGGTCGACCGGGCGAAGCGGGCGGGCGTACGGCGGATCGTGGTGCTGTCGTCGGGCGCGGTGACCGCCGGCCTGGACACGGACTTCCACCTGCCGGTGGAGCGGGCCGTGGAGGACTCCGGATTGGAGTGGACTCACGTGCGGGCCGGTGAGTTCATGCTGAACCGGCTCTGGCTGTGGGGCGAGTCGATCCGCGCGCAGGACGTCGTCCGCGACCCGTATCCCGACCAGGGCGGGATACCGGTGCACGAGCGGGACATCGCCGACGTCGCCGTGCGAGCGCTGCTCCACGACGGCCACGCCGGCGCCGCGTACACGCTCCTCGGGCCGGAGTGGATCACTCGGCGTGAGCAGGTCGCCGCGATCGCCGCCGCCGTCGGCCGGGAAGTCCGTTTCGAACGGGTCGGGCGGGAGGAGGCGCGGGAGATCTACCGGAAGATGGGCGGGTTCGCCGCGGCGAACGCCGACTTCCTGCTCGGCTTCCGCGACTACGGAGGCCGGGAGATCGAACCCGAGGCGGCACCGCCGAGCAGCGCGTCCGGCTGGTCTTCGATGCCGACCGCCGAAGCGGTCACCGGACGGCCCGCCCGCACGTTCGCCCAGTGGGCCCGCGACCACGCGGCCGATCTCACGGCATAGGGCCCCGGGTCAGAACAGGGTGTCGTCGCGCTCGATGCCGCGCAGGGCGTCGTAGTCGAGGGTCACGCAGCCGATGCCGCGGTCCTCGGCCAGCACGCGCGCCTGCGGCTTGATCTCCTGGGCGGCGAACACGCCGCGGACCGGGGCCAGGAGCGGGTCGCGGTTGAGCAGTTCGAGGTAGCGGGTCAGCTGCTCGACGCCGTCGATCTCGCCGCGGCGCTTGATCTCGATGGCGACCGTGGCGTTCGCCTCGTCGCGGCACAGGATGTCGACCGGGCCGATCGCGGTGGGGTACTCCCGGCGGATCAGCTTCCACCCGTCGCCCAGCGTCGTGATGTGCTCGGCGAGCAGTTCTTGCAGGTGGGCCTCGACGCCGTCCTTCTGCAGCCCCGGGTCGATGCCCAGCTCGTGGCTGGAGTCGTGCAGGATCTCCTCGATCGTCAGGATGAGCTGCTCACCGGACTTGCCGTGCGTGACCGTCCACTTGCCCTCTTCTTCCCTGAGGGTGCAGGGAGGGTTCATCCAGTTGAGCGGCTTGTACGCCCGGTCGTCGGCGTGGATCGAGACGGACCCGTCGGCCTTGATGAGGACCAGCCGCGGGGCCATGGGCAGGTGGGCGGTGAGCTTGCCGACATAGTCGACGCTGCAACGGGCGATGACGAGACGCACGGTCGCCCACCTTAGTGGTCCGGCGCCCACCCCTCAGGCCCGTCGGACAATCCGTCCGCGATCCGCGCCGCCACCACCTCGTGTTCGCCGGTGGCGGGCGTGCCAGACTGCGGAGCATGAGCGCATCGGTGAGCAGGGTGGGAGTCGTCGGGCTGGGCACGATGGGCGCGGGCATCGCCGAGGTGCTGGCACGCGGCGGCCACTCCGTCGTCGGGGTCGAGGTGAACGACGACGCGCTCCAGCGTGGCCGCGACCACCTGGAGAGGTCGACCGGCCGTGCCGTACGCCGGGGCCGGCTGTCGGAGGAGGACAAGGCGGCGATCCTCGGCCGGATGGAGCTCGGCACCTCCTTCGCCGGGCTCGCCGAGTGCGACCTGGTCATCGAGGCGGTGCCCGAGCGGCTGGACCTCAAGCGCCGGGTGTTCGAGGAGCTCGACAAGGTGTGCCGTCCCGACGCGGTGCTCGCCACCAACACCTCTTCGCTGTCGGTCACCGAGATCGCGGCGGCCACCGGCCGGCCCGAGCAGATCGTCGGCGTGCACTTCTTCAACCCCGCGCCGGTCATGAAGCTGGTCGAGGTGATCCACACCGTCCTCACCCGGCCCGAGGCGCTCACGGCCGTCCAGGAGCTGGTCGGCGGCCTCGGCAAGGTCGCCGTCACCGTGGGCGACCGGGCCGGTTTCATCGCGAACCGGCTGCTGTTCGGCTATCTCAACCAGGCCGCCGGGATGTACGAGGCCGGGTACGCCACGCGTGAGGACATCGACGCGGCGATGACGAGCACGGGCCTGCCGATGGGACCGCTCACGCTCATGGACCTCATCGGCCTCGACGTGTCGCTGGAGGTCTGCGAGGCGATCTACCGCGAGACCCGCGACCGGCGGCACGCGCCCGCGCCGATCCTGCGGCGCCTCGTCACCGCCGGGCTGCTCGGCCGCAAGACCGGCCGCGGCTTCTACACGTACGACGGGGCCGAGCAGGCCGAAGAACGGGAGACGGAGGGCGTGCCCAGCGTCGGCGTCGCCGGGTCCGGGCCGCTCGCCGTCGCCGTGATCCAGGCCGCCGTACGCGCCGGGGCGGACGTCCGCTTCGTCGCGGGCGACGACGACAAGGCACGCGCCGTACGGGACGCCGTCGGTGAGGAGGTCACCGGCGGCACCGACCTGTCGCTGCTCGCCGACCGCGATCTGATCGTCGAGGCGGTGGCCGAGGACACCGCGGTCAAGCGGTCGCTGCTCGCCGCCGTCGACGACGTGGCGCGCGAGGGCGCGGTGCTGGCCACCACCGGCGCGACCGTTCCGGTCATCGAGCTGGCCATGGCCACCGACCGGCCGCAGGACGTCGTGGGCCTGCACCTGCCGGACCCCGAGGGCGGGCTCGCAGAGTTGGTGAGCACCGTCCTGACCGACCCCGGCGTCGCCGAGCGGGCCGCCGCGTACCTCACCCGGCTCGGCAAACGTCCCGTACGCTCCGCGGACCGGGCCGGCTTCATCGTCGACGCGCTGCGCGTGCCCTACCTCAACGACGCCGTCCGGATGCTGGAGTCCGGGTACGCCGACGCGGACGCGATCGACGCCGCGATGACCTACGGCTGCGGGTACCCGATCGGCCCCATCGCCGACCTCGACCGCATCGGGCTCGACCGGGCCGTGGAGGTGCTGCGCGCGCTGTACACGGAGTACCGCGAGCCCGCCTTCGCGCCCGCGCCGCTGCTGGACCGGCTCCGTACGGCCGGGGCGACCTTCCGCTGAGAGGCCCCGGTGCCGCGCGCCGGGCGACAGACTCCGGGCGGCCTCTCACGGGCGCGTCCGGCACAGCCCGTACCCTGATCGGCATGAGTCCGCGCAAAAACCGCCGCACACGCGACATGCCACGGGAAACCGGGCGTGGCGCGTTCGGCGGTCCGCAGCGGATCGAAGAGGGGCCCGACGGCGACTGGATCGTCCGGCCCGCGGCCGGTGCCGCCAAGACCTACCGCTGCCCCGGCTGCGACCAGGAGATCCCGCCGGGCGTCGGGCACGTCGTCGCGTGGCCCGCCGAGGGCGGCGGCCCGGAGGACCGGCGCCACTGGCACCGGCCCTGCTGGGAACACCGGCTGCACCGCACACCCAAGACCCAGCGGTCCGGCCGCGGCCCGCGCTACTGAGAGGACACTGATGCCGGACATCCGGGCGAGCACGGTGCTGCCCGCGCGCCGTACGGACATCGAACTGCAGACCGCCGACGGGCTGAAACTGGTCGGCGAGCTCGCGGTGCCGGAGGACCGGCCGCCCGTCGCGACGCTCATCTGCCTGCACCCGCTGCCCACCGCCGAGGGCATGATGGACAGCCACGTGCTGCGCAAGGCGTCGTACCGGCTGCCCGCGCTCGCCGGTCCGGCCGTCCTGCGGTTCAACACGCGCGGGACGAGCAGCGACCGCGGGACGAGTGAGGGGGAGTTCGGCGAGGGCGAGGCCGAGCGGTACGACGTCGCGGCGGCCCTGGAGTGGGCGGAGTACCACGACCTGCCGCGCACCTGGCTGCTCGGCTGGTCGTTCGGCACCGAGCTGGCGCTGCGGTGGGGCCGCGACCCGCTCGTGGAGGGGGCGATCCTGCTGTCGCCGCCGCTGCACCGCGCCACCGACGCCGACCTGGACGCGTGGGCGGAGTTCGGCCGCCCGCTGGTCGCGCTGGTGCCCGAGCGCGACGACTACCTGCGGCCGCCGGAGGCGCGGGAGAGGTTCAAGCGGGTGCCCCAGGCCGAGGTGGTGGGCGTCGACGGCGCCAAACACCTGTGGGTGGGCGAGCCGTACGTCCGGATCGTGCTGAACGAGATCGTGAAACGCGTGGTGCCGGAGGTGTATCCGCTGCCCACCGAGGTCCCCTAGGCTCCGGCCGTGCAGGCGGGCGACGATCTACGACGCCAGCGCCCGTGACTACCGGCTGGTGATCGCCGAGGACGCGACATCAGGGTTCGGCGAGTCCGCCCGGCCGGAGAGGACCGGGATCGCGGTCTGGTGCCTGATCGTCACCGCGATCGAAAGACGCCTGAGCGCAGGCACGGACGAATCGCCGACACCATCGTCACCAGCCTGATCCGCCGAGCCCGGTCCGCGCGGGCGCTAAACGTCGAAGACCGATCACGGCCACGGTTATCGGCAGGACGGGAATCACGGGTGACGATGAGCGGGGTCCGGCGCGTGCCGGGCCGGGGTGGGGCGTGAGCGTCGTCCGCGGGCGGGCTCCCCTGCCTCAGGGAGTCGCCGAACGGGGAGGGGCACCGTGCAGTTGTACACCCGCGACATCGGTGGCGGGACGCCGTTGGTGCTGTTGCACGCGTTTCCGCTGTCGTCGGCCATGTGGCTGGCACAGCGGGAGGGCTTAGCGACGCGTTTCCGGGTGTTGACTCCTGACCTGCGCGGATTCGGTGGTTCGTCCCTCGGCGGCGACGATCCCTCCATCGACGTCATGGCCGACGACGTCGCGGCCCTGCTCGACGCCAAGAACATCGATCGCGCCATCGTCGGCGGGCTGTCGATGGGCGGGTACGTCACGCTCGCGTTCTGCCGGCGCCATCCGGACCGCGTCCTCGGCGCCATCCTCGCCGACACCAAGGCCACGGAGGACACCCCGGCCGCTCGCGAGGGCCGCATCCGGATCGCCGAGCGCCTTGAGGCCGAGGGGAACGTCAGCGTGCTCTTGGAGGACCTGCTGCCGCGGCTGGTCGGCCCGACGACGATGCGCAGCCGCGCCCTGGTCTACGGCCGGGTGCGGGGGCTGGTGCAGTCGACGCCTCCGCAGGCCGCCGCCTGGGCGCAGCGGGCGATGGCCGCGCGCGCGGACTCGGTGGGCGCGCTCGCCGGGTTCCGCGCGCCGACCCTGGTGCTGCACGGGGCGGAGGACGTGATCATGACCGAGGACGACGCCCGGACCATGGCCGAGGCCCTGCCCAACGCCGAACTGATCACGATCCCCGGGGCCGGCCATCTCACCGCGGTCGAGCAGCCACAGCTGTTCAACGACGCGGTCACCGAGTTCGGCGCGGCCCTGACCCGTACGGTGCGCTGAGCGTCACGGAGAAGGCGGCACGGCGAGGCGGCGGGCGATCGCGTCGATCGCGTCGATCAGCGCGGGCAGCGGACGGCGCTCGTCGCGGCGCCAGTGGCGGACCTGCTCGGCGGTGAGCGCGGCGAGGAGCGTGTCGGCGCGGAGATCCGGGTCGGGAACGCCGGCGGCGGTGAGCAGCAGCCCGCAGTGCTGCCGCCAGAACCCATGAGAGCCGGTGCGCAGCCGCGCGCCCGGACTGGCGGTCTGTGACAGCGCCACGAGATCGAGGTGGGCGTCGACGTAGGCCAGGTAGGCGGAGACGAACGCGGCGAGCCGGTCCGCCGGGGGCGCTCCCGGGCCGAGCGGCGGTGGGCCGGACAGGATCGCGGCCTGCAGTTCGGACTCGCGCTCGTCGAGCAGGGCCGCCGCCAAGCCCGACTTGTCGCCGAAGCGGCGGTACAGCGTGCCCTTGCCGACGCCGGCGGCCGCGGCGACATCGTCCATGCTCACGGCGGCCACCCCGTTGCGCCGGAACAGCTCGTCCGCGGCGGCGAGCACCTTGGTGCGGTTGCGCGCCGCGTCGGCTCGCTCCCGCGGTGCGCCGCCCGTCAGCAGCGGCAGGTCTCTGCGGTCGGCCGCGGTGACACGGTGCATGGAACCGGACTCTAGTACAGATGATCGCGGGGGTTTGACGTATACGGACTAAAGTCCGTATATTCACGGCCAACGTAACCGGACTACAGTCCGGAAGGTCGATCGGAGCGAACGCATGGGAAAGCTGCTGCACATCTCCGCCTCGCCGCGCGACGACGCCTCGGAGTCACTGCGGATCGCACAGGTGTTTACGGACGCGTACCGGGAGACGCACCCCGGCGACGAGGTGGAGCACTGGGACCTGTGGGACGGGACGCTGCCGGACTTCGCCGTCGGCGCGAAGGCGAAGATGACGGTGTTCGGCGGCGGCGAGCCGCAGGACTCCGAGGCCGCGGCGTGGGCCGCGGCACGACGCACGTTCGAGCGGTTCGACGCCGCCGACCGGCTGCTGTTCAGCGTGCCGATGTGGAACGCGTCAGTGCCGTACGTGCTGAAGCAGTTCGTCGACGTGGTGAGCCAGCCCGGCTGGATCTTCAGCGTCGACCCGGCGACCGGGTACGGTCACCTGCTGGCGGGGCGCGGTAAGCGGGTCGCCGTCGTCTACACCAGCGCCGTGTGGGGCCCGGCGCTCGGCCCGGAGTTCGGCAGCGACTTCCAGTCGACGTTCTTCAACGACTGGCTGCGCTGGACAGGGCTGACCGACATCAGCGAGATCCCGTTCCACCCCACGCTCGCCGGCGACTACGAGGAGGCGCGGCGGGCGGCCGACGCCCAGGCACGCGACATCGCGAAGGGCTTCTGACGCCCCGGGGGCGATGTCGCTTCCGTCCGCCCACGCCGGCCTGCTGTGCGGGCCGGCGTGGGCGTGCCCTACGACTCCTCCTGGCGTGGCATCACGACCTCGCGCAGGATCAGCGCCACCGCCGCGGCGGCCGGGATCGCGAGGAGCGCGCCGATCACGCCGAGCAGCGCGCCGCCGATCAGCGCGGCGATGATCGTCACCGCGGGCTGTACGTCGACGGACCGCTTCATGACTCTCGGCTGGACGACGTAGTTCTCGACCTGCTGGTAGATCACGAAGAAGATCGCGGTGGCGATGCCGACCCACAGGCCGGAGAAGAACGATATGGCGGTCACGAAGACCGCCCCGATCGTGGCGCCGACCAGCGGGATCAGGTCGGTGATCGCCACGAGCAGCGCGAGCGCGAGAGCGTACGGCACCCCGACGATCAACAGGAAGATGTACGTCGTCACGCCGGCGATCAGCGAGATGAGCAGGTTGCCCGCGACGTACCCGCCGATCCGGGCGAGGATCTCGTCGCCGAGCAGCGCCACCCGCGCCCGCCGCGACCGCGGTGCCAGCCGGTACATGAAGCCGGTGATGCTCGGCAGCGAGGTCAGGAAGTACAGCGTGAGGATCAGCACGGTCAGCGTGCTGAAGACGCCACTGACCACGACCTGGCCGACGCCGACGACGCCGTTCGCGGCCCGGGTGCCCAGGTCCTTGCTCTCCAGGGCCGTCCGCGCCTTGTCCAGGAGGTGGTAGCGCTGGTCCAGGTCCCGCAGCTTGGGGTTGTTCTGCAGCTGTTCGAGGTAGCCGTGGCCGCTGGTCAGGTTGTGGATGATCGCGGTCGTCTGCTCCGACAGGGGCGGCACGATGGCGAACCCGAACGCCACGAAGAACCCGACCAGCGCCAGGAACACCAGCAGCACCGACCATCGGCGTGCGACGCCGATGCGTTCGAGCGCCTCCACGCCCGGGTTGAGGCCGACGGCCAGGAACAGCGCGACGACGATCAGGATGATGACCGAACGGGCGTTGGTGAGCGCCTGGACCAGGATGTACGCGGCGAGCACGCCGAGCGCGCCGTAGAAGCCGAAGACGAACGGATGGTTCCGGGTGAGCGGCCGTCCGGGCCGCCCGAACGGGAACCGCTCGTCCACGCCCGCCTCGCGCTGACGGGCCTTCATGTCGGTGATCGGATCCGCCTCGCCGTCCCGGCTACGCCGCCGCGCGAGCCCCCCGTCCTCTTCGGGGATCGCGGCCGTGCCTTCGGCGAGTGTCGCGATGGTCTGGTCCGCCGCGGCGGTCGAGGCCGGGCCGTCAGGGGCCGTGGTGGTCGCGGCGGCCGTGCCGTCGGCGACCGTGGTGGTGCTCGCGGCGCCGGGCGCCGTGGACCGGCCTGGACGGCCTGTGGCGGCCAGGCCGCCGGGCTGCGCGCCTCCCGTCGTTCCGCCGGTGGTGCCGGAGATCTTCTGGCGCTGGGCCCACATGCGGCGGCCCCACAGCACGAGGCGCTTCACCTGGTCCGTCGCCGCGGTGCCCGGCTTGCTCCGGCCGTCTCCCGTCTCATCGGACGCACCACAACCGTCCTCGCGCGGCGTGCCGGTTTCGGACGAGGCCTCATGGGCTGCTCCGGCCGCGCCGGTTTCGGACGCGTCCGTCTCCGGCGTTTCGGAATTAGCCGTATCGGAGCCGGCCTCATCGGCCGGCTCCTTCGTACGGCGGCGGGCCCGGGCCAGCAGGCCCCGGTCCGCGCGCCGATCGCTCTCCGGGAGTTCTTCAGGCACCCTTCACCTCCCGTGGAGTGCCCCAAATTACGGCAAAAAGCCTAGAGGGAAAACTCCTCTAGGCTTTCCGCCCGTCTCGCGTTCTGTTGCGGGATTCGCCGCGTTATTCGGCGCGACCGCTGATGGTCACTCCTGCCACCAGTCGTCCTCGTCGTCCTTCTTGCGCGGCTGGGACTGCTGCTGTGCCTTCGGCGCCGGGGCCGGCTTGGGCTCGGCAGCGGCGATCGCGGGCTTCTCCGGCGGCGCGGAGATGGCCTCGTCGCCACCCGGGGTGGCGACGCCGCCGATGAGCTGGCGCAGCTGGTTGAGGTGGCTGGTGATGCTGTCGCGCTGGCGGGTGAGCTCGTCGACCTGGCGCTGCGCGGTGCTGCGCATCTTCTCGGCCTCGGCCTTGGTGTCCGACAGAAGCTGCTCGGCCTGGGCCTTCGCCTCGGCGATGACCGAGTCGGAGTTCTTGCGGGCGTTCGCGACGAGCTGCTTGGCGTGGTTGTCGGCCTCGCGGCGGGTCTGCTCTGCCTGCTGGGTCGCCTTGGTGGCGCGCTGCTCGGCGGAGGCGGCGCGCTGCTCGGCCTCGGCGACGAGCTTCTGCGTCGCGCTCTGCGCGGCGGCGTGACGCTCGGCGTCCTGGCGTTCGGCCTCCTCGCGGCGGGCCGCGAGCTGGATCTCGAACTCGCCCTCGGCCTGGGCGCGCTGGGCCTCGCTCTCCTCGAGGATGCGCTGGGCCTGGGCCCGCATCTCGTCGGCCTGGCGCTTGGCCGTGGTGAGGATCTCGTCGCGCTCGCGCTTGGTGGACGCCCGCAGCTGGGCGACCTCGCGCTCGGTCGTGGTGCGGAGCTTGGCGATCTCACGCTCGGCGGCGGCGCGCTTCTCGGCGACCTCGTGGTCGGCGGTGGCGCGCAGCTTGGCCACCTCGCGCTCGGTCGTGGAGGTCAGCTCGTCGGCCCCGCGACGGGCGGACGTGCGCACCTCCTCGGCCTCGCGCTCGGCCATGTTGCGCATGTCCTCGCCCTCGCGCTGGGCGGTGGCGCGGAGCTCGGCGGCCTCATTCTCGGCGGTGGCGCGGAGCTCGGCCGCGTCGACCTTGGCCGCGGCCTTGATCTCGTTGGCCTCCGACCGTGCCGCCTGCACGAGCTCGGTGGCCTGCTCCTCGGCGAGGCGGAGCAGCTGCTCGATGCGCGCGCCGAGCCCGGAGTAGGTGGGCCGCTCCTGCTCCTGCAGCTGGCGATGCGCGTCGGACAGCTCGCGCTGCATCGCCTGGGCCTGCTCGCGGCTCTGGCGGACCTCGTTGTCAAGCTGCTTGATGTGCTCTTCGACCTGGTGCCGGTCGTAGCCGCGAAGCACCACGTCGAACTCGCGTGGGGGCGTGTCTTCGAAGAAGTTACTGAGCTGGGCGTCGATGTCGGACTGCATGAGGCTCAATCCTGCTGTGACGAGACGGCTACCGGTGGGTGGAGATGTCGGATCATGGCCGCGCGAATACTGCGTGTTACGGGGTATTGCACGCGCTGGACCACTTCCGGCGACAGCAGCGTACTCCGGACACTGCCGTGTTGGGGGCTCAACTTGACGCCCTGGGTGAAATGTCTTGGTTGTTACGAGAAGTCAGGCGTTGTGTCGACCCTTACGAGGATCTTCCGCTGCCTGGACCAGCTCGGTCAGCACCCCTCCGACGTCCTTCGGATGCAGGAACGCGATGGAGGCTCCCATCGACCCGTGGCGGGGACGCTCATCGAGCAGGCGCACGTGCTTCGCCCCGATCGCCTCGAGCGCGGCCGCGACGTCGTCCACACCGTAGCCGACATGGTGCACGCCTTCGCCCCGCTTGGCGAGGAACTTGCCCACCGGCGTGTCCGGGCCCAGCGGCTCCAGCAGCTGGACGTAGGAGGAGCCGGACGGGCCGTCGGCGACGTGCAGCATCGCCTCCTTCACGCCCTGCGCCTCGTTGACCTCGCGCGAGGCCACGACCAGGCCGAACGTCGACTCGTAGAAAGCGATCTTCTCCTCGAGGTCGTGACAGGCGATCCCGACGTGATCGATGCGCGTGAGTCCGGTGAACATGGCGTTGGCCTCCCAGGAAGTGCACTGTCCCCGTGTGGGTATGTTGGCAAACGTCGTACCGATCGGGTGCTGGAGGTCTCGTTCATGGCCGGATCTGTCATCGTCGCCGGGGCACGTACGCCCATCGGCCGTCTGCTCGGCTCGCTGAAGGGCTTCGCCGCCGTCGATCTCGGCGCGCTCGCGATCAAGGCGGCGCTCGACCGCGCGGGCGTCACCGGCGACCAGGTCGAGTACGTGATCATGGGACACGTGCTCCAGGCCGGAGCCGGTCAGATCCCTTCCCGTCAGGCCGCGGTCAAGGCCGGAATTCCGATGAACGTCCCGTCGCTGACGATCAACAAGGTCTGCCTGTCGGGGCTCGACGCGATCGCCCTCGCCGACCAGCTCATCCGGGCGGGCGAGTTCGACGTCGTCGTGGCGGGCGGCATGGAGTCGATGACCAACGCGCCGCACCTGCTCCCCAAGGCGCGGCACGGCTACAAGTACGGCTCGATCGAGGTGCTCGACGCGACCGCGCACGACGGGCTCACCGACGCCTTCGACGGCATCTCGATGGGGGAGTCGACCGAGGGCTACAACGCCAAGCTGGGCATCACCCGCGAGGAGCAGGACGAGTTCTCCGCGCGCTCGCACCAGCGCGCCGCCGCGGCGGCCAAGAACGGCCTGTTCGACGACGAGATCGTCCCCGTCGAGATCCCGCAGCGCAAGGGCGAGCCGATCGTCTTCAAGCAGGATGAGGGAGTGCGCGCCGACACGACCGCCGAGTCGCTCGGACGGCTGCGGCCCGCCTTCAGCAAGGACGGCACGATCACCGCGGGGTCCTCCTCGCAGATCTCCGACGGCGCGTGCGCGGTCGTCGTCATGTCCAAGGCCAAGGCCGAGGAGCTCGGCCTCACTTGGCTCGCCGAGATCGGCGCGCACGGCAACGTCGCGGGCCCGGACAACTCCCTGCAGTCCCAGCCGAGCAACGCGATCAAGCACGCGCTCGGCAAGGAGGGCCTCGACGTCGGCGACCTGGACCTCATCGAGATCAACGAGGCGTTCGCCTCGGTCGGCGTCCAGTCGATGCGCGACCTCGGCGTGGACGAGACCAAGGTCAACGTCAACGGCGGCGCGATCGCGCTCGGCCACCCGATCGGTATGTCCGGCGCCCGTATCGTGCTGCACCTGGCGCATGAGCTGCGCCGTCGCGGCGGCGGCGTGGGCGCGGCCGGGCTGTGCGGCGGCGGCGGCCAGGGTGACGCTCTCATCCTGAAGGTCTGACCCCGGTGGCGCGTACGGCCGACGTCGACGATCTGGTCGCGCGGGCGCGTAAGGGCGAGCCTCGCGCGGTCGCGCGGCTCATCACCCTGATCGAGAACGCCTCGCCGCAGCTCCGCGAGGTCATGGCGGCGCTCAACCCCCTCGCGGGCCGGGCACGCGTCATCGGCCTGACCGGTTCGCCGGGGGTCGGCAAGTCGACCTCGACCAACGCGCTGGTACGCGCGTTCCGCCGTCAGGACCTGCGGGTCGGCGTGCTCGCCGTCGACCCGTCCTCGCCGTTCACCGGGGGCGCGCTGCTCGGCGACCGCGTGCGCATGCAGGACCACGCCTCCGACGCGGGCGTCTTCATCCGCTCGATGGCCAGCCGTGGCCATCTCGGCGGGCTGGCGTGGGCGGCGCCTCAGGCGATCCGGGTGCTCGACGCGGCCGGCTGCGACGTGGTGCTGGTCGAGACGGTCGGCGTCGGCCAGGCGGAGGTGGAGATCGCCTCGCTCGCCGACTCGACCATCGTGCTGGTCTCGCCCGGAATGGGCGACTCCATCCAGGCGGCCAAGGCCGGCATCCTGGAGATCGCGGACGTCTTCGTGGTCAACAAGGCCGACCGCGACGGTGCGCAGCAGACCGTACGCGACCTGCGCAACATGATCGCGCTGGCCGCGCCGGAGGGCTGGAAGCCGCCGATCGTGCCGACGGTGGCGGTCAAGGACGAGGGCGTCGCCGACGTCGTACGCAAGCTGAACGACCACCTCGCGTGGATGGAGGAGTCCGGTGAGCTGGGCCGGCGGCGCCACGCCCGCGCGCGCGACGAGATCGAGGCGATCGCCGTCACCGCGCTCCGCGAGCGCATGGGCGACCTGCACGGCCACCAGCGCCTCGACGTACTGGCCGAGAAGGTGCTGGACGGCACCTGCGACCCGTACGCCGCCGCCGACGAGTTGGTCGAAGGCCTCACCGAGTCCGGCTGAGCGGCCGTCGGGGAAGAGGCGGGCCGGCCGAAGGCCTTACCGAGTCCGGCTGAGTGGCCGTCGGGGGAGGGCCGTCACCAGCCCGTGGTGATCGGCAGCGCGTAGGAGTCGTCGGGCGCGGTCTCAGCGTGCCGCCGGCCGCCCTCGCCGCCCGTGCGCGAGTGCCCGAACTCCAGCGTGAGCAGCGCGACCGCGATCGGCAGCAGGCTCGCCCACGAGGGGAACACCACCTTGCGCCCGACGTAGCGCGGCTTGAACTTGCGGTTGAACAGGTACAGCGACTCGACCTTCACGAACCGGTCGAGCAGGTGGATCACGTGGTACGTGCCCTGCTCCAGCGCGCCGCGGTCCTCGGTCTCGAACAGCTCGCGGAACGCCGCGAAGTTGAGCGACACCTCTTCCACGCCGTGCTCGGCGGCGTACTCCATGATGTCGGCGATCATGCGTTCGTTGAGGCCGTTCGGCGAGCCCGGCGCGCGGCGCATCACATCGAGCGACAGGCGGCGGGCCGACGCGCTCGGCAGGTAGCGCTGGAAGCCCACCGGCGTGCCGTCGGCGTCGCGGGCCACCACGACCACCGGGAAGGCGTGCCGCCCGGTGAGCAGCGCGTCCATGTTCATCGAGAAGCCGCGCTCCTCGACGCCGCCGAGCGCCTCGGTGGCGAGTGCCCGTAGCCGTTCGCGGTCGTCCTCGGCCAGCGCGCCCTCGGGCAGCACCTCGGTGGTCACGCCGGCGTTGTGCGTACGGCGCACCGCCTGGCGCACGTTGCGCATGCTCCGGCCGCTCAGCCCGAACTCATCAGGCGTGAGCAGCACCTCGTCGCCGATGCCGATCGCGCGCATGCCGTACGGGGTCCACAGGTCCAGCAGGTCCTCGCGGGCGCCGAGCACGGCCATCCGCCAGCCGGACCGGCGGGCCAGCGCGACGAACTCGGCCACGGCGTCGGGGTAGGAGTGCGGGTCGCCCACCGGGTCGGCGCCCGCGGCGGCGACGCCGAACAGGACGCGGTAGCCGATCACCGCGCGGCGGTCGGGGCTGAAGACGTAGGACTTGTCGCCGCGCAGCAGGAACGGCGCCAGGGTGTCGGAGCCGTCGGCGTCGACCAGGCGCGCCGCCTCGGCGCGCTCCTCGTCGGTGCCGGGCGGCGGCGCGGGCGCGGGTGAGAGCAGCGTGAGGAACATCGCGAGCAGGCCGCCGCCGCCCAGAACGCCGAGGCTGGCCATGAACCAGTGGTCGGCCGAGCCGTCGAAGTGCAGCGGCCCGGAACCGGAGGCGCTCAGCCCGGCGAGGATCTCGCGCCCGGCCTCGCTCGCGGAGGGACCCGGCGAGATGTGGTGCCGCTGGACGATCAGGATGACGAGCCCGTACGCGACGGCCACCCCGTACGTGACCAGGCCGGCGCGCACCGCGGCACGGAACCGGCTCGGCGTGGTGTCGAACTCGCCGCGGTAGCGGACGAAGCCTGCCGCCGCCACCCCGAGGATGAGCAGCCGGCCGAAGTCGCGCACGTTGACCGCGTCGAGCATGGACAGGATGGTGAGCGCGAGGACGACGTAGTACGCCACACGGCGGCGGAGCAGCAGACCGCGGGCGGCGGCCAGCAGGATCAGCGCGAGGAGCAGCTCCTGCCCGCCGGGGAACGGGTCGCCCACGAGAAGCTCCGCGGGCCGCGGGGAGAAGGAGGGGACGAGCGCGGGGAGACCCACTGCGACCGCGGCGGCCGCGACGGGTACGGCGAACGGCCAGGTCGGCCGGCGCACCGGGTCATGCGCGAGCGTTGCCGCTTCTGCTGCGATGGACACAGCGAATCACCCCGACTCGTCACCAACCACGCCTCATGAGGAGGTATTCCCCCGGTAATCCTTCGCCCTCATTCAGGAAGCTGTGGCAAAAGTCACCGTAACGGTTTTGAAGCCCAAAGCCTTCAACATGTTCGTGAGCATCAGCTTCGTGTTCGCGTCGGCACGCTGCGCGAGTCCGCTGGAGTTCGCCGCGTCCTGGATCTTCTGTGCCGCCAGGACGTAAAGCTGCTGCTGCTGGTTGGGGTTGGAGCCGAAGAAGTCGCCGAAACGGTCGAACAGGCCGCGCTGGGTGGCGAAGACGTAGCTGTGCTTGGGGTCGAGGTTGGTCTTCTCCAGCTGGGCGTGGGGCATGCGGACGGTCACCGTCTCGCGCGCCTTGTCGACGGTGAGGGCGCCGTTGCCGACGTGGGAGAAGTCGACGTAGGCGTCGACGGTGCCGTTCCCGACGAAGAGCGTGCGCTTTCCGCGCAGCGCGCTGGGCAGGAACTTCGCGTCTTTCTCCAGGTCGACGACGACCTGGAAGTTACCGCTCGCGGCCTCGTAACGGGAAAGGTTCTGGATGGAGTTCAGCACGACGGGCGCGCTGCGATCCTTGGTCGTCTCGCCGAACGGGTTGAGCCAGTGCGGCAGCTTGTGCGCCGCCTGCAGGCCGGCGTAGACCAGCGCGACGAGTACGACGACGACGGCGACCGCACGCAGGACCGGCCTGCGGGGACGCTCGGATATCTGGGTGTCCTCGGTGGTGTCCGAGTGCGCCATTTCGCATCACCTCTGGGGTCAGCTCAACCCGGCTATTCCCCAGATAGACGCGAAAGTCACCCAGTCGGCTCCGCATGTGACGTGACGGCGGCCTGTTCGACCTCGATCAGCGACTCACCACGCCGCCGGGCCTCGTACGCCTCCTTGCCACCGCGGATCCCGAACAGTCGCTTGGACACCAGGAGATACACGACGAGGCCGGCGTTGATCACCAGCGCGCCGGCGCGGACGGCGGTGATCCGCTCGGTCAGCTCGTAGATCTCCAGTGGCAGCCCGCAGGCGGTGGCGACGACGGCGAAGTATTCGCCCCAGCGCTGGAGCAGCCACAGGCCGACCGCCTCGATCAGCTCGATGAGGCCGTAGGCGAGCAGGCCGAGGGCGAACCAGGTCAGCGTGCTGGACTTGAGCACGAAGACGTGGCGGATGCTCTCCACGACGTGGGAGTTGTCCAGGTCCCATCCGACCTGACGGGCGATGGGCTTGAGGAGCGGGATCTCCTTCTCGAAGACCTTCTCGATGGATCCGCGGTGGGCGGAGAACCGCCACACGCCGTACGCCGCCGCGGCGATCACCAGGCCGCGGATCACCCGCTCCAGTGCGAAGAACCGCATGACGAGCGCGTCGCGCAGCTCGCGCCCGCGCATGACGAGCGGCGCCCGGTCGGCCGGACCCTTGCCGTGCGGCTTTCCGTGGACGTATGTGCCGCAGCGCAGGCACCGCCACGCCTCGCCGGCCGGCGTCTCGACGTGCAGCCGGTCGCGCAGGGCGGTCTCGTCCGGCGCGTACGTGATGTGGCCCTTGCGGGCGCAGGTCAGCAAACTCCAGTCCACGCCGCAGACGATAGTCAACATTGCGCGCGGGCGGCGGGCTCTTCGATCACCGGGCGCATCCGAAGGAGCGCGGTCCGCCTCCGTGCGCGCCCTCTCGGAGGTCCGCCTCCGCGGGTTCGCTCAGAGGAGGCGGAAGTCGAGGCCGCGCAGCGTGCAGGAGCGGTAGCGCGCGTAGTGGAGGCGCAGCCAGTGCCGGCGGCGCGACTCGGCCCAGCGGCCGAAGGCGCGGGCGGCCGCCGTGTCGGGCATGCGGGGCGGGGTCTCGTCGAGCAGCCAGGCCGACACCAGCGCGGTGTAGCGCACGCCGGCGGCGTGTGCGGGGTTGGCGCAGGTGCGGGCGTCGAGGAGGCTGATCTGGATCTCCTGCTCCGCGCGGTGTTCGTACCCGGGGGACAGGTCCTTGAGGTGGATGTAGACCACGCCGTGCCCGGGGCGCGGGAAGTCGTTGTCGGGCCGGTGTTCGACCCGGGTGAAGCCGCCCGGTGTACCGCTCAGGCGTGTGGCCAGGGGGGTCAGGGCGGCCTCCAGCGACGGGAGCGCCGAGCGCAACGCCGGGTGCACGCACACGGTCAGCGGCCACTGGCGGCAGGAGTACTCGAACGCGCGGGGCGCGAGCGGCGCGCGCTGCTGGGCGTGGATCCACAGGGTGGTGACCGTGATCAGGACCGCCGCCGCCACGAGAGGCAGGGCGAGCCGCGCCCGCCGCGTGAGCACCCACAGGTAGCCGCTGACCAGGAGCCCGCCGATGCCGAGCGACCACAGGGCCTGCCCGGCGAGCAGCTCGGTGCGCAGGCCGGCGAACGGATGGATGTGCTCGACCCCCGGCGGCGGCAGCAGGTACGTCCACGTGCCCGGGCGGACGATCCCCCACAGACAGGTGACGGCCGCCGCGGCGGCGACCGTCGGCAGCCGGGGGACCGCGCGGCCCGCGAGGTAGCCGATCACGGCGTAGTCGAGCAGCGTGAGCGCGCCCGCCAGCAGTCCGACCACCTGGGGATGCCCGCTCTCGACGTGCAGCAGGGTCTTCACCACGACGATCGCGGCCACGACCGCGTACGCGCTCAGCGAGACGACGCCGAGCAGGGTCAGGTCCAGCAGCGGCCCGAGCGCGGGCGACCGGGCGCTCAGCCCCCGCAGGTAGCCGAGCCGGTGTTCGCGCAGCGCCACCCAGGCGGCGAGGGCCGCGGAGGCCGGCCCGAGCACGCGCACCGAGGCGAACAGCGCCGCGACGGCGTCGTCCCAGTACGCGACCCCGGGCAGCAGGGCATGCCAGGCCGCGACCCCGCCGAGCAGCGCCAGGGCGGGGACGGCCAGGAACGGGGCGGTGCGGCGGGCGTCGATCCGCAGCACCCGCCCCAGGTCAGACACCGGCCGGCACCCGGGACCACGTTCGGGAGACCTCCAAGGACTCGATGAGGCGCGCGCGGGCGATGGTGAAGACCCGGTCGCACCACCCCGTCAGCTCCGCCGGATCGGGCGCGGTCACGACCACGGCCGGCGCGAGCCCGCGCAGCAGGCCGATCAGCTCGTCGCGCTCCGGATCGGTGACCGACCCGAGTGGTTCGTCCAGGAACACCAGATCCGGCCGGTGCACACAGGTCGCCGCGAGGCCCGCCCGCAACCGCAGATCGGCGGGCAGCATGTCCATCTCCAATTCCGCGGCATCGGTCAATTCAAATCGCTCCAAAATCGCCTCGACCGCGTCCTTCGGCGTGGCTTTGAAATAGGCGGCGTAGGCGACGTACTCGCGGGCGGTGACCCCGGCCGCCCAGCCGAACCGGTGCGGCAGCAGGCCGAGGCGCGGGCGCACGGCGCGCTGCCCGGCCGGCCCGGTCACGTCGTGGCCCAGCAGCTCCAGCTCGCCCACGCTGGGCCGGCGCAGCGTGGCCAGCGTCGTCAACAGGGCGGACCTGCCCGAGCAGGGCGGACCCGCGAGCCCCACCACCCCCGAGGTGATGCCGAACGTGGTGGGACGAAGGATCCACCGCCCCCCGCGGCGGATTCCCATGTCCCGTGCCACGATCGTGGAGAAATCCGCGATCATTTACTACCCCCCGAAATCTCGGTGCGCGCTCGAGGCTTGAGGCGGATCAGCCCGATGAACGGCCGCGTCGACGCCCCCCTTTGCCGTCGCCGCACGCACCGACAACGGAACTATAACTTGCCTTGGTGATGACTGTCAGCGTTGTTGTGTCCGCCGGTGTGGGCGGCAATGATTCGAGGAGTATGCGGGAAACAATTGTTGTCATAGTTCAGTAAATGTCGGATGTCTGCTCCGATCCGCCGGGGGCCGCCGTTCCCCAGGCGCTACCGTGTCCGGGTGCCCAAGCCGCTCAACCTCCCCTTCGACCCCATCGCCCGCGCCGGTGACCTCTGGGAACGCCGCTGGGGGCGCTCGCCCGCCATGCTCGCCGTAACGTCGATCATGCGCGCCCAGGCGATCCTCATCGCCGAACTCGACGCCCTTCTCAAGCCGTACGACCTGACCTTCGCGCGCTACGAGGCCCTTGTCCTGCTGACGTTCAGCGGCAAAGGCGCCCTGCCGCTATCCAAGATCGGCGAACGGCTGATGGTGCACCCGACGAGCGTGACCAACACGATCGACCGGCTGGAGAGACAGGGGTACGTCCTCCGCCGCCCGAATCCGCGTGACGGCCGCGGCGTGCTCGCCGAGATCACCCCGAGCGGCCGCGACACCGTCGAGCGCGCCACCCGCGACCTCATGGCCGCCGACTTCGGCCTCGGCGCGTACGACGAGGAGGAGCAGGGAAGGATCTTCGATGTGCTGCGGTCGCTGCGGGTGACCGCGGGCGACTTCCAGGACTGATCGGGCTCCACCCGCCGCCGGCGAACCCATTCGCGCGGGCCCGGGAAAGCCTCCGGACCGGCTCGCACCGACTCCGCGGCCCAAATTACTAGGACGTCCTAGTACCTTTGGAGTGAGGAGCAACCCGGAGGAACGCTCATGGACATGCAGGACATCGAGGAGGGCCGCCGGCGCTGGCAGGAGCGGTTCGACGCGTCGCGCAGGCGGGACGCCGACTTCACGACCCTGTCCGGCGTCGAGGTCGAGCCGGTCTACGGCCCGCCGGCCGCCGACCCCAGGTTCGAGCGCATCGGCTGGCCGGGGGAGTTCCCCTACACCCGCGGCCTGTACGCCACCGGCTACCGCGGGCGGGCCTGGACGATCCGGCAGTTCGCCGGCTTCGGCAACGCGCGCCAGACCAACGAGCGCTACAAGATGATCCTCGCCGCCGGCGGCGGCGGGCTGTCGGTCGCCTTCGACATGCCCACCCTCATGGGCCGCGACTCCGACGACGCCCGCTCCCTCGGCGAGGTCGGCCACTGCGGCGTCGCGATCGACTCGGCCGCCGACATGGACGTGCTGTTCGACGGCATCCCGCTCGGTGAGACCACGACCTCCATGACGATCTCCGGCCCGGCCGTGCCGATCTTCTGCATGTACCTCGTGGCGGCCGAGCGGCAGGGCGCCGACATCCACGGCCTGGACGGCACGCTGCAGACCGACATCTTCAAGGAGTACATCGCGCAGAAGGAGTGGCTGTTCGCGCCCGAGCCGCACCTGCGCCTCATCGGCGACCTGATGGAGTACTGCGCCGCCGAGATCCCGGCGTACAAGCCGCTGAGCGTCTCGGGGTACCACATCCGCGAGGCCGGGGCCACGGCCGCCCAGGAGCTCGCCTTCACGCTCGCCGACGGCTTCGGGTACGTCGAGCTTGGCCTGTCGCGGGGGCTCGACGTCAACGTCTTCGCGCCCGGCCTGTCGTTCTTCTTCGACTCCCATATCGACTTCTTCGAGGAGATCGCCAAGTTCCGCGCCGCACGCCGCATCTGGGCGCGCTGGATGCGCGACGTGTACGGCGCGACGTCGGAGAAGGCCCAGTGGCTGCGGTTCCACACCCAGACCGCCGGAGTGTCGCTGACCGCGCAGCAGCCCGACAACAACGTCGTGCGCACCGCGCTGGAGGCGCTCGCCGCCGTCCTCGGCGGCACCAACTCCCTGCACACCAACGCCCTGGACGAGGTGCTGGCGCTGCCGAGCGAGAAGGCCGCCGAGATCGCCCTGCGCACCCAGCAGGTGATCATGGAGGAGACCGGCGTCGTCAACGTCGTCGACCCGCTGGGCGGCTCCTGGTACGTCGAGGCGCTCACCGACCGGATCGAGGCCGACGCGGAGAAGATCTTCGCCCGCATCAAGGACATGAGCCCGGACGGCTCGATGACCGGCGGCATCCTGCACGGCATCGAGGAGGGCTGGTTCATGGCCGAGATCGCCGACGCCGCCTTCACCTACCAGCGGCAGCTGGAGAAGGGCGACAAGCACATCGTCGGCGTCAACCGCCACACGCAGAGCATCGAGGAGCCGCTGGAGATCCTGCGGGTCAGCCACGAGGTCGAGCGCGAGCAGAACCGCCTCCTCGCCGCCCGGCGGTCCGAGCGCGACCAGGCCGCCGTGGACGCCGCACTGGCCCGGATGGTCGAGGTCGCCCGTACGAAGCACAACCTCATCCCGGCCATGCTCGACGCCGCCCGCGCCGAGGCCACCCTGGGCGAGATCTGCGGCGCCCTGCGCGACGAGTGGGGGAGCTACTCCGAGCCCGCCCGATTCTGAGCCCCCGGACGGGCCCTGCGCCCGGCCGGGGGAGACGACCGGCAGGCCGCTCGTACGCATTCGCCGGTGTATGCGGCAGGATGGATGTCATGACGTCATCGGACTTCTCGTTGCACGGCGCCGTCGACCTGGGCGCCCGGCAGGCCGCGGCGAAGCGGGCGCAGCAGCGTCCGGCCTCCGCGGGTGGCTCCGCCTCCGTCATCGACGTGACCGATGCGACGTTCAACGCCGAGGTCATCGACAGGTCGCGTACGGTTCCGGTGCTCGTCGACTTCTGGGCCGACTGGTGCCAGCCCTGCAAGCAGCTCGGCCCGATCCTGGAGAAGCTCGCGAACGAGGCGGCCGGGAGCTGGGTGCTGGCCAAGGTCGACATCGACGCGAATCCGGGCCTGGCCCAGCAGCTCAGCCGCATGGGCGTGCAGGGCATCCCGTTCGTCGCCGCGGTGGTCGCCGGCCAGATGCTGCCCGTGCTCAACGGCGCGGCGCCCGAGCCGCAGGTGCGTCAGGTCCTCGACCAGCTGTTCGACGCGCTGCGCGAGCAGGGTCTGATGCCCGAGGGCGCCGGCGCCCCCGCCGCGCCTCAGGAGCCCGCCGGCGACCCTCTGCAGGACGAGGCCGAGGCCGCGCTGCAGCGCGGCGACCTCGACGCGGCGGCGAGCGCGTTCGGCAAGATCCTCGAGTCGCAGCCGAGCGACGCGTACGCCAAGAGCGGCCTGGCCCTGGTCGAGCTGCAGCGCCGGGTGACCGACCTCGACCCGCAGCAGGCGCGCAAGGACGCCGCCGACCGCCCGGACGACGCCGAGGCCCAGACCCGCGTCGCCGACCTCGACCTCGTCGAGGGGCGCGTCGAAGAGGCGTTCGACCGGCTGATCGGCACCGTACGCCGTACCTCCGGCGACGACCGTGACCTGGCGCGCAAGCACCTGCTGTCGCTGTTCGAGGTGCTGCCGCCCGACGATCCCCGCGTGGGACAGGCACGGCGCCGGCTCGCGTCGGCGCTGTTCTGACCGCGCGCGGACGGGAATCATCCGGTCATGGCCGGCGTCGTGACGATCTCCGCGGCGTTCGGCGCGGGGGGTAGCGTCATCGGCCCCGCGGTCGCCGAGCGTCTCGGCGCGCCCTTCGTCGACCGCGCCATCCCCTACACCGTCGCCGCGGAGATCGGCTGCTCGCTCGAAGAGGCCCTCGACCACGACGACCGTACCGAGCACGGCCTCGGCCGCCTCCTGTCCAGCGCCGCCCGGCTGCCCAACGTCACCCTCGGCGGGATGGACACCACCCTTCCGGAGCGCGGCTTCGTGCCGGAGGAGGAGTTCCTCGTCCGCACCGAGAACGTGATCAAACAGATCGCCGAGCACGGGGGCGGGGTCATCCTCGGCCGCGCCTCCCAGCTCGTGCTCGCCGGCCTCCCGGGCGCCCTGCACGTACGCCTCGACGGGCCGCGGAGGCGGCGGCTGGCGAGCGTCCAGGAGTCGCTGGACCTGTCCGAGCGGGAGGCCGAGCGGCTCCTGGACGACAACGACCGGGCGCGGACCGCGTACGTCAAGCACTTCTACCGGGCCGACCCGGCCGACCCGGCGCTCTATGATCTGGTCATCGACAGTACGCGGCTGGCGGCGCCGGCCTGTGCCGACATCATCGTGACGGCCGCGCTCGCCATCCTCTGAACAACAAAGCCGACGCCCGAGGCCCGGACCCCGCCGGACGCGTGTAATCATCGCGAGGCGAAGCCCTGACCAGGCAAAAGGAGCAGTTGACGTGGCGACCGTGCCCAGCGTGTCCTACTCGATCACCGTCCGCCTCGAGGTGGCGGCCGGCGGCAAAGCGGTGAGCCAGCTCACCGGTGCGGTGGAGCAGGCCGGTGGCATCGTCACCGCGCTCGACCTCACCCCGGCCGGCCACGACCGGCTCCGCATCGACGTCACCTGCGCCACCCGGGACACCGAGCACGCCCAGGAGATCGTCGACGCGCTGGAGCAGGTCGACGGCGTCACCATCCACAAGGTCAGTGACCGTACGTTCCTCATGCACCTCGGCGGCAAGATCGAGATGCAGTCGAAGGTCCCGCTGCGCAACCGCGACGAGCTGTCCATGGCCTACACCCCGGGTGTCGCGCGGGTCTCGCTGGCGATCGCCCGCAACCCCGACGACGTGCGGCGCCTGACCGTCAAGCGCAACAGCGTCGCCGTGGTCACCGACGGCTCGGCCGTGCTCGGCCTCGGCAACATCGGCCCGGAGGCAGCCCTCCCGGTCATGGAGGGCAAGGCGGCGCTGTTCAAGCGGTTCGCCGGCATCGACGCCTGGCCGATCTGCCTCGACACCCAGGACACCGACGAGCTGGTCCGTACGGTGCAGATCCTCGCGCCGGCGTTCGGCGGCATCAACCTGGAGGACATCTCCGCGCCGCGCTGCTTCGAGGTGGAGCGCCGGCTGCGCGACCTGCTCGACATCCCGGTCTTCCACGACGACCAGCACGGCACGGCGATCGTCGTGCTGTCCGCGCTCATGAACGCCATGCGCGTGGTGGGCAAGGACCTCGCCGACGTGCGCGTGGCGATGGCGGGCGCGGGCGCCGCCGGCACGGCCGTGCTCAAGCTGCTGATGCACGCGGGAGCCAAGAACATCGTCGTTTGCGACTACCGCGGCGCGGTGCACACCGGCCGCGACGACCTGGACGAGTCGCTGCGCTGGATCGCCGAGAACACCAACCACGACGGCTACTCCGGCGACCTGCGCGGCGCGGTGCGGGGCGCCGACGTGTTCATCGGCGTCTCGGCGCCCGGCATCCTCACCGGTGAGGACATCGCCACGATGAACGAGGGCTCGGTGGTGTTCGCCCTGGCCAACCCCGACCCCGAGGTCGACCCGGCGGAGGCGCGCGAGCACGCGGCCGTGGTCGCCACCGGCCGAAGCGACTACCCGAACCAGATCAACAACGTGCTGGCCTTCCCGGGCGTCTTCCGCGGCCTGCTCGACGCCCAGAGCCGTACGGTCACCCAGGACATGCTGCTCGCCGCGGCCCGCGCTCTCGCCGAGGTCGTCACCGACAAGGAGCTCGGTCCGAACTACATCGTGCCGAGCGTGTTCCACGCGGACGTGGCGCACGCGGTGGCGGCGGCCGTGCAGGAGGCCGCCACCGCCGGGCGCTAGAGGTTCAGCAGGGCGTCGCGGTTCCGCGCGCACCAGTCGGCGAAGGTGCGGGGGCGGCGGCCGAGCAGGCGTTCCACGGTGTCGGTCCGGACTCCGGTGATGTCGGCGCGCATGACCGCCGCGGCCTCGAGGACGGCGTCGGCGAGCGGCTTCGGAGCGCCGCCGGGATAGCGGGACCGGACGATCTCTTCCGGGGTGGTCGCGGCGCGGACTTCGATGTCGCGGCCGATCGTGTCGGCGATGATCTGAACCTGCTCGACCGTGGTGAGAGCCTCGTCGCCGGTGAGGACGTAGGTCCGGCCCTCGTGCCCGTCCTGGGTGAGGACGGCGGCGGCGACGGCGGCGATGTCGGCCGGGTCGATGGCCGCGGCCCGGCCGGGCCCGATCGCGTCCACGACGTACCCGTTCTCGTGGATGGAGGGCACCCATTCGAGGGCGTTGGTGGCGAAGCCGCCGGGGCGCAGGATCGTCGCGGGCACGCCGGACGCCTCCAGGAGGCGCTCGCGTTCGCGGTGCCAGCGGCCCATCGCGGGCACCGGGTCTCCGTCGGCCCAGATGGATGACAGCAGCACGATGTGCCGCACGCCCGCGTCGCGGGCCGCGGTGATGGCGTTCGCGGCCTGGTCGACCCCGATGCCCGGGGTGAGCAGGAAGAGCCGGTCGACGCCGTCGAGGGCGGGGGCGAGTGTCGCGGGGTCGTCCAGGTCGCCGACCACGCGCTCGGCGCTCGCGGGCAGGCCGGCCGCGCGGGCCGGATCGCGGACGAGGATGCGGGCGTCCGCCTTCGCCGCGTCGAGCTCTCGCACCAGCTCACGGCCGATTCTGCCGGTGGCTCCTGTGATCAGTATCATCGATGCTCCTAGTCATTTGCCGTCTAACGACTGACGCGAGGAGTACGTTAACCGGCAAATGATTAGCCGTCAATCGATCTGCTCGTACGGAGGCGGCGATGGCCGAGTTCCTCGACCTGCACAGCAAGACGACGAAGGTACTGCGGGCGCTGGCCGAGACCGCCATGCGCCGCCACGGCCTGCACCAGGGGCAGAATCACCTCCTGGCCGCGCTGTGGGAGCGCGACGGCCGCACGCCCGGCGAGATCGCCGCCGCGCTGCACGTCACCACGCCCACGGTCGTCAAGATGGCCACGCGGATGAGCGCCGTCGGTCTGCTCACCCGCCGCCGCGACGAACGCGACAGCAGGCTGGTCAGGCTCTGGCTGACCGACGCGGGCCGGGCGCTTCAGGAGCCGGTGGAGGCCGAGCGCCGCAGCCTGGAGGAGAAGGTCACCGCCGATCTCACCGAGGCAGAGCGCCGCTGTCTTATGACCGCGCTGGCGAAGGTCCACAAGTCGGCGACCGACCTGCTGTGACCGGAGCGCGGAGCGTCGGCTTGTTCAGCCTCCGGCGTAGCGCGTGAGCAGGGGAACCAGCACACGCGCGTCAGGGCCGCCCCAGCCGGTGACGGGGTCGTAACCGGGTCTCGCCCCGTAGCCGCTGATCGTTTCGCCGGAGGCCGTCACGGTGTTGTTCCCCGTGGTCACGTCGTGGAAGGCGGTGTGCCGGCCGCCGCTGTGGCCGATGCGGTAGATCGCGGGGTTGACGAAGCCCAGGTCGTGTCCGGCGGCCTGGTCGGCCAGGGCGATCAGCGCGGCCCACAGCGGGGCACTGGCGCTGGTGCCGCTCGCTCCGAAGATGGTGTCTTCGCTGCCGCTGCCGCTGCCGCTGCCGCTGACGACCATCGCCATGCCGGTGCCGGGAGCGGCGTCCGCGGCCACGTCGGGCACGGCCCGTGCGGCGTCGGCGACACCGTCCTGGTAGCCGGGCCGGGAGAACAGGTGGCTGAACCCTCCACCCGTGCCCTGGGAGTGCGAGGGGACGCTCCAGGTGGTCTCGCCGACGTAGGCGCCCGTCCTGCGGTCGCCGGTGAGGATGGTGCCGCCGACTGCGAGGACGAGCGGGTCCGAGGCCGGGGCACTGACCTCGTTGACCGGGGTCCAGGCGTCCTGGGACGTCGATCCCGGGCAGGGCCTGCTCACGGCGCCGGTGTCACCGGAGCCGGCGACGACCGTGACATGACGGTCCCGCGCCGACCGCAGCACCGCGTGCTGCCGGGCGACCTGGGCGCGGGTGAGGCAGTGTTCGCCCCAGCCGGCGCTGATCGAGATCACGTCGGCGTGGGAGAGGCCGCGTCGCAGCGCACCGGTCAGGGCGGCCATGGCGTTCGCCGGACTGCTCAGGGCGGTCGGCTCGACCAGGACGACACGGATGGTCGCGGCGGGGGCGACCGCGTGCAGGATCTCGACGTCCTGTACCTCTTCCTGGTTGGCGAGCCAGGGCGAGACCTCCCCGGCCAGTGCCGTGTCGACCTTCAACCGCGCGGCGGGCAGTCCGAACAGGCCGTCGAACCGTTTCAGGTCCTGGCGGATGTCGCCGACCTTCGGCGGCGGCGGCCGCTGGGCGGCGAGCGCGGGCACCACGATGGTCTGGCCGCGGCCGTCGATCCCGCGGTCCAGCAGCGGCTGGATGCCGTAGGCCACTCGGATCTGGCGCGGGGTGTAGCAGGTGGTCAGGGAGTCGCAGTCCGTCGCCGCGCTTTCGGGCGGAGTGGCGGATACCGCTCGGACGGTCTGGGCGCCGGTGGGCGCGCATGCGGCCGCCGCGAAGAGTATCCCCGCCGCGCCGAGACCCGTCGCGATCCGTGGCCGAGGGTTCGGCGAGCCGGGACGGGCGCTCGTTCGAAACTTGACCATGCTGCTCCTCATCAGGCGCTCCGGCGGTGTAGGAGCCCGATGCCGACGCCGATGAGGGCTGCGGCGAGACCGACGAACAGCGACGCCTCGATGATCTGGAACGTCCAGAACCGGTTCGCGGGCTGGTAGACGACCTTGAGGTGGAGTCCGAGTCCGCGGAGGTAGGCGTCGGCGGCCGAGCCTCGCTGGGAGATCTGGGTCTGGAGGACCGCGGAGATGGGGTGGCCGGTCTTGTCGACCAGTCCCTGGTCGAGGATCCAGCCCGGCGTGCCGGGCGTGGTGGGTACGGCCATTGGGCCGATGCCGCCCCAGTGGCCGGTGGGGGAGAGCAGGCGGGTCACCGGCGGCCGGTACCGCTGCCGCAGCCAGTACTCCACCGGAAGACGCACCGCCATGAAGGCGGCGAACGCCGCGACGATCGCCGGGACGGTGCGGCGGATCAGCAGCCCGGCCAGGACGCCCGCCGCGAAGGCGAAGAGCGTGTATCCGGTGAGGGAGAGCCCTTCGAGGTCGAACGCCCCGGGGGAGAACCTGCCGGACACGTGGTCCACCGGGCTGCGGAACCAGCCGAAGACGGCGCTGAGGCTCCCGGTGATCACCATGATCCCGAGACCGACCAGCAGGACCTTGGCCGTCAGCCATCGGGTACGGGGCACTGCCTGGGTCCAGGCCAGGCGCCAGGTGCCGTGCTCGTACTCGCGGCCGAGCAGGCTCGCGCCGACGATCGCGCCGATCAGGCCGGGTATCGGAGTGAACCAGGTCAGCAGGTGGTTCGCGACACCGTTGAACTGCTCCATGAACGTGGTCATGGCCGACTGACAGCCGTCCCCGCCGGTGCCCCGGACCAGGCACGGTCCGACGCCGTGCTGGGCGTAGGCGTCGCGGATCGCCCGGCCGTAGGGCAGGAAGACCAGGGCGGCAAGGGCGATCAACGCCAGGCCGGCGAACGCCTGGGCGCGGTGCTGCCGCCAGGTGACCCAGATCATCGGGCGATCTCCGTCGGTGCTTCGAGGTAGGCGAGGATGAGTTCTTCCAGACCGACAGGGTGAGAGCGCCAGGCCGGATGCAGGTCGGGCCGCTCGGTCCCGGTGCGGACCAGCAGGTCGGTGTGACGGTCGCTGTGGGTGGCGCGTACGAGCCCGGGCACCGGTGGCTCGGCGCCGGTGCGCGGTCCGGTCAGCCTCCGGTGACCGGCCAGGACGTCGTCGATAGCGCCGGCGAGTCGAACCCTGCCGCCCCTGAGGAGCACCAGCCGGTCACAGACGTTCTCCAGATCGGCGATCACATGAGAGGAAAGCAGGACGGTGATCTCGTCCTCGGCGACGGCGGTCATCACCGTGCGCATGAAGTCGCGGCGAGCGATCGGGTCGAGGTTGGCCAGCGGCTCGTCCAGCACCAGGAGCGCGGGACGCTTGGCCAGGGCCAGTGCCAGGGCGACCTGGGCCTGCTGGCCCCCGGACAGCGCTCCGGCGCGTGCGGTCAGGGGAATGCCGAGGTCGGCCAGCCGCCGTTCGGCCATCGGCTGGTCCCAGCGCAGGTTGAGTGAGCGTCCCATCCGCAGCAGGTCCGCCACCGACATGCCCCGGTAGAGCGGGTGCTCCTGGGCGACGAAGCCGACCCGGGCCAGTGCCTCGGCCGAGCCGGTGCGGGCGTCCCGGCCGAGGACCTCGACCGTTCCCTCCGCCGGGCGCAGCAGACCGGTGATCAGTTGCAGCAGCGTGGTCTTCCCGGCGCCGTTCGGGCCGACCAGGGCGATCACCGAGCCGGTGGGCAGCCGCAGGGAGCAGCCCCGCAACGCCCAGGTCCTGCCGTAGCGCATGCCGAGGCCCTTGGTCTCCAGCGCCGTGCTCATGCCACCCCTTCCGCCCGCAGGTCGTTGTGGATGGTGGCGAACATGGCGGTGACCGTCTCGTCGTCCAGCCCGGCGGCGTAGGCGTCGCGGACCCACTGTTCGAGCGAGCGGCGCAACCGGGCGTACGGTCCCGGGGCGACCGGCTCGACCGAGGCGGTGATGAACGTGCCCTGTCCCGGCCGGGCGCTCACCATCCCCTCGTGCTCCAACTGGCGATAGGCCTTCACCGCGGTGTTCGGATTGATCGCCAGGGAGGCGACCACCTCCTTCACGGTGGGCAGTTGGTCCCCGGAGCGCAGATATCCCAGCAGCAGTGCCTGCCGTACCTGCTGCACGAGCTGGAGGTAGGGCGGGACGCCGCTCGAGCCGTCCAATCGAAACTGGAACATGCTCATTCCCTTTCACTATGATGTTAGTAGAACGGTAGTGAGCTCCCGGAGGTCACGTCAAGGCGGGGGAGCTCATCTGCGGTCATCAACGGCAAGGCCGCCGGACCGGTGGCGCCGGCAGGCGGAGACACATGAGTAACCCCCCGGACCCGTACGGCTCCGGGGGGAGGAATCCCGGCCCTTCAGGGCCGGGATGAGGTCACTTGTCGCCGAACATCTTCTCCTTGCGGCCCGGCCACTGGCGGCCGTACCAGAAGACGATCAGGCCGGTCAGCATCGCGGCGATGCCCGTGGCCACCCTGGCGACGATCATCCCGCTGTTCGGGCCCGTGTGCGGCAGCGTGTGGCCCGGTGCCTTGCGGGCGCAGTGCGCCGTACGGTCAAGGCTCTTGACCGGGACGTTGTGCCAGGTCACGGCGATCGTGGTCGCGTGGTCCTCCTTGATGGTCAAGGTGGACTTGCGGGTGGCGCCCGCCGGGATGCGGTCGGCCACCGAGATCGAGCCGTCCGTGGTGATGGTGTAGTCCTCGGTCGACCTGCCGCGGTTGGTGACCGACACCAGCACGCTGCGGCCGGGGCACCGCACGGTGCCGATGGCGACCTTCAGCGGCGCGTTCGGCGTCACCGACGGCGCCGGGGGCGTGACCGGGTTCTTGCTCGGTGTCCGGCTCGACCGCGTCGGCGAGGGCCGGTGCGTGGGCGTGTGGGACGGCTTGGCGGACCTGGAGTGAGAGGCCGAAGGCGACGCCGAGACGTTGGGTGAGGGCGTGGCGCTCGTCAGCTGTGAGGGGGAGGAGCCGTTGAACAGCATCGGGATGACGATGAGCGCCCCGACGACAAAGAACACGGCCGCGATGACGACCCGGGAAACCTGCATCGGGGTCCTCCGTAGGTGGGGGGCACACCTTCGTGATCTAGTTTGTGATCTAGGCCCGTATTCTGCCGATTACCCAAGGGCCGAGGGCGCGTAACCGACGTACTCGGCCGTGCACTGTTCGCATGCGGGCCCCGGCACAGGATGATTGAGTCATGGACGACGGGATAATCGCGGGCCGGCTGCTCGTCGCTACCCCACGGCTGGCCGACCCGAACTTCCGGCGCAGCGTGGTCCTTCTCGTGGAGCACGAGGAGGAGGGCGGCACGCTGGGAGTCGTGCTCAACAGGCCCACCGAGGTGCCCGTCGAACAGGTGCTCCCGCCCTGGTCGGAGTTGGTGACGGGCCCGTCCGTGGTGTTCCAGGGCGGTCCTGTCGCGCTCGACAGCGCGCTGGCGCTCGCACACGTGCCCGGCACCGACGAGCCGCTGGGCTGGCGGGCGCTGAACGGCAGCCCCGCGGTGGCCCGCATCGGCCTCGTCGATCTCGACGCGCCGCCGGAGCTGCTCGCCACCGAGGTCGCGAAGCTGCGAGTTTTCGCCGGGTATGCCGGATGGGGGGTTGGCCAGCTCCGGTCAGAGGTCGAAGACGGCGCCTGGTACGTCGTGCCGGCCGAGTCCGATGATGCCTTCCGCGACGACCCGGGGCGCCTGTGGCAGGACGTCCTGCGGCGTCAGGGCGGCGATCTGGCGTTCGTCGCAACGTTTCCCGAGGATCCGTCACTAAACTGAGCCCGTGAGTACGAAGATCCTTCCTGAGAGCGACACCCGGCCGGACCTCTCCCACGGCGACGGCGGTCACGAGCGTTTCGCGCACTATGTGCAGAAGGACAAGATCATGGAGAGTGCCGTCAGCGGCACGCCCGTGATCGCGCTCTGCGGCAAGGTGTGGGTGCCGAACCGCGACCCGAAGAAGTACCCGGTCTGCCCGGAATGCAAGGAGATCTACGAGTCGATGTCCGGCGGCGACGACGAGTGAGCGTCAAATCGGCTTGACGGACCCGCGCGTCGGGCGCTCCGCGCGGCGCTGAGGTCTAACCTCTCCGTCCCGGGGGGAATCCATGAGACGGAGAGTCCTGTGGGGCCTGTTCGGAGTCGTTCTCGCGTCGTGCGCCACGGTGCCGGCGAGCACCTGCGCGCCGGCCCCTCGCGGAGTGGCCTGCCTGCGGCGCGCCTCCGCCGCCGCGGTCCGCACCGGCCGTCCGCGTGACTCCGACGGCCTGTCGCCGGCGCAGGTCAAAGCGATGCTGCGTGACTTCACCCAGACCCTGCGCCGCCGCTACGGAGTCGCCGACGAGCGGCAACTGGAGTCGAGCCGGCGGCTCGCGGGCCGCATCGTCGTCCCGGTCCGCTTCCACGTCATCACCGACGGGCGGAGCGGCCGGCTGACCACGGCGACCATCGACCAGCAGATCCGCAGCCTCAACGCCGCCTACGGCGGCACCACGGGCGGCGCCGACACGGGGGTGTCGTTCCGGCTCGTCAGCGCCGACGTCGTCCGCAACACCGACTGGTTCGAGCGCCCGCACGAGCTCCAGGGCCCGATGCTCGGCGCCCTCGTCAGAGGCGGCCCCGGCACGCTGAACCTCTTCACCGCCGCGGTCGGCTCGCAGGTGCTCGGCTTCTCCGCGTTCCCGCAGGCGTACCGCCTGCACCCCACGCTGGACGCCGTGGTCGTCGACTACCGCAGCGTCCCCGGCGGATCGTTCGCCCACTTCAACCGGGGCTACACGGCGGTGCACGAGACCGGGCACTGGCTCGGCCTGTTCCACCCGTTCGAGAACGGCTGCGTCCCGCCCGGCGACGGCGTGGACGACACCCCGTACGAGAGCACGCCGACCACCAACTGCCCCTCGGCGAAGGACTCCTGTCCGCAGCCGGGCACGGATCTGGTGCACAACTTCATGGACTACGCCTGGGACCCGTGCATGACCTCGTTCACGCCGGGCCAGGGCCTGCGCATCCGCGCGATGTGGGCGGCCTACCGCGCGGGCGGGAGCGGCGCCCGCCTCTCGCTCGGCCAGGTCCGCCGGCAGCGGTAGGGGCTGGGTTTCGGGCCGCCGCCGGGCCGCGGAAAACCCTGGGGAACCCCTAACACGAGCCGCCGGGGTTGCCATGGATCACATCACGCTCGGCATGTCCTGTCGGTGCTTACGGGTAGCCTCTCTTCACCGTGAGCACGTTCGCCGCATCCGACACCCCTCCCGCGCTGCCCGGGCGGGCGCCCTGGGGCACCGCCCCGGCGCTTCGTGCCTGGCAGCAGGCCGCGCTGGAGGAATACTTCCGGACCGAGCCCCGTGACTACCTCGCCGTCGCGACGCCCGGCGCGGGCAAGACGACCTTCGCGCTGCGGCTGGCGGCCGAGCTCATGGGGCGCCGGGTGGTCGACCGGATCACCGTCGTCTGCCCGACCGAGCACCTGAAGCGCCAGTGGGCCGAGTCCGCCGGGCGCGTCGGCATCAAGATCGACCCGGAGTTCAAGAACGCGCACGGCCGTACGGCCAAGGACTTCGTCGGCGTCGCCGTCACCTATGCCCAGGTCGCCGCCCACCCGGCGCTGCACCGCAACCGCACGGAGGACCGCCGCACCCTCGTGATCATGGACGAGGTCCACCACGCGGGCGACGGCAAGTCCTGGGGCGACGCGATCCGCGAGTCGTTCGACCCGGCCACGCGGCGGCTGGCGCTCAGCGGCACGCCGTTCCGCACCGACATCAACCCGATCCCCTTCGTCACGTACGAGGAGGTCGCCGGCGTCCGCCGCAGCCGCGCCGACTACACCTACGGCTACGGCCCGGCGCTGGCCGACGGGGTGGTCCGGCCGGTGATCTTCCTGGCGTACGCGGGGGAGATGCGCTGGCGCACCCGCGCCGGCGACGAGATCACCGCGACGCTCGGCGAGCCGCTCACGCAGGACCAGATGTCCCAGGCATGGCGCGCCGCGCTCGACCCCAAGGGCGAGTGGATCCAGCAGGTGATCGCCGCCGCCGACCGCCGGCTGACCGAGGTGCGCCGCGGCGTGCCCGACGCGGGCGGCCTGGTCATCGCCAGCGACCACGAGGCCGCGCGGGCGTACGCCAAGATGATCCGCAACGTGACCGGCGCCGGGGCGACCGTCGTCCTGTCCGACGACCCGTCGGCGAGCCGGAAGATCAAGCAGTTCAGCGAGTCCGAGGACCGCTGGATGGTCGCCGTGCGCATGGTCTCCGAGGGCGTCGACATCCCGCGGCTCGCCGTCGGCGTCTACGCCACCTCGACCTCGACCCCGCTGTTCTTCGCCCAGGCGGTCGGCCGCTTCGTCCGTGCGCGGCGGCGCGGTGAGACCGCGTCGGTGTTCCTGCCGTCGGTGCCGACCCTCATGGGCCACGCCGCAGAGATGGAGACCGAGCGCGACCACGTCCTCGACCGCCCCAAGCGTGAGGACGGCCTGGACGACGACCTGCTCGCCGAGGCCAACCGCAGGCGCGACAACCCCGACGTCGGCGAAGAGCTCCCCTTCGAGACCGTCGAGGCGTCGGCCCACTTCGACCGGGTCGTCTTCGACGGCGGCGAGTTCGGCATGGGGGGTGCGCCGGGCTCGGCCGAAGAAGAAGACTTCCTGGGCATCCCGGGCCTGCTGGAGCCCGACCAGGTCGCGAGCCTGCTGAAGCAGCGGCAGGCCGAGCAACTGGCCGCCCAGCGAAAGAAGGGCGGGAAGGCGGCGAAACAGGACGACCGTACGGCCGCCGAGGACCTCCACGCGCTGCGCAAGGAGCTGAACAACCTGGTCGGCGCCTGGCACCACCGCACCGGCCAGCCCCACGGCGTGATCCACGCCGAGCTCCGCCGCACCTGCGGCGGCCCCCCGTCGGCCCAGGCGAGCACCGAGGACGTCCGCAAGCGCATCGCCAAGATCCGCGAATGGGCCGCCCGACCGACCCCGCGCACAAAGGACTAGGGTCCGTCTCAAAGTCCGCGCCGCGCAGTAGAACAGCGGGGCTTTGAGGACAGGCTCTGGGACCTGTCTGGAAGACGGCGGGGCCTGGCGGGTCGAACTGCGCAGGATGGTGATCTCCCCGGCACATCGGCGTACGGGCCTGGGCCGCTCGCTGCTGACGAGCGTTCTCGCACGCGCCTACGGGCATCACCGCGCGCGAAGCGTCTGGCTGGACGTGAAGGCGCACAACCACCGCGCCCGCGCGCTGTACGAGGCCGAGGGCTTCACCGTCACCGAGACGCTGACCGGGGCGGTCACCGAGGCCGACGGCGCTCTCATGGACCTCGTCATCATGGCGCACCACGTCCGATAGGTGGGCGCGGGCGCTCACCTCGCGGAGCGACGCGGGGATCGACGGGCGGGAGTCGGCCGCATCCCGCCCGGCCAGGCGGGAAACACTGAAGTGTGTGCCCGGTCACAGAAGGTGACCTGGGACGACTCCGGGGGATGCGATGGCGGGCGAGGACGTCTTCGACGTGGTGGTGATCGGTGCGGGGCCGGTGGGGGAGAACGTCGCCGGACGTGTCGTGCGGGGCGGGCTGACGGCGGCGGTCGTCGAAGAACGCCTGGCGGGCGGTGAGTGCGCGTACTACGCCTGCGTTCCGAGCAAGGCCCTGCTGCGGCCCGTGGAGCTGGCGGCCGACGTGGGCCGGATGCCGGGGCTGGAGCTGCGCGGGCCGATCGACGCCCCCGCGGTGCTGGCACGTCGCGACAAGACCGTGTCGCACCTCGACGATCGCGGCCAGGTGAGCTGGATCGAGGGGCTGCCGGCGACGTTCGTCCGGGGCCGGGGGCGGCTGGCCGGGCCGCTGCACGTCGAGGTGACCGCGCCGGACGGCATCCGTTCACTGCGGGCGCGGCACGCCGTGGTGATCGCGACCGGCAGCGATCCGCTGGTCCCGGGCGTGCCCGGCCTGCTGGAGGCGCGTCCGTGGACGAACCGCGAGGCGACCAGCGTCCAGCAGGTGCCGAAGCGGCTGGTGGTGATCGGAGGCGGGCCGGTCGGCTGCGAGATGTCCCAGGCCCTGCACTCGCTCGGCGCTCACGAGACGACCGTGCTCGTACGCGGTGACCGGCTGCTGACCCGTACCGAACCGTTCGCCGGCGGACTGCTGGCGGCCTCGCTCCAGGAGTCGGGGATCGACGTGCGCTTCGGCCGTTCGACCACCGAGGTCCGGCGGCCGGTGCCGGACGGCCCGGTGACCGTCCGCACCGACGACGGCGCGACGGTCGAGGCCGACGAGATCCTCGTCGCCACCGGGCGGCGGCCGGCCGTACGCGAGCTCGGCCTGGACACGGTCGGCCTGCCGGCGGACCGTCCGATCGAGGTGGACGCCGACATGCGGGCGACCGGGGTGCCGTGGCTGTACGCCGTCGGTGACGTCAACGGGCGCAACCTGCTCACCCACATGGGCAAGTACCAGGCACGGGTGTGCGGCGACGTGATCGTCGCCCGCGCCACCGGCACCCCCGACGACCGGCCGGACCTCCGCGACACCGCGGACGACCAGGGCGCGCCGCAGGTGATCTTCACCGACCCGCAGATCTGCGCGGTCGGGCGGACGGAGTCGCAGGCACGCGCCGACGGCTTCAACGTACGGGCCGTCGAGTACGACATGGGCGAGGTCACGGGCGCGTACCTGCGGGGCGAGCACTACACCGGCCGGGCGAAGATGGTCGTCGACGAGGACCGGCGGGTGCTCGTCGGGGTCACGTTCGCCGGTCCGGGAGTGGTCGACCTCCTGCACAGCGCGACGATCGCGGTCGTCGGGGAGGTCCCCCTCGACCGGCTGTGGCACGCCGTTCCAGCGTTCCCGACGGTGAGCGAGATCTGGCTCCGCCTGCTGGAGGAGTACGGCCTGTGAGGCCGTGACGTACGGCACCACCGAGGTCAGGCGCGCGGAACCAGCCCCGTGCGGTCGATGATCCGCTGGACGACCTGGTCCGGCGGGCCGTCGATGGACACGACGACCGGGTCCTCATCGGGGCCCGGGGCTTCGAGGTCGGCGAACTGGCTGTCCAGCAGCTCCTTGGGGAAGAAGTGCCCGTGCCGGGCGGCCAGGCGTTCTCCGATCAGGTTCTTGCTGCCTTCGAGATAGATCAGGCGCAGGTCCGGCCGGCCCTCCCGCAGCACGTCGCGGTACTTGCGCTTGAGGGCGGAGGAGGTCACGACGGCGGGCGCGGTCTGCTCCCTCATCCACTTCGCGGTGGCCTGCAACCAGGGCCGGCGGTCGTCGTCGTTCAGCGGAATCCCGGCGTGCATCTTCTCGACGTTCGCCCGCGGGTGAAAGTCGTCGGCCTCGGCGTAGGTCCAGCCGAGGCGGCCGGCCAGCAGCGCGCCGATCGTGGTCTTTCCGCTGCCGGAAACGCCCATCAGCAGCAAAATCGGATTAGACATGGATCGCAACGTATCGGGCGGCAAGTGATCAGCGTGCGATGACCGGCTCTCCGGTGAGCCGGACCCCGGCGTCGCTCATCTCCTGCAGCGCGCGCTCGGTGGTCGGCAGGGCCACACCGGCGGTCATTCTGAGCAGCACACGGGTGGACAGCCCCGCGCCCCGGGCGTCCAGCGCGGTCGCCCGTACGCAGTGGTCGGTGGCGATCCCGACGACGTCGACGCTGTCGACCTCATGCTTGCGCAGCCACTCGGCGAGCGGCGTGCCGTCGTCGGCGACGCCCTCGAAGCCGCTGTAGGCCGCCTCGTGCTCCCCCTTGCTGAACACGGCCTCGATCGGCGCCAGGTCAAGGTTCGGGTGAAAGTCGGCCCCGGGCGTGCCGATCACGCAGTGCGGCGGCCAGGAGTCGGCGTAGTCCGGGTGCTCGTCGAAGTGATCGCCGGGATCGAGATGGAAGTCCCGGGTCGCGACGACGTGGTCGTACTCGCCGCGGTGCGCGGAGACGAACGAGGAGATCGCCGCGGCCACGTCCGCGCCGCCCGCGACGGCCAGCGAACCCCCCTCGCAGAAGTCGTTCTGCACATCAACGATGATCAACGCTCGACTCATGACTGCCCTCCCCAGAGTGATCCCCCACGGGGAAAGCTACCCCGGCAGCGGGCCGGAACATCAGCGAACGTCCGCCGAGCTTTGCGCGACCCGCGCGACCTCGCCGCGGCCGGGTTCCAGATCCGCTGCGGCGTCCGTCAGGCATCGCGGAACTCCGTGGGGATGGCCGGGTCGCCGCGGGAGAGCTGGAAGGCGCGGGGTGGGAGTTCGGACAGGGCGCGTTCGTGGCGGGCGCGGGCTTCGGCCAGGGGCTCGCGGCCGACGATCTCCCCGTCCCGTACGAGCTCGGTCAGCAGCGGCCGGTCGTACGGGCCCGGCGCGGGTTCGGCGGTCGCGACCATCTCCGCGATGGCCTTCCCGTCGTCGCCGATGTGGCGGACCGCCCACTTGCGGCCGCCCCGGCTCGGCTTGCCGACCGAGCGCTTGGCCACCGGACGCAGCGGGCCCTCGTCGGACTCCGCCCGTGCCACCAGCTTGTACACCAGGGCCGCCGTCGGCGCGCCCGAGCCCGTCACCAGCGACGTCCCGACCCCGTACCCGTCGACGGGCGCGGCGGACAGGCCCGCGATCGCGTACTCGTCCAGGTCGCCGGTCACGATGATCCGGGTCTTCGAGGCGCCCAGGGAGTCGAGCTGGGCGCGCACCTCGTGCGCGGTCTCGGCCAGGTCGCCGCTGTCGAGCCGTACGGCGCCCAGCTCCGGCCCGGCCAGGTCGACCGCCACGGCGACCGCTCGGGCCACGTCGTACGTGTCGACCAGCAGGGTGGTGTCGCGGCCGAGCGCGTCGAGCTGGGCGCGGAAGGCGTGCCGTTCGTTGTCGTGCAGGAGGGTGAACGCGTGGGCGCTGGTGCCGGCCGTCGGCACGCCGTAGGACCGGCCGGCCTCCAGGTTCGAGGTCGAGGTGAACCCGGCGAGGTAGGCGGCACGCGCCGAGGCGACGCCGGCCATCTCGTGCGTACGGCGGGAGCCCATCTCGATGATGGGCCGGCCGCCCGCGGCGTGCACCATGCGGGAGGCGGCCGAGGCGATCGCGGCGTCGTGGTTGAGGATCGACAGCGCGAGCGTCTCGAGGATGACCGCCTCGGCGAAGTCCGCCTCGACGACGAGGATCGGCGACCCGGGGAAGTACAGGTCGCCCTCGGAGTAACCCCAGATGTTCCCGGAGAACCGGTAGGAGGACAGCCACGCGGCCGTCGGCTCGTCCACGATGCCCTGGGAGGTGAGGAAGTCCAGCGCGGGCCCGTCGAACCGGAAGGCCTCCAGGGCGTCCAGGAAGCGGCCGATCCCGGCCACGACGCCGTAGCGCCGGCCGGCCGGCAGGTGGCGCGCGAAAACTTCGAACACCGCCCGGCGTGCCGCGGTGCCGCCGGCGAGCGCACCGCGCAGCATGGTGAGTTCGTAGCGGTCGGTCAGCAGAGCCGTCGTCGAAAGATCCACGAATGGCAGATTACGGTGAAGGTGTGCACGATGATTGAGGGGAGCTCCCGTTAAGGAGGCACCAAAGTGACCACGGCTCCCGTCGAGCTCGATCGACCGGACGCCGCCGATGACGTGCGACCGGACCGTCCGTGGGTGGCGATCGTGTGGAACGATCCCATCAACCTCATGTCCTACGTGACCTACGTGTTCCAGGCCGTGTTCGGCTACTCCAAGCGGAAGGCCGAGAAGCTCATGCTCGACGTGCACCACAAGGGACGCGCGGTCGTCTCGAGCGGCACCCGCGAGGAGATGGAGCGCGACTGCGAGATCCTGCACTCCTACGGGCTGTGGGCGACCGTCAAGCAGGACATCTGATGAACGGCGGCTTCACCAGCGCCCGCGGCGGACGTGTGCGCCTGCGCATCGGATCGGAGGAGGCCGCCGTCGTGCGCCTGCTCATGGGCCAGCTGCTCGACCTTCTCGGCGAGGGCGACGAGCCGGAGTCCGGGTCCGGGGCCGACGTCGGCATGCCCGACCTGCAGTTGTCGGAGAACACCGCCGTCTCCGACGATCCGGTGCTGGCCCGGCTCTTCCCGGACGCCTACCGCGAGGACCAGAACGCCTCCGCCGAGTTCCGGCGCTACACCGAGGCCGGGCTGCGCGAGGGCAAGCGCGCCGCGGCCAAGACGGTGCTCGCGACGCTCGGCGAGGGCGGCGAGGTCGTCCTCGACCCCGACGAGGCGCAGGCGTGGCTGCGGGCCCTCAACGATCTTCGCCTGGCGCTCGGCGTACGCCTCGACATCACCGAGGAGACGCTTGACCAGATGCGGACGTTCGACTGGGACGATCCGCGCAATGCCGGGTACGCCGCGTACGACTGGCTGACCTACCTCCAGGAGAGCCTCGTACGCGCCCTCTGGTGATCCGGCCGCCGAGGGGCCGTCGCTACGCTGTGCCCATGCTGACGATCGAGCGCGCCATCGTTGACCAGATCATCGCGCACGCGCGTGCCGACCACCCCGACGAGGCGTGCGGCGTCGTGGCCGGCCCGATCGGCTCCGACCGGCCCACGCGCTTCGTCCGGATGGCGAACGCCGAGCGCTCGCCGACCTTCTACCGGTTCGACTCGATGGAGCAGTTCCAGGTGTGGAAGGAGATGGACGACCGCGACGAGGAACCGGTCGTGATCTACCACTCCCACACCGCCACGGAGGCGTACCCCTCCCGCACCGACATCTCCTACGCCTCCGAGCCGAACGCCCACTACGTGCTGGTCTCCACGCGCGAGGCCGACGAGACCGAGTTCCGCTCGTACCGGATCATCGACGGCGAGGTCACCGAGGAGGAGGTCTCCGTCGTGGAGGCCGGCGAATCCGACTCGGTAAACTGACCAACGTGATGACGACGACGATGGTGAAGCGCCGCGGACGCGGGCGTGTCGTCGCACCCGTGCAGAACTTCCTGTTCGGCCACAGCCGGGCCGAGATCGTCTACGACTGTCACTGAGGCATTTCCCCCGAGGCCTGGAATCCCCGGGCGATGCCATGTGTTGGCGTGCGTTGCCGGGGACCGTACGACGAAGGAGCACATCGCCATGGCGATCGAGGTTCGCATCCCGACGATTCTTCGCAACTACACCGACGGCGCGAAGGCCGTCGAGGGTGGTGGGTCCACGCTCGACGAGCTGTTCACCGACCTGGAAGGGCGGCACCCGGGCCTGCGCGACCGGCTGGTCGACGACAAGGGCCTGCGCCGGTTCGTCAACGTCTACCTGAACGACGAGGACGTGCGCTTCCTGGGCGGGCTGGAGACCAAGGTGTCCGACGGTGACACCGTCACCGTGCTGCCCGCCGTCGCGGGCGGCTGACGTGCGCTACGACTCGCTGCTCGACTCGCTGGGCCACACGCCTCTGGTCGGCCTGCCGAGTCTGTCGCCGTCGCCCGACGTACGCCTGTGGGCCAAGCTGGAGGACCGGAACCCCACCGGCTCCATCAAGGACCGGCCGGCGCACTGGATGATCAGTAAGGCCGAGAAGGAAGGCCTGCTGACGCCCGGCTGCACGATCCTGGAGCCCACGTCCGGCAACACCGGCATCTCCCTGGCCATGGTCGCCCGCCTACGCGGCTACCGCATGGTGTGCGTCATGCCGGAGAACACCTCCGCCGAGCGCACCCAGCTGCTGAAGATGTGGGGCGCCGAGATCATCCCCTCACCGGCGGCGGGCGGTTCCAACGAGGCCGTACGCGTCGCCAAGGGGCTCGCCGCCGAGCACCCCGACTGGGTGATGCTCTACCAGTACGGCAACGAGGCGAACGCGCGGTCCCACTACGAGTCCACCGGGCCCGAGCTGCTGGAGGACCTCCCGACGATCACTCACTTCGTCGCCGGTCTCGGCACGACGGGCACGCTGATGGGCGTGGGCCGGTTCCTGCGCGAGCGGGTGCCCGGCGTCGCGATCGTCGCGGCCGAGCCGCGCTACGGCGAGCTGGTGTACGGCCTGCGCAACATCGACGAGGGGTTCGTGCCGGAGCTGTACGACGAGTCGGTGCTGACCACGCGCTACTCCGTGACGTCGGAGGACGCCCTGCGGCGCACGCGCGAGCTGCTGGCGGCGGAGGGCATCTTCGCGGGCATCTCGACGGGCTGCGCGCTCCACGCGGCGCTGGGCATGGCGGCCAAGGCGGTCAAGGCGGGAGAGCGCGCGGACATCGCCTTCGTGGTCGCCGACGCCGGCTGGAAGTACCTGTCCACGGGTGCGTACGACGGCACGCTGGACGAGGCGGAGAAACGCCTGGAAGGCCAGCTCTGGGCGTAGGTGCCCACGGGTTGCCTTCCAACGGATAGGCAACCTGTGGTTGCACCCACTCATGAAGCAATCTATGGTTGCCTCATGAGTGATTCCGTGGTGACCCTGGACACGCTGATCGATCAGGTCCGCACCGGGTTGGAGGCGGCGCCCGTTCTCGATCGGCTCACCCGCGCCGTCGACGTCGCGGCGCGAGTCAGCGAGCTCGGTGAGAACCTCATCGGGTACTACGTCGACGAGGCCCGTCGGGAGGGCGTCTCCTGGGCCGACATCGGCACCCGGCTCGGCGTGAGCCGGCAGGCCGTGCAGAAGAGGTTCATCCCGGCCGGCGACGCGCGCCAGGGTGACCGGGAGGGATTCTGGAGCCGGACCACCGATGGGCTGCGCGCGGTCGTCGGTGAGGCCCGCGAGGAGGCGCGCCGCCGTCGCAAGACCTACCTCGGCACCGAACACCTCCTGCTCGCCCTGATCTCCCGCGAAGACGACCCCGCCACCCGGGCGTTGGCCGCCTGCGGCGCCGGTCCGGCCGCCCTGCGCGCGGCGGTCGACGGCCGCGTCGGCATACCCACCGGTGATCCGCTGCCCGACGAGACGCCCTTCACCCGGCTGTCGCTGACCGTCCTGCGCCACGCGCTGCGCGAGGCGCTGCGCGCCGGCACCGAAAGCGTCGACACCGGACATCTCGCCCTGGGCCTGCTCACCGTCGGCGACGGGCTGGCCCACGACGTCATGGTCAACCTCGGTCTGGGCTATGACTCGCTGCGGGCCGCCCTGGCGGAGACCGGCGGCACGAGCGACGGCGAGCGGCCGTAGAGAGGGCGCCTGTCCGGGCCGTCCGTGGGTCAGTCGCGGTCGGTCGGCGGGGGTGTGAACTCGCCGGTCTTGGCCAGCCGTTCGGCGACGTCGCGCAGTTTGACGTTCGTGTGCTGGGACGAGGCGCTGAGCAGCGCGAACGCCTCCTGGGCGTCGATCCGGTAGCGCTCCATCAAGATGCCCTTCGCCTGCCCGATGACATCGCGGCTCTCCAGCGCGTTCCGCAGCTGGCTCCGCTCGCCGACAGTGGCCATCGCGATGGCGGCGCACGCCGCGACCGAGCGGCCCACCCGCTCGGCGCCCGCGGTGAAGGCGTACGGCTTCGGCGAGTACAGGCTCAGGGCGCCCACCGTGCCGATCCGTACGGACAGGCGGAACGCCAGGACCGAACGCACGCCCCGGGCGACCGCGACCGGGGCGAACCGCGGCCACCGCGACTCGTAGGCCAGGTCGTCGGCGCGTACGGTGTCGGCGAGCAGCGCATCCAGGCAGGGGCCCTGGCCGACGTCGTACTGCAGGGCGTCCAGCCGCGCCGCAAGATCGCCGGTGTACACGGGCGTCGGCGCACCGTCCTGGCCCAGCATGGTCGCGCCCGCGTGGACGGCGCCGGGGACCTCGTTCTCGGCCAACCGCAGGATCTGCTGGACGACGAGGGCTGCGTCGTCCTCAGCCTCCAAGAGCCGCGCCAGCCCCGCCAGGTGATGGCTCACTCCATCAACCGGCGTCATCTCGTCAGACGGCATCGCCTCGCGGTTCTGATCCGGGCCGGGCACACCGCCCGGACATTCTCCAAGCCAACGATCCCAACGGGGCGGCCGACCGGAAAGCCAGGACGCGAACGGACCGCCTCGTACTATCCGGAGAGCGAAGGACCCCTCGCACGAGTGACCGCTCTGGAGCATGCCGGTATGGTTCATGCCGAATGTCGTTCTAATTTTAGGTGGGGGCTGGCATGGGCGAACGGAGTGAGCGAGTCAAAGAACACGCGCGCATGGTCGCTCTTCCGACGAAGGAGGGCGCATGAGCGAGCGGAGCGAGCGAATCAATCAACACGCGCGCCTGGTCACTCCCCCGACGAAGGAGGGCCCATGAACGGCTTCGGCGAGGCGACGGCGGTACGGCGTACGGGCGAGGGGCGTTACGCCGTCGCGCTCGACGGCGACTTCGGGTTCGAACAGGCGCTCAACGGCGGCTACCTGATGGCCGTCCTCGCGCGGGCCGCCCTGGACGCCTCCGGCCGTCCGCACCCGATCTCCACCGCCGCGAGCTTCCTGCGGGTCGCCAAGCCCGGCCCCGCCGAGGTGCTGGTCGAGACGCGCAAGTCCGGGCGTACGGCCGAGGTCGCCCGCGTCTCCCTCGTCCAGGACGACGCCCCGGTCGTCGACGCCCTGATCACCACCGGAACCCTCGACGGCGACGCCGAGCCTCTCTTCTCCGAGGACCCCGGCCGTCTCCCGGCGATCGAGGAGTGCGTCACCTTCGGCGGCGACAAGGAGGACGGGTTCACCGCCCGGGTCGACATGCGGTACGACCCGGCCACCATGGGCTGGCTCGACGGCCGCCCGGGCGGCCGGCCGGAGATGCGCTCCTACTTCCGGCTCCGGGAGGCGTACGAGCCCGACGGCGTCCTGCTGGCGCTCGCCGTCGACGCGCTCCCGCCGGTCGTGCTCAACACCGGACGGTACGGCTGGTCGCCCACGGTCGAGCTGACCTGGCACATGCGGGCGGTACCGGCGCCCGGACCGCTCGCCCTGTACGGCAGCGGCCGCCTCGTCAGCGACGGCTGGTTCGACGAGGACGTCGAGGTCTGGGACGCGGCCGGCCGTCTGGTCGCCCAGAGCCGTCAGATCGCCCGCGCGGGCCGCCGCCCCTCCTGAACCTCCGCTAGAAGTCGTTCCACTCGTAGGTCGGCTGGCCGTACCTGGAGGCGTCGGCGTTCCACACCCGGACGAAGGCGCGTTTGGCGTCGGCGGCCGTCTGGTTGGCCTTGTTGATCGCGTCGTTCCCGCCGGCGTCACTGCACACGCTGCTCGACCCGGCGCGGCGGGCCCAGGTGAGGTACCTCTTGTCCGCGGTCAGCGTCGCGACGGTCATCGAGATCAGTGCCTGCCGGAGCCCGCCTCCGTCGACGATGTCGTCGACCCGCAGGGCGGTCGCCTCGCTCACCTGCTGGGTTCGCTCCTGGACGACCTCGGCGAGCAGCTCGACGTCCGAGGCGGCGTACTCGCACGCGCCGAGAGTGTCGGGCATCTCCGTCCGGGTCGACTGCACGGTCTGCAGGAAGGTGTTCATCGCCGTCAGCTCTTCGGCCGGGTCGGGCAGCGGCGCGGAATTCTGGACGGCCTGCGCCGGAGCGGGCTTCACGGGCCAGTGGTGGTAGGAGGTCACGCCGCCGAGGCCGAGCCCCGCGGCCGTGCACAGCGACACGGCGAGGCTCTTCCACTGCGCCGCGCCGGCCCGGGTGCGTTCGCCGTCGTCCGGTGGCTTCTCGTGCCGTGCGGTCTGCTCGTCGGTCACCGGTTTGGGGAAGAGTTCCTCGTTGCAGTGCGCGCAGAGGACGCGGGGCAGGAAGTTCGTGTTGGAGCACCAGGGGCACTGCATGATCGGGCTCCTTACGCAGTGGCCGGAAAGTCCGGCTCGGTGTCGAGCGGCTTGTAGCCGCGCCGGATCCTCGTCTGTTCGAGCCACTTCCGGCCGTCCGCGGCGACCGTCTCCAGCAGGCTCAGCGCACCGGTGAGGTCGGCCAGGTCGGGCGACGGCGGCGCCTGCTGCTCCTCCAGCAACTGTTCGAGCAGCACCGCGTTGAACGTGTCCACCGTGATGCCGATGGTGTGCCGGTTGACGAGCTCCAGCCGGAACTCCTGGTAGATGGGCACGGCGGACTTCCTGATCCGGTCCTTCTCCTCGTCGGTACGTGGGAGGACGACCTCGCGGTGGCCGTCGTCGAACCGGATGCCGACCTCCTCCACCTGGGCCGAGGCGATCGCGTCATAGCGGAAGGCCGTGCGCTGCTGGTCGCTCGCGACGCCGGTCGGGAAGTCCAGGTGCATCTTCACCTGGCGTACGCCGGACACGGTGAGCAGGAACACCCAGACGACGTATGCGGAGAAGCGCGGCTGCCCGCCCTTGACGCGGGAGCGGCGCGCGGTCTCGGTGCCCTCGGGGAGGACGGCGTGGGTGATCAGGTCGCGGTTCGTCAGCCCGTACTGGTTCATGGCCAGCGTCTTGAGATAGATCTTGTCGTAGTCCAGCCACTGGGCCATCTCGTCGTCGTCCGGCCGGTCGGCGAGGAGCTCGACCCGCTCCTCGTGGGCGAACGTCTCCTCCTCCAGGATCCGGTCGGCCTCGGCCTGGTCGGCGGCGGCGCTGTGCCGCCGCGCGACGTACACGTCGGCCCGGCTCCGCGCCAGGAGGACGGCACCGGCCACCAGCCACAGCACCGCCACGAACGCGACCGTCTTCTGGACCTTGGTCATCTCGTCCAGCGCGTAGTACCAGCCGCCGACGAACGTGGCGAGCCCCACGACCAGCATCGAGAGCCTCAGCAGGCGGTCGGGGTCCTCCGGCTCGCGGGCGGTCCACCGGCGTGCGGTGTTCTCGGCGTACCAGGCGATCAGCCAGTCGACCGCGCCGGGCGACACCTCCGGCTCGGCGTACCGGTCGGCGATGTCCTGCGCCAGCAGCGTACGGGCCCTCATGGTCGCGACCGCCCACCGCGATCGCTGCGCGGCCGACGTCGGCGCGTGCTTGTCGAACTGCTGCCGGACGGTCCGCTCCACGTGAACGCTGAAGTCGGTCGACGCGGGCCGTGGCCGCCGGGGATACAGCGCCGAGTACCGGCCGGGCAGCTGGCCGGGCCCCCAGAGCAGCAGGATCCAGGCGCCGGCGAGGACGACGCCTCCGGTGATCACGGCCGTGTCGGCGCTGCCGAGGGCGACGAGCGTGAACGCCAGGGCGAGCCCGCCCGCGACCAGCGCGGCTCCGCAGACGGCCGCCGCCTGCTCGAACGGCCCGAAGCCGGGCCGTCGTAACGGCTTCGGCCGCGGTGGTTCCGGGTCCGGCTCGAAGAACTTCCACACCCGTTCCTCGCGGTCGTCCGCCGTGCGCTGCCTGCGGGCGATGTCGAGAAGGTCGGCCTCCCGCCGGTCCCGCAGCACGTTGGACAGGATGGGATCCAGGTGGCGGTAGATCTCACGGCGGCGGTCGTCCGGGAGCCGGTCGAAGGCGGACAGGAAGGCGTCGAGCGCGCCCGAGTCGAAGGTGCCGGTCTGCTCCTGCCCCTGGAGGCACGCGATGAGCCCGGTGACCGCGCGGTGCGCGTCGCGCCACTCGTCGGCGGGGCCCTTCTGGCAGAGCCACCGCGCCCGGTCGAGCGCGGCGAACTCCTCCCGCTCGAGCACCTCGAAGGGCTGGTCGCTCAGCACCGCGATGGTCCAGTAGTAGGCGACCTCGTTCACCAGAGAGCCGGTCGACTCCGGGGTGACGAGCGCCTCCTGGACGGCCTCCTCGATGAGCCGTCTCGCCTGGGGCGGCATCTTGCCGGCGAGGCAGCGCTTGGCGACCGCGAACTTCTTCTCGGGCGGGTCGCCGTCCTTGATCTCGTACCGGACGTCGCCGATGACCGTGCCCTGGATGCCGATGCGCGCGTTGTCCGACGCGGTGTTGACCGTGGACGGCCGGGGCCGTCGCCGTTCCCGAGCCGGGCTCATCGGCCGTCCCGTTCGTCCCGCGCGAGGAAGTCGCCGAAGTTGATGTCGCCGACAATGGTGCCCGCCTGCATGCCGACCCGTGCGTTGCCGTAGGCGTTGTTCACCGTGCTCCCCGCCGGCGGGACCACGTTCGCGTCGCGGAGCTCGGGCACCAGCTCGATGAGCGTGGTGGCGAGCCGGTCGAGGTCGGCCTCCATGTCGCGGCTGCGGAGCCGGACGTACTGGCACGTGGCGAGGCGTTCGAGCCCGGCGGGGAGAGCGTCCTTCCGCAGGGGTTCCGCCTCGCCGATCAGCACGGGCACCACGCGGATGCCGAGGTCGAAGGCCTCGACGATCTCGCGCCGCACCCAGTCGGACGCTTTGTCGATCTTGCGGACGTCGTGCTCGTCGCGGACCTCGAGCCAGCGGGGACCGATGACGGCGAGGAGGGCGGAGCTTCGGCGCACGCCCCTCAGCAGCGCTTCTTCGAAGTCGTCGCCCGGCTTGATCGATTTGGCGGCGCGGAAGAAGACGTCGGAGGCGAACCGCTCGGACAGCGCGTGCTCGAGCAGTGCGGCGACGTTCTCCTCGTCGCTCGTACGGTAGTTGACGAAGACGGTGGTCATGGCTCTCTCCCTTGATCGCCGGCCTGGCCGAAGTCGTGTCTCTGGTGGGTCGCCCGCAGGGTGGTGTTCACACCGCCGAGGTCTCCAGCGCCGCGGTGAGCGCGGGATAGAGCTCGCGCACCGTGGGATTCGAGTGCCGGCGCGACAGCGTCCGGGCCAGGCGGCGCAGGTCGGAGGTGATCGTCGCCGAGCTGACGACGGAGGTGATGCCGAGGAGGCGCGTCGTCAGCGCGCACGCGTGCTCGATCTCGCCCGCGGCGGCGTGCGCCAGTGCCTGGCGCACGCCGTACCTGGCGCGGGAGCGGAGCGCCTCGGGCCGGATGCGGGCGACCTGGGCGTCGAGGATCTCGCTCGCCTCCTTCGGCCGGCCCAGCTCGTAGAGGCACCAGCCGGTGACCGTCATGACGGTGTCGGGCACGTTCGTCGACCCGAGCACCGGCGCTTCCGTGCTCCCGGCGGGCGCGGCGAGGAGCTCGCGGGCCCGGTCGAGGCTGCGCATGCAGGCGTCGTAGTCGCCGGCGAGCGCGTGGCCCTGGGCCTCGCGCTGCGCGGCCAGCCCGCGGATGCGGGGCGGTGTTTCCGAGTGGGCCTGCGCCTGGCGCGCCAGCGCGACGGTCTGCCTGGCGTCGCCGCGGTAGAGCGTCACGAGGGCGCGGCGGATCAGCGCGTAGACCGCCAGGTCGTGGTCGTCGCCCGCCTCCGCCATGCTGACCGCGCGGGCGGTCAGCCAGAGAGCGGCCTTCTCCTCTCCGGACTCCTGGGCCATCCAGCCGGCGTACTCGGCGAAGCGCGCCCCGAGTGTCAGCAGGTCGTCGCGGTGGCCCGCCGGCGCCTCGGACGCGAGGACGCTCAGGATGCGGGTCTGCGCGATGACCGGCGGCAGCACGACGCCCGGGCTGGCCGTCTGGCCGAGGGTCCGGTAGTGGTCGAACAGTGATCGGAACGCCGTGAGCGCCGTCGGCTCCTTGGCGGTCGCGGAGATGCCGTGCGCGCTGAGGGTGAGACCAGCCATCGATGACGCGCTCACCGCGAGCGCGTCCCGTCGGCTGATCGGGCGGAACCAGCCCGCCCCGTCCGGCCCGAGATTCATCAGCCATACCTCGCCATCGTCGGTGACCATTTCGAGCGACGGCATTTCGGAAGACGTGACCTCGGTCGGCCGTTCGGCGACAAGAGAAAGGAGCGCCCCGTCGGCGTGGAGTTCGGTGTCGCACATTCGTGCCAACTCCGCCGAAGGTGATTTGCGTCCGGTCTCGATCTTGCTGAGATAGCCCTTGCTGTAATGCAGGCGCTCACCGAACTGTGCCAGTGAGAGGCCGGCCTCCATTCGCATTCGCCGAAGCTCGGAACCGAATAATTTCAGCGATTCCGTCATAATGGCCTCCGTTTCCCGTTGCCGAATCAACGGGGCGTACCGGAAAGTTCGTTCGGGGATCGGACCGGTGGGCCGGGCCGGACGCCGGTGGGGCTGGGCGCGGCGTCGTCGCGACCGGGACGGTGATCCACGGCGGGGAGGGGCGGCTGCGGCCGGCGAGCCGGAGTCCACGGCGACGGAATCCCCCGGGGCGTTTCGGCGCTCCCGGCGGGGCGCATCCCTGTGGTGGATTCGTGGCAAGAACTCCGGACCCCCGTGCAGTGTCAATGATGGTAACACTGCGACAAATCATGTCGAAGGACTCGCTGAAAAGTGAGTCGCCGGGGTGGGTTTCCCGTTTCCTTCTGCAGGAGGTGACCGGAAAACCCTCGCCGCGGGCGTGGCGGCCGGACCCGGACAAGGCGCCTTGGCGGTACGGGCCGGCGGTGTCTGCCGTGCGATATTTCCGCTATGTGAAATATGGCGCATTCGGGCAAGCGATTTCCGCGGAGGGGTCCATTATTGATCATGGAATTATCGATCATGGAATGCCCGGGCCCGAGCGGCGCTCCACTCGCCGCGGCCCTCCCGGCCGCCGGACGGGACCGCTGCCGGACGGGACCGCTGCTGGACGTGGCTGTGCCTGACCGCTGGACGGGGCCGTGCCTGACCGTCGGACGGGGCCGTGCCCGGCCGTCCTCCCGTACGGGCCGCGGTCTGATCCCGTCAGACCGCCCGAGCGGGCCGTAACTGCCACTGACCGGGCGCGCGTCGTCGTGAGGTCGTCGAAATACCCGTGTGACATGCAGCGCATTGATGCCGTGTTCCTCACGGCGTTCTCTAGCCTGTGGGGTCATGTCTGACGCTTCGATCGGAATCTTCGACAGCGGCGTCGGCGGGCTGACCGTCGCCCGCGCGATCCTCGACCAGCTCCCGGACGAGCCGCTCCTGTACGTCGCGGACACGGCGCGTTTCCCGTACGGGCCGAAGCCGATCGCCGAGGTGCGCGCGAACGCCCTCGAGGTGCTGGACCACCTTGTCGAACAAGGCGTGAAAATGCTCGTGATCGCCTGCAACAGCGCGAGCTCCGCGGTGCTGCGCGACGCGCGGGAGCGTTATCAGGTGCCGGTGATCGAGGTCATCCAGCCCGCGGTGCGGGCGGCGGTCAGCGCGACGAGTACGGGAAACGTGGGATTGGTCGCTACTCATGCGACGGTGACCAGTCGCGCTTATGACGATGCGTTCGCCGCTGCGCCTCATGTGACACTGACAAGCGTCGACTGCCCGCGTTTTGTGGAGTTCGTGGAGCGGGGCATCACCATGGGCGACGAACTACTCGACGTCGCACGAGAGTATTTGGCACCGATTGTCGAAGCGGGCTGTGACACGCTCATCCTCGGTTGCACGCATTATCCCTTGCTGACCGGAGTGATCTCCTACGTCGCCGGAGACGGAGTGACCCTCGTCTCCAGCGCCGAGGAGACCGCCAAAGACGTCTACCGGGTACTCCACGACCGCCGCCTGGCCAGAGCGGAGGGCTCCCCGGAACCGAGCCACCGGTTCCTCGCGACGGGGGATCCCGCGCCGTTCGGCGCACTCGGCCGCCGCTTCCTCGGCCCGGAGATCGGGCTTGTCGAATCCGCACCGGTGGGCATCACGTTCTCGGCGTGAGAACGGCCCGCGGGACACTGGAGAGGGGAGCGTCGATCCAGGTGGATGACGCACGAAGGCGACAGCGGAACCGATCGTCCTGCTTTCGGGCGACGTGAGGAGGCCGGCAACGTGCGGATTACGGTGATCGGCTGTTCGGGGAGCTTTCCGGGGCCGGACAGCCCGGCCTCGTGCTATCTGGTCCAGGCCGGCGGCTTCGCGCTGCTGCTCGACCTCGGCAGCGGCGCCCTCGGCGCCCTGCAGAACCACATCGGCCTCTATGACATCGATGCGATTCTGTTCACTCATCTGCACGCGGACCACTGCCTGGACCTCTGCGGTTACTGGGTGGCGCGCAAGTACGCACCGGACGGCCTGAAACCACGCATCCCGGTCTACGGGCCGGACGGAGTGGCCGAGCGGATGGCGCGCGCGTACGACCTGGACCCCGAGCCGGGCATGTCGGAGGCGTTCGACTTCCGCACCCTGGCGCCGGGGACGTTCGAGGTCGGGCCCTTCATCGTGACGGCCGCCACGATGAACCATCCGGTCGAGGCGTACGGCTTCCGCGTGGAGCACGGGGGCGCGGCGCTCGCCTACACCGGCGACACCGGCGAGTGCGAGGCGCTCGTGGACCTGGCGAGCGGCGTCGACCTGCTGCTCGCCGAGGCGTCCTTCGTCGAGCGGGAGGGGCTGCCGGACGACCTGCACCTCACCGCCCGGCAGGCGGGTGTGTACGCCACGCGGGCGGACGCCGGGCGGCTCGTCCTCACCCACCTCGTCCCGTGGAACGACCCCGGCCACACCCTGGCCGAGGCGAAGTCCAGCGGATACCGAGGTCACATCGAACTGGCCAGCCAAGGAGCCGTTTACGAGCTTTAGGCTCCGACCCGACGCCCCTGCCGTCCCACCGCGCGGCGGGGGGCTCCGAGACGGGTGCCGGAGATCGCGCCGGGCCGCCGCGACCGGCGGTCCGGTCTCGATAGGGTGAACGACATGGCTCGTCCCGACGATCGTTCAGCCGACCAGCTCCGCCCCGTCACCATCCGTCGCGGATGGCTCACCCACGCGGAGGGCTCGGTCCTCGTGGAGTTCGGCGGCACCCGTGTCCTGTGCGCCGCCACGGTGCAGGGCTCGGTGCCCCGCTGGCGCCGCGACTCCGGACTCGGCTGGGTCACCGCCGAGTACGCGATGCTGCCGCGCGCCACCACGACGCGCAACGACCGCGAGTCGGTCAAGGGGAAGATCGGCGGCCGTACGCACGAGATCTCCCGGCTCGTCGGCCGGTCGCTGCGGGCCTGCGTCGACTTCAAGGCGCTCGGCGAGAACACCATCCTGCTCGACTGCGACGTGCTGGAGGCCGACGGCGGCACCCGCACGGCCGCGATCACCGGGGCGTACGTCGCCCTGGCCGACGCGGTCGCCTGGATGCGCGACCGCAAGATGCTCAAGTCCAGTCCGCTCGTCGGTTCCGTCGCCGCGGTGAGCGTCGGCATCATCGACGGCGAGCCCCGCCTCGACCTGTGCTACGAAGAGGACGTCAGGGCCGAGACCGACATGAACGTCGTCTGCACCGGCGACGGCCGCTTCGTCGAGGTCCAGGGCACGGCCGAGGGCCAGCCCTTCGACCGTACGGAGCTCGACACGCTGCTCGACCTGGCGGCCGGCGGCTGCGCCGAGCTCACCCGCATCCAGCAGGAGGTCCTGGCGTCGTGAAGGTCGTCCTCGCCACCCGTAACCAGGGCAAGATCGTCGAACTGCGCCGGATCCTCGACGGCGTCGACGTGGTCGGCCTCGACGAGTACCCGGACGCGCCCGACGTCCCGGAGACCGAGCTGACGTTCCAGGGCAACGCCCTGCTCAAAGCGCGGGCGATCGCCGCGCACACCGGTCTGCCCGCCGTCGCCGACGACTCCGGTCTGTGCGTCGACGCGCTGAACGGCATGCCGGGGGTCTTCTCCGCCCGCTGGTCGGGCCGGCACGGCGACGACGAGGCCAACATCGACCTGCTGCTGGGGCAGCTGTCGGACGTCGCGCCGGAGCTGCGGGGCGCCCGCTTCGTCTGCGTGGCCGCCGTCGCCTGGCCGTCGGGCGAGGAGGACACGGTCGAAGGCCAGCTGTCCGGCCACCTCATCGGCGAACGCCGCGGCACGCACGGCTTCGGCTACGACCCGATCTTCGTCCCGGACGACGAGACCCGTACGACCGCGGAGCTCTCCCCGGAGGAGAAGGACGCCATCAGCCACCGCGGCAAGGCGTTCCGCGCCCTGGCCGAACGCCTGCTCGCCTGACCCTGCCCCCGGCCTCCCGCCGGCTCGGAGCGCCGGGCGCCGTCGTGACGTCGAGGAATGACAACCACGACGGCGCTCCGCACGTCAATACACCGTGCTCAAACTGATCATGCGCCGGACGGCGTTCCTCCTCGCCCTGCCGATCCTCGTCGCGGGCTGCGGTGGCTCGTCCTCCGGCGACCCGCACGGCGGCGGCTCCGGCGCCCCGGCGCAACCGGCCGAGACCCAGTCCGCCGCGGCCGGTGCCGCGAAGACCGGCTACACGACGCCCATGCAGATCGCCCAGAAGATCAAGAATGCCGGTCTGGGCTGTGCGAAGCCCCGCCCGGCCGAAGTGGCGGGAGGCAAGAAGGTGACCTGCACGGTCAACGGCGAGCAGGTCAACATCGAGGTCTATCCGTCGGAGCAGGTCTTCAAGCAGGTGATGAAGGCCGTCTGCGGCACGGGCGTCAAGCTCGCGTCCGTCTCCGACAACCGGCGGTGGGACGTCACGCCGGACACCGCGCGTACCGCCAAGCGCCTGCAGAAGGCGGTCGGGGGACGGGCGGAGATGCTCTGCGCCCACATCTAGACGCCTCCGCGCGCACGGCTGCTCGCCGGGCCGGCACTCAGCGGGTGCGGACGCGCAGGCGGACGTCGGTGCCGTCCGGGCCCGTACGCAGCTGGACCAGCGGGCACAGCATGCGGACTCCCCACAGGCCGAAGCCCGCGCGGACCAACGGGTCCGGCGGCAGAAAACCCGGCAGGCCCTCCGGCTGCCAGTGGCCGCCGTCCGTCACGTCGACCACCACGTCGCCGTCGTCCGTCCACGTGCGGCAGGTGACCGGGGGCAGGCCGTGCCGGATCGCGTTCGTGGCGACCTCCGTCGTCGCCACGAGCAGGTCGTGCAGGCGGGCGGAGGAGATGCCGTGGCGCTCGGCGTGGTCACCGACGAAGGCGCGCAGGCGCCGCAGGTCGATGTCGTCGACCGGCATCTCCTGCGCGTCCGGGGGGACGGGCGGCAGCGGCCGCCGGTCGATCTCGGCGTAGATCGTGGCGGGCTCGGCGTAGGCCTCGTTGGCGTGCGGGCCGGACTCGCCGAGCAGCTCCGGGTGGGTGCGCAGCGCGCCGTGGAGCACCTCGGCGGCCGTGGTGCGTGCGTCGTACAGGCACAGCACGGACGCGCCGATCTGCGCGAACGCCTGGTTGACGATCGACTCGTAGCGGACCCACTCGGCGATCTCGGCCGGTGAGCCGCCCGCCCAGCCGGGCTCGGCGAGGACGCGGATGCGCCGGCCGGGGTTCTGGTCGATGACGGCGCTGTACGCCGCGATGGTGCGCGTCGGCTGGGAGTACCAGTGCACGGCGTCGCGGAACTGCACGCCCGAGGCGCCGAGGGCCTCGCGCAGAAGGTCGAGGGAGGAGCCGGGCGCGACGGCGAGCACCACCTCGTCGGCGGCCAGCCCGTCGCGGAGAAACGGGGCCGCGGCGTCGAGGAAGGTCCGCTCGTCGGCGTAGATCATGGCCCGGTGGGTGAACCTCGTCATGGGCCCTCCTTCGTCGGAGGGCGTGACCACAGGGGCGCGTCTTTGATTCCCTCGCTTCGCTCGGTCATGGCCGCTCACCCGTGCCGATCTTCAGCCAGGGAAGCATCGGCCCGCCCACGAGCCGGACGACCTCGGTGAGGTCGGGTGGCGGCTCGTCGAGGGTCAGGCTGCCGCGGCTGGCCATGCGGATCGCCGCGCCGGCCATCATGTTCAGCGCGCCCAGGTCGATGAAGCGCAGGTCGCGAAGGTTGAGGTGGATGTCGCCGCCCTGGGCCGTCACGGCGTGCAGGGCCTCGGCGAACACCGTGTGCCGCGCGCCGTCGAGCTCACCCTTCAGGCGGAGCCCGCGCGGCGCGAACATGCGGGTGATGGTGAGGACTCCATCGTCGAATTCCGGATCGGCGCCCACGAGAACCTCGTGTGTCTCTTTGAGTGCGGCGAGCTCGTCACGTGTGCAGGAGCGCCGGTCGACCTGGCAGATCGCCATCGCGGTGGTGCTGGGGGCGATGGCCGCGTCGACGCCGGCCTCGCAGTCGAGCACGCGCATGCGGCCGCTGCGCTGCCGGATCGCCCAGGTCATGTCGGCGGTGATGCGGACGCCGCGGAACCGGTCGCGCGCCGCACTGGCCAGCGCGTCTTCGAACGAGGCGGCCATCCGGCCGGGGTCGAGGACCCCGGCCGTCAGACAGGTCTCCGCGCGGGGGAGGACGGTGAGCTGTCCGGTGCGGACGTAGCCGTCGAGGTCGAGGCCGTCACCCCGGCGCAGGCCGGGAAGCTCGTGCGGGTCGGCGTCGGCCACGTAGATGACCTTGTCCGCCGTCAGGAGCCCGTCGCGTAGGAAGGTGCCGATGACGTGGTCCTGCTCCTCCTGGCTGGAGTAGGAGAACCAGGCGTGGTCTCCGGGCAGCATCTGCCCAACGGATCGTTCGGCGAACCAGGTCTCCATGGGCTCCACCCCGGCGGGCTCCGGCAGTGACCATAGCTTAGAGCCAACGACTCACCGTGACGACTCTTTCACTCGTACTGCTTACGTATGCGGATCGAAGCGCCCATACCGACCATGGTGGTACAGGAGCGGTTCACCCGAATCGCCGAGTTCGGAGCCCACGGCGAGGCCGACGACGAGCCAGTGGTCGCCCAGCGCGATGGTGTCGTACGGCTCGCAGACGAGGTGGGCCGTCACTCCGGACAGGATCGGCACGTCGTACGGGCCCGCGCGCCAGCGCGTCGGGGCCGCGAACCGGTCGATGCCACGCCCGGCGAACCGCGCCGCGAGCGCGGCCTGGCCGCTCCCGAGCACGTTGACCGCGAAGTACGGCGCCTGGCGCAGGTCCGGCCAGGTGGCCGAGTCGCGGTTCACGCAGAACGACACCAGCGGCGGGTCGAGGCTGACCGAGGTCAGCGAGGTGGCCGTCATCCCGACCGGGCCCGGGCCCGTCACCACGACCACCCCGGCGGCGTGCCGGCCGAGCGCGCGGCGGAACCGCCCCGCGTCCACGATCGGGGTCTGACTCAATCGCGAGCCCATACCGCCCCCGGTATCCGCAGCGCGGCCGCCCATTCCGCTAGGAGCTCGTCGATGCGTCCCAGGTCCGACTCGACGACCGCGAGGCCGGGGGTGGGCACGGTCGCGCCGAGCTCGACCAGGAGCGGGCGCAGGTGCACCTCGACGGCGAGCGCGTGGCGCGGGGAGCCCATCACGAGCAGCGGAACCGCGGTGACCCCGGCGAGCGAGCGCACCCGGTCGAGGAACGCCTTGAGCAGGCCGGTGTACGTGCCCTTGTACGTCGGGCTCGCCACGACCAGGAGCCCGGCCGAACCGGCGCGCTCGACGGCGTCCTCGACCGCGGCCGAGGGCGCGGGGCCCAGCAGGACCGGGGCGAGCGCGGTCAGGTCGATGACCTCGGGCGTCGTGCCCGGCGCGAGGGCGCGCGCCGCACGTACGGCGACCTCGTGCGTACGCGACGCCGGGCGCGGGTTCCCGACCAGCGCGACGACGCCTCCGCCGTGCCGGGCCGGCCCCGGGGCGCTCACGCGGTCCCGCCTTCCCGGCCGGCACCGGTACGGCCTGACGCGGCGGGTGCGAGCGGGGACGATCTCACGCGGCCTCCTTCAGCAGGCCGAGGCGGCCCAGCTCCGGCAGCACGCCCTCGCCGAACCAGTACGCCTCCTCCAGGTGCGGGTAGCCGGACAGGATGAACTCCTCCAGCCCGAGCGAGGCGTACTCCGCGATGCGCTCGGCCACCTGGGCGTGGCTGCCGACGAGCGCGGTGCCCGCGCCGCCGCGCACCAGCCCGACGCCGGCCCACAGGTTCGGGTAGATCTCCAGGTCGTGGGCGGACCCGCCGGTCCGGTACTCCTCGTGCAGCGCGCGCATCCGCGCCTGGCCGACCGACTCGCTGCGCGCCAGGCCCTCCTGGGCGGCGGCGACCTCGGCCGGATCTAGCTCGTCCAGCAGCCGTTCCGCCGCCCGCCACGCCTCCTTGGCCGAGTCGCGGGTCACGACGTGCAACCGGATGCCGAACCTGATCTCACGGCCCTCGCGAGCGGCGAGCTCGCGGATCCACTCGATCTTGCGTTTCACCTGGACGGGCGGCTCGCCCCAGGTCAGGTAGACGTCCACGTGCCGGGCGGCGACCGGCCCGGCCGCCGCCGAGGATCCGCCGAAGTACAGCCGGGGCAGCGGGTCCGGCGGCCTGGAGACCGTCGCGCCCTCCACGTCGTAGTAGTCGCCGCCCAAGTCGTACGGCCGTCCGCTCCACGCGCCGCGCAGGATGGCCAGGAACTCATCCGTACGGGCGTACCGCTCGTCGTGGGAGAGGTGGTCGCCGAAGCGCGCCTGCTCGGCCGTCTCGCCGCCGGTGACGATGTTGAGCAGCAGCCTCCCGCGCGACAGGCGCTGGTAGGTCGCCGCCATCTGCGCGGCGAGCGTGGGCGACAGCACGCCGGGGCGGAAGGCCACGAGGAACTTCAGGCGTTCGGTCTCGCGGGTGAGCGCGGCGGTGGTGAGCCAGGCGTCCTCGCACTGGGTGCCGGTGGGCGTGAGCACGCCCTCGAAGCCGAGCTGCTCGGCCGAGCGGGCGATCTGCGCGAGGTACTCGATGTCCGGCGGCCGCTGCACCCCGCGCCGCGCGGCGCCGTGCCCCCCGCCGACGAGGTTGCGGCCGTCACCACCCGTAGGAAGGAACCAGTGAAAAGTCGTCATGACGAGCCTCCGGGAACGATGTCGTTGAAGCGCCGGTCGACGAAGTCGGCGATCTTCAAGCGGCCGGGGATGAGCTTGGCGTCGGCGAAGGCGTCGGCGAGCGGCTGCTCGCCGGCGATCATGGTGTCGTCGACCGGCACGGGCTTGGTGATCCGCCGGTGCGCGGCGACCTTGGCGACCGCCAGGGGCAGGCCGATCTGCGCCGACCACGTCTTGGCCCACTCGTCCGGGTGGGTGGAGGCCCACAGGGTGGCGCGTTCGAGACGGCTCAGATAGTCGTGGATCGCCGCGACCTTGGCCTTGTCCTTCAGCGCCTTGGCGGCCGCGACGTTGAAGTTGTAGTTGGTGCCGAACCCGTTGCCCCAGACCAGGATGCGGGCGCCGGTCCGGGCCTGGGCCTGCGCGGTGTAGGGGTCCCAGATGGACCAGGCGTCGACCTTGCCGCCGCTGAACGCCGAGAGGGCGTCGGCGGGCTGGAGGTACTCCGGCCGGACGTCGCCGAAGGCGATGCCGGCCTTCTTCAGCACGCCGAGCAGGAGCGCGTGCGCGGAGCTGCCCTTGGCCAGTGCGATCTTCTTGCCCCGGAGGTCCGCGATGGTACGGATCGGGGAGTTCTTCGGCACCAGGATCGCCTGCGCCGCGAGGTTCTGGGCGCCCGCCGCGACGATCTTGATCTTGGATCCGGCGGCGGCGGCGAAGATCGGCGGAGTGTTGCCGACGGCGCCGATGTCGATGGCGCCGGCGTTCGCGGCCTCGAGCAGCGGCGGTCCGGACGTGAACGGCGACCAGGCGATCCGGTACTTGACGCCGGTGAGCCCGCCGGCGGCCTGGAGCAGCGCCTGCGACCCCGCCTTCTGGTCGCCGACGTGCAGCGTCACCTTGCTCAGGTCGACCGAGCCGTCCTTGCGGATCGCGGCGTTCTCGGCGCCGTCCGTACCGCCGCAGCCCACGAGGACGAGGAACGCGCCGAGCAGGGGAAGCAACCGTCTCATCGGGTCCCCTCCTCGACGCCGAGCTGCCCGAGCAGCCGGGCGCGCAGAGCGGTCAGGTCGGTGATCCGGCGCGGCCGCTCGGCCTCGATCCGTGACTCGTGCGCGATGCGTCCCTCGCCGAGTACGAGGACCCGGTCGGCCAGGAGCAGCGCCTCGTCCACGTCGTGGGTGACCAGCAGCACGCTGGTGTCGCGCGCGTGGCGGTCCCACAGGTCGAGGACGAGCCGGTGCATGGTGATGCGGGTCAGGGCGTCGAGCGCGCTGAACGGCTCGTCGAGCAGCAGCAGGCCGGGCTCGCGCACCAGGGCGCGGGCCAGGGAGGCGCGCTGCGCCTCGCCGCCGGACAGGGTGAGCGGCCACGCGTCGGCGCGGGCGGTGAGGCCGACCTCGTCCAACGCGTCGCGGGCCCGTGCCCGGCCGCCGGGCGGCAGGCCGAGGGCGACGTTGTCGATCACCCGTTTCCACGGCAGGAGGCGCGGCTCCTGGAAGGCCACCGCCACGGTGCCGTCGACGGCGAGCTGGCCGGTGGTGTCCCGGTCGAGGCCGGCCAGCGCGCGAAGGAGCGTCGACTTGCCCGAGCCGCTGCGGCCGAGCAGCGCGACGAACTCCCCGCGCTCGATGTCCAGGTCGAGCCGGTCGAGGACGGTGCGTCCGCCGAAGGCGCGGCTGAGCCCGCGGACCCGCGCGGTGTGCCCGGGTGCTTCGTGCTCGGTCGCTACGCGGGTTGGAAGGCGCGTCGCCATGCCAGTGCCCTTCTCTCGATGAGGCGTACGAGGGCGTCGGTGAGCAGCCCGAGGGAGCTGTAGATGACCAGCCCCACGACGATCACGTCCGTGCGCATGAACTCGCGGGCGTCGTTGATCATGTAGCCGAGGCCCGCGTCGGCGTTGACCTGCTCGGCGACGATCAGCGCGAGCCAGGCGACGCCGAGGCTCTGCCGCAGCCCGACCAGCGTCTGGGGGAGCGCGCCCGGCAGGATGACGTGCCGGACGAGCGCGGTGCGGCCGAGCCGCAGCGTCCGCCCCGCCTCGATGAGCCGGCCGTCGGCGCCCCTGATGCCGGCGTAGGTGTTGAGGTAGAGCGGGAACGCGACGCCGAGCGCGACGAGCGCGACCTTGGGCGTCTCGCCGATCCCGAACCAGAGGATGAACAGCGGGATGAGCCCGTAGAACGGCAGCGCGCGCAGCATCTGCATGGGCGGGTCGATGGCGTTCTCGCCGACGCGGCTGAGGCCGGCGGCCAGGGCCAGCGCTACCGCGGCCACCGTCCCGATCACGAAGCCTTCGACGACTCGCTGGAGCGACACCCCGATCGCGTTCGGGAGGGTGCCGTCGGTGGTCAGGTCGACCGCGGTACGGACGATCTTCACGGGCGCGGCGATGAGGCGTTCGGGCAGCAGGCCGGAGGAACTGGCGGCCTGCCAGAGGAGGAGAAGGACGATCGGGCTGATGAGCCGTTGGAGGCCGGGCGACCGCGGAACGCGGACGCGTTCTCGGACGGCCCGCCGGGCCGGCCCGAGGCCGAGGGCAGGTGAGGACATGAGAGACAGAACCCTTTGAGCGTGAGTTGTGCGGAGCGGAAGGCGCTCCGGAAGCCGAGGATCGTTGGCTGCGGGGATCAGGAGGACGGCGCACAGAGTGCGCTGGCCTGCCGCCGGAGATCGACGTGCGGGCGCGTCACGAGGAGCTGACCTGTACTCACGCGCCCATCGTGAGCGAGTAATCCGACAAAGTCAACCTGCAATATAGGGAATATCGCCCGCTCGGTACGATCGACGGCATGGCAGTCGTGGCGGTCGTCACCGGGGCGGCGAGCGGTATCGGACGGGCGACGGCGCTGGCCCTGGGCGCCCGCGGGCTCACCGTGATCTGCGCCGACGTGGACGAGGAGCGCGCCGCCGAGGTGGGCGTCCCGTACCGGGTCGACGTGAGCGACGCGGCGGCGATGGAGCGGTTCGCGGTGTGGGTGCGCGAGGAGCACGGCCCGCCGGCCGTCCTCGTCAACAACGCGGGCATCGGCATCGGCGGATCGTTCTTCGACCACACGGTCGCGGACTGGCGGCGGATCGTCGACGTCAACCTCATGGGCGTCGTGCACGGGTGCCTGTTCTTCGGCCCGCAACTGCTCGAACGCGGGCGCGGGCACATCGTCAACGTCGCCTCCGCGGCGGCGTACACACCGACGCGGGTCCTGCCGGCGTACGGCGCGACGAAGGCCGGCGTGCTGATGCTCAGCGAGAGCCTGCGGGCCGAGCTGTCCGGCACGGGCGTGGGCGTCAGCGCGGTGTGCCCCGGGTTCATCGCGACCGGCATCTACCGCGCGGCCCGTTACGCGGGCGTCGACCCGGCGGAGGGGACGCGCCGGGGAGAGCTGGCCGGGCGCCTCGCGGGCCGCTGGGCGCCGGGCCCGGAGACCGTCGCGAGGGCGATCGTGCGGGCCATCGAACGCGACCGCCCGCTGGTGCCGGTCACCGCGGGCGCGTGGGGCGCGTACGCCCTGTCCCGCCTGTCACCCGCGGCGATGCGACGGCTGGCCCGCCTCGGCGGCGACGATCCCTTCCGCCTGGCGGAGCGCTTCGCCGGGCGGTTCTTCCGGGCGAACCCGTAGACGGCGGGCGCGCCATCGAGTCGCGGTGCGCGCCCGCCGCCATCGCTTCTCAGGAGGAGGGAACGGTGCCGATCCGGTCCACCCAGCCCTGGCGTTCGAAGGCCAGGTACTCGCCGGCGGCCCCCCGCGCGAGGTCGGGCAGCTGCTCGTAGTCGAGGAGCCGGCCGGTCGCCGGATCCACCACGAGCCGTACGTCCGTTCCCTGGGCGGTGATTCCCACGCCGGACCTGCCCTCACGGTCGCGGATCCGGCCGGTGAGGTGGACGGAGGAGGAGTCCGCGAGGATCCGGTAGAGGGCCGCGCGTGTGCCGGGGGTGGTCGGGGCCATGAACAGGTCCCAGGCGCTGACGAAGACGTACTGGCCGAAGTCGGCGGGGGCCGTGTAGCCGTGCGCGCCGCCCTCGCGGTCCTGCTGCCACAGCCTCCGCAGGTAGGCCTCCAGGCCGCTCTTGGTCGCCGGCAGCTTCGGCACGGTACGCCACTCGATCTCGTGGGAGCCGATCTCGGGGTTCACCAGGTGGGAGCCCTTGTCGTACGTGACCGTGTGCGGCTTGGTGGCCGTCGTGCCGCCGTTGACGTCGAGTGGCGGAGAGCCCGCGGCCTTCCAGGCCGCCTCGTCCTTCTTGGTGGGGAAGGTGACCCGGACGTCCAGCGGCAGGTGTGTACGGAACCGCATGCCGGTCCCGCCCGGCAGGGTGCACCTCCAGTCCTCGGTGCTGCTCGCGGTCCGTGCCTGGAACGTGCGGCGGCGCTCCACCTTGGGAGTCGGGACGCCGGGGCCGAGCTTGAAGGGCACCAGGTCCTGCCACATGCGGGTACGGGAGTACCAGCAGGTCCCGTGGGTGGCGGGCTGCCTGGCGGCCGTCTCCGCGCTGGCCAGCAGGAACGTACGGGCACCGCCCGTGCCGTTCGGTCCGTTGCGGGCACCACCGTGACCGCCGGACAGCGAGCCCGCGACCAGTACCGCCGCGGCCGCCGCCACCGCGGTCGCGCCGAGCGCGTAGGCCGGCCGCCGTCTCCGTGCCGGATGCGGGCTCGGGGCGGACGTGCCGGCGCGCGCGCGGACCAGCGCCGCGTCGGGGCGCCGTTCGTAGGCGGCGTCGGCGAGTTCGTCGACCGTCGCGGGCCGCAGGGCGTTGACCACCCGGTCGAGTTCGTCGTGCTTCACGGCTTCTCCTGAATGACTCGGGAACGCGGAGCGGGTGCCTCCGTGGCGGGGTCGGGGGACGCGTCGAGTGCCCTGGCCAGCCGGCGGCGGCCACGGTGCAGCCGGACGGTGAAGGCGGTGCGTGAGCAGCCGGCGACCTTGGCCGCCTCGGCGGGCTCGAGCCCGTACCAGGCGGTCAGCGTCACCGCCTCGACCTCCTTGGGGGACAGCGCGCGCAGGGCGGCGAGCGCCTGGTCGCGGGCCACGACGTGGTCCGCGGCGTCCCAGGCGTGCCGGTCGGCGTCGGTGGTCAGGCCGGCCAGCCGGTCGACCAGGCCGCGCTGGTGGCCGGCCGCGCCGTGCGACCGGCGGGCGAGGTTCTTCGCCACGCCCAGCAACCACGGCAGGGCACGCTCGGGAACCTCATCGATCTTTCGCCACGCGATCGCGAACACCTCGCCGGTCACGTCTTCGGCGGCCTGGGGCGCGACCCGCAGGACGACGTAGCCGAAGACGTTGCGGTAGTACGTCTCATAGAGGCGGGTGAATCGGGCCTCTCGCTCGTCCACGCCACCTCCTTTCTTCTCGGGGCCATACGTCGAGAAGTCGCGATACGCCCTACCGGATTACGTGAGCGACCGAGGATTCCTCGCGAGTGGACCGTACGGGGGCGTCGCCGCCCGTGTCCGCGCCGGAACTTTCCGCTTCCGGCCAAGCCGTAGGACCTTCCGCGTGTATGGGTTAGTTTCGGCTTGCTCAAGGGCTTTACGGCTATTGACCGTGACGCGGTATTCCGCGTTCGGGATAGAGACCAGTCCCTGTCCAGGAGGTCGGATTTGCACCCCCGAAGACTCGCCGTCGTCCTCACGGTCATGATCACAACGGCCCTTACTCTGTCCTCCGTCTCCTCTGCCGACGCCGCCACGAGCACGTCGAAGCTCAGCGTCGGGTTCGGGTGCGCCACGGCGACGGGCGCCGGGCGACTGCACTGCTTCGGACGCATCCGGGCGCACCGCGCGAGCAACGGAAGGATCGCGCCGCTGACCGTCACCAGCCCGACCGGGCTGCTCCCGGCCGACCTTCAGTCGGCGTACAAGGTGGCCGGCCTGAGCGGCGCCGGCCGTACGGTCGCGATCGTGGACGCGCAGGACGACCCCAACGCCGAGGCCGACCTCGCCCACTACCGGTCCCAGCTCGGGCTGCCCGCCTGCACGACCGCCAACGGCTGCTTCAAGAAGGTCAACCAGAACGGCCAGGCCTCGCCGCTGCCCGCCGCCGACTACGGCTGGGCGGAGGAGATCAGCCTCGACCTGGACATGGTCTCGGCGATCTGCCCCGGCTGCCACATCCTGCTGGTCGAGGCCGACGAGCCGACCGACGCGTCGCTCGGCGCCGCGGTGGACACCGCCGCCGCCACGAGCGGCGTCGTGGCCATCTCCAACAGCTACGGCGGCGCGGAGGACTCGACGATCCTCGCCGCGGACGCCCACTTCAACCACCCCGGCATCGCCGTCACGGCGAGCTCCGGTGACTCCGGCTACGGCGTCAGCTGGCCCGCCTCGTCGCAGTACGTCACCGCGGTGGGCGGCACGACGCTGAAGAAGGCGAGCAACAGCCGCGGCTGGACCGAGACGGCCTGGTCGGGTGCGGGGTCGGGCTGCTCGGCGTACGAGCCCAAGCCGTCGTGGCAGCACGACACCGCCTGCGCCAAGCGCACGGTCGCCGACGTCTCGGCGGTGGCCGACCCGGCCACCGGCGTGGGCGTCTACGACACCTACAACAGCTGCGGGACCAGCTCCTTCTGCGACCTGCTGATCTCGCTCGGGCTCGCCCAGGGCCTGGACGGCTGGGCCGCCGTCGGTGGCACGAGCGCATCGTCGCCGATCGTCGCGAGCGTGTACGCGCTGGCGGGCAACACCGGCTCGACGACGTACGGGTCGTATCCCTACGCGCACACCTCGTCGCTGTTCGACGTCACCTCCGGCTCGAACGGAAGCTGCGGCGGCACCTACCTGTGCACGGCCGGAACCGGTTACGACGGGCCCACCGGGCTCGGCACGCCCAATGGGACCGGAGGCTTCTGACAGTCGGTTTGACCAGGCCGTACGTGGCTCTTTCCGGAGAGCCGCGTACGGCCGTTCTCTTTAGACGAGGGGGATGTTGACAGCACTAATCCGTAATTCGTCCCTGTTGTCCTTGGTAAGGATCGTGTAAAGATCGTCGCGTCGTACCCCCCGCTCGCTCTTGAGAAGGAGAGCACATGCGACGACGCATCACCGGGACCGTGCTGGGCGGACTGATCCTCGCCCTGGTCCCCTTCCTCACCGCACCGGCCCAGGCGGCGGTGCCCTACCACCACGCGTGCGCCACCGTGCACAAGGGACGGGCGAGCTGCACGGCGCTCGTCCGCAGCGACATCGCCATGAGCGCCAGGTCGCTGCGGGAGAAGGCCGCGGCCCCGTCCGGGCTCGCCCCGGCCGACCTGCAGGGCGCGTACAAGCTGCCGTCCTCCAGCGCCGGTTCGGGCCAGACGGTCGCGATCGTCGACGCCTACGACGCCCCGACCGCAGAGGCCGACCTCGGTGTCTACCGCAGCCAGTACGGCCTGCCGGCCTGCACGACCGCGAACGGCTGCTTCAAGAAGGTCGACCAGAACGGCGGCACGTCCTACCCGAAGACGGATGGCGGCTGGGCGCAGGAGATCTCCCTGGACCTGGACATGGTCTCCGCGGTCTGCCCGAACTGCAAGATCGTCCTGGTCGAGGCGGACTCCGCGTCCTTCGCCGACCTCGGCACGGCGGTGAACACGGCCGCCGGGCTCGCGAACGTCGTCAGCAACAGCTACGGCGGCTCGGACGCCTCCGACGACGACTACGGCTCGTACTACAACCACCCCGGCGTCGCGATGACGGTCAGCTCCGGTGACTCGGGCTACGGCGTGGAGTACCCGGCCTCCTCGCAGTACGTCACGGCGGTCGGCGGCACCTCGCTGAAGAAGGCGAGCAACAGCCGCGGCTGGGACGAGACCGTCTGGGACGGCGCGGGCAGCGGCTGCTCGGACCAGAACCCAGCGCTGTCGGGCCAGGCGGACGCCGACACCGGCTGCTCCGGGCGCGCCGTCGCCGACGTCTCCGCCGTGGCCGACCCGGCCACCGGCGTCGCCGTCTACGACAGCACCGCCTACCAGGGCCAGAGCGGCTGGATGGTCTTCGGCGGCACCAGCGTCGCCGCGCCGATCATCGGCGGCGTGTACGGTCTCGCCGGCAACGCCTCCGACGTCGACAACAACACGCCGTACGCCCACAAGGACGCCCTGTTCGACGTGACGTCCGGGTCCAACGGCTCCTGCTCGACCGCGCAGCTCTGCACCGCGCGGGCCGGCTGGGACGGCCCGACCGGCCTCGGCACGCCGAACGGCACCGGAGCCTTCTGAGACACGCACACGGAAACGGGCCCGGCGCCACGGCGCCGGGCCCGTTTCCGCGTCAACCGTTCTTCGGCGGAAACGGCAGGCCGGCCTCGACGTGGGCGAGCGCGCGGTCGATCGTGGCGCCGAGATCCATGTCCGGATCCCGCGGCCAGCGGAGCATGATGTCGATGAACACGCCCAGCACCGCGCCGCTGAACGTACGGACCGCCGCGTCGTCCACCGGGAGCTCCTCCCGCGCGGCCACCATCTCGGTCAGCAACCGCAGGGCGTCGGTGACGTTGCGGAGACTGGCGCCCCAGAGCGCCGGTACGGAGATCGCGAGCATCATGCGTTCGCGGTGGAAGGCGAGCTCGGCGGCCGGCATGTCGTCCAACGTCATTCGTATGGCGTTCCGCAGCACCTGGATCGGGCTCAGCCCGGCCGGCTGGGCGGCGAAGGCGGCGATCAGCACCGGGTCGTAGTCGTCGGTGATGACCAGGTCTTCCTTGGTCGGGAAGTAGCGGAAGACCGTGCTGGGGGAGACCTCGGCCGCCTCGGCGATCTGCTCCACGGTGGTGGCGTCATAGCCCTGCGCGAGGAACAGGCGCAGGGCGTGCTCCTGGATCGTGGCCCGGGTCCGTGCCTTCTTGCGTTCCCGTAGCCCCGTGGACTCAGACGGCTGCCTCATGGTCCGATTGTGGCCGTTCGGAGCCGGCCGGCCCAACCCGACCGGCACGCCGCGACGGCAGGAGCAGGGCGCCCAGCGCGCAGAGCAGGCCGAGGACGGCGGAGACGACGAGCAACAGGTCCATGCCGTGCGTGTACGCCGCGCGTACCTGCCCGGCGAGCGCCTCCCGCCCGGTGCGGTGCGCCACCTCCAGACCGCCGTAGACGCCCTCGCGTACGGCCCGCGCCGCGGACGGGGCGAGCCCGGTGAGGTCCAGGCGCCCGCGGTAACCGGCGTTGAGGACCGAACCCAGGATCGCCGCGCCGAGGCTGCCGCCGACCATGCGCACGGCCTGGATGAGCGCCGACCCCACACCGCTCCGCTCCTCGTCCAGCGTGCCGATGGCGGCGTCCATGGCGACCGGCATCACGAAGCCGAGCCCGAGACCCGCGACGGTCGTCCAGGCGGCGGCCAGGCCGAACCCGCTGTCCGCGGCCGTCGTGGCTCCGCCGAACATGGCGCCGGCCAGCAGCGCGAACCCGAGGCAGACCGCGCCCCGCGCGCCCGCCCGCGCCGCGAACCGGTCGGCCACCACCGCGCTCGCCAGCATCCCGCCGATCAGCGGGAGGAGCCGTACGCCGCCGCCCATCGCGTCGGTGCCGAGGACCGCCTGGAAGTACTGCGGCACCGCGAACAGGACCCCGAACATGACGAAGTTCACCGCCGTGCTGAGCAGCGTGCCCACCGTGAACCCCGTCTCGCGGAATAGGCGGAGGTCGACCAGCGGTTCGCCGGTCCGGCGCTCGCACAGCACGAAGACGGCGATGAGCACGACGCCTCCGGCGAGCGGCACGACGGACGTCACGTCGCCCCAGCCGTACTGCCCGGCCTGGATCACGCCGTACGTGAGAGCGGCGAGGGCGACGCTGGAGGTCGCGATGCCGGGCAGGTCGAGCCGCCGCGCCCGCGCCGCACGCGACTCGGGCAGCCACGCGAGGACGGCGGCCACCGCCAGCACGACGACGGGCACGTTGATGAGGAAGACCGACCCCCACCAGAAGTGGCCGAGCAGCCAGCCGCCGAGGATCGGCCCGACCGGATAGCCGACCATGGCCGCCGTCATGACCATGGCGATCGCCCGCCGCCGCTCGCGAGCGTCGAACAGCGTCGGCACGACACCGAGCACCATCGGCAGGATCACCGCGCCGCCGAGCCCCAGCACGGCCCGCGCGGCGATGAACGCTCCGGCCGACGGGGCGTACGCCGCCGCCAGGGAACTGACGCCGAACACGACCAGCGCGGTGACCAGCATCTTCTTACGGCCGAACCGGTCGCCGAGCATGCCTCCGGGGATCATCGCGGCGGCGAACACCAGGGTGTACGCGGCGACGAACCACTGGAGCTCGGAGGTGGAGGCATCGAGCCCGGTCGCGAGGGCCGGCAGCGCCAGGCTGAGGATCGTCACGTCGAACCCGACCGCCAGCACCGCGAGCACCATCGCCCCGACCGCCCACCAACGCCGCATCCCTGAGGCCATCGTGACACCTCGCCATCTTTTGAAAGTCAACTACTAAATCGTATGCTACTCCCAGAAAATGCGACTGGGTGACACGGACCTGTGAGCGGGTGTGACAGAACGATCGGCGCGGTACGCGGACGGGGCGACGCTGCCTCGTCAGGAGCCGGTGGCGCCACCGGTCTCGGTGTCCCGCACGGTCGCCCTTCACCATCCGCATATCGGCGGCCCGCGCTGCCGAAGTAACGCGCTGGTCGGCAGGTTGCCCGTGGCGGCGGGCGGCTCAGTCACGACCTCGTGACGTCCCCCGGTTGAAAGCTCTATATGGGGGCTTAGCCGGGTGTGCGCGTGAGGCGGAGGCGTTCGCGGGTGGATCCGTCCCGCGGCGTGTAGACGGCGATGGACAGACCGGCGGCGGCCGGAAAGGTCAGCTCGGTCCGGTTGAAGGTCAGCTCGCCCGCGGCCGGGTGCCGGAACCGCAGCACGCGATCCCTCGGCTCGGCCACCTCGTGCCGGGACCACAGCTCGGCGAATTCCGGGCTGATCTCCCGGAGACGGCGGAGGTCCTCCTCCCACGACGGGTCGCCGATGTGCCGGCCGTACGACGAGCGCAGCCGCGCTACGAGATAGGGGATCTCCCGCTCGTAGTCGAGGAACCACTCGCGTGCCCGCGGCTCGGTCACGCAGCACCACAGGAGGTTCTTGTGGACGCACGGCAGGGCGTGCCACTCGGCGAACAGGGAGAGGTGCGCGGTGTTGGACTCGATGATGTCGAAGCGGCTGTTGATCAGCGTGGCGGGCATCGGGTCGAGGCCGTGGAGGACGCCGCGCACCGCGTCGGAGACGGCGGTCGCGGCGTCCCAGGCGCGCAGCGGGGTGGCCTCGGCGAGGCGGTAGAGATGCTCCCGCTCGGCCCGGTCGAGCCGCAGCGTGCGGGCCACGGCGTCGAGCACCTGGCCGCTCGCGTTGATCGGGCGGCCCTGCTCGAGCCAGGTGTACCACGTGACGCCGACGCCGGCGAGCATCGCGACCTCCTCGCGCCGCAGCCCCGGTGTGCGGCGGCGAGGTGCCGGCGGCAGGCCGACCTCCTCGGGGCTCAGCCGGGCCCGGCGAGTCTTGAGGAAGCCGGCCAGCTCGGCACGGCGCGGTCGGATGGCGGCGTCGGTCGTCACGGTGGCCCCTCACCTCGGTTCCCCGACCCACCACCGTACGGACGGAGTCCGACATTTCTGCTCAACCGCTGGTGACGGCCTCCGCGCGGTCCTGGAGGTAACGCTTCTCCGGCGCGCTCTCCGCGTACCGCGCGGCCGTGCGGTAGCTCTCGCGGGCCTCGTCCGGCCGGCCGGCCCGTTCCAGCAGGTGGCCGCGTACGGCATGGAGCCGGTGGTGCCGGGCCATCCGCTCGTCCGCCTCCAGCGGGTCCACGATCTTCAACCCGGCCTCCGGCCCGTCCACCATCGCGACGGCGACGGCCCGGTTCAACGTCACCATCGGCCCCGGTGCGATGCCCTCCAGCAGGCGGAACAGCGCGACGATCTGCGGCCAGTCCGTCTCCTCGGCGCTCGGGGCCTCGTCGTGCACCGCGGCGATCGCCGCCTGGATCTGGTACGGCCCGAGCCGGTCGTCGCCCGACAGCGCCGCGGTGACGATCGCGACGCCCTCCTCGATGAGCGCGCGGTCCCACCCGCCGCGGTCCTGCTCGGCCAGCGGGATCAGCGAACCGTCCTCGCGGGTACGCGCGTCGCGGCGCGCCTCGGTGAGCAGGATCAGCGCCAGCAGCCCCGCCACCTCGCCGTGGTCCGGCAGCAGCCGGTGCAGCAGGCGGGTCAGGCGCAGGGCGTCGCCGGTGAGGTCGTGCCGTTGCAACACCGGCCCGGCGGTCGTGGTGTGCCCCTCGGTGAGCATGAGGTAGAGCGCGTGCAGCACCGCCCGCAGCCGCTCCTCGCGCTCGTTCGGCGGGGGCAGGGAGAAGGTCGCCCCGGCCTTGCGGATGGTCTGCTTGGCGCGGCTGATGCGCTGCGCCATCGTCGCCTCGGGCACGAGGAACGCCCGGGCGATCTCGGCCGTGGTCAGACCGCCGACCGCGCGCAGGGTGAGCGCGATCTGCGAGGGCGGGGAGAGCGCCGGGTGGCAGCACAGGAACAGCAGCGTGAGCGAGTCGTCCCGGCCCGCCGGCGGCTCGTCGGCGGGCGGGGCGACGCGCATCGACGGCGGCGTGGTGAACAGGTCGGCGTCCTCGCGCCGGCGCCGGGCGCTGTCGCTGCGCACCCAGTCGACGAGCCGCCGCGTGGCGACGGTGACCAGCCAGCCGTACGGATTGTCCGGAACACCGTCCTGCGGCCACTGGGTGGCGGCGGCGAGCAGCGCCTCCTGCGCGGCGTCCTCACAGGGATCCAGCGCCCCGTGCCGCCGCATGAGCGCCCCGAGCACCTGCGGCGCGAGGCGACGCAGCAGGCCCTCCAGAGACTCCTCACTCACCGCCCCGCCCTACCTGAGATCGCGCTCACCGGCGCTCCCTTCCGACGGCTTGGGTCGCCCCGGCCGGATGACCTGGGCGGTTCCGTATGCGTCGGACGATAGCCTGGCCGGAGGACAGGATCGGCCCGCCGGCCGGGGGCGGGCGGCGTTCCGTCGGGGGCGCGTGGTCGGTGCCGGAGTCGCCTGCGCGGCGTACGTCTTCGTCGCGTCTTCTGCGTCGCCGAGCGTGTCCGGCGCCATGGGGACAGGAGGCGCCGTGCAGACATTTCTGCCGTATGCCGGCTTCGCCGCCAGCGCTCGGGTGCTCGACCAGCGGCGGCTGGGCAAGCAGCGGGTCGAGGCGTTGCAGGTGTTGCGCGGTCTAACCGTGCCGGGCTACGGCTGGCGGCATCATCCGGCGGTGCGGATGTGGGCGGGTTGTGAGGAGGCGCTGACCCGCTACGGCCTGGAGATCTGCCGCCAGTGGTGCCGCGCGGGCCGGCGTGACACGTGCGCCGCCGCGCTGGTGGCGGAGCTGCGCGCGACGTTCGATCTCGACGCGCCCCGGAGCCAGGCCGCGCTCGGCCGGGCCGGCGCTCTGCCCCGCTGGCTGGGCGATCCGGAGTTCCACCGCAGCCACCAGTCGGCCCTGGTGCGCAAGGACCCGGCTTACTACGGCCCTCTCTTTCCCGGGGTCCCCGCCGACCTGCCGTACGTGTGGCCCGGCCCGGCCGGCGTGTCGTCCTGACCAGGCGGATCGGCGGTCACCCGGCCAGACCGTCCTCGCAGAGCCCGAGTGCGGCGCAGGCGGCGTCGACGGTGGCCTTGCGCAGTGGTTCGGTCGGCACGTGCGGGAACTGGATCGTGCAGTCCTGGAGCCCGCCCAGGGCCAGCGCGGCCCGGGTCGCCTGGTCGAGCGTGGGCTCGGGGCCGAACAGCAGGGTCGCGAGCCGCTCGCGCCAGGTCAGCACCGTCTCGGTCAGGCCGAGTTCGGTCAGCGTGGTCAGCTCCGTCAGGACGAACACGATGCCGTCGCGGTGCCGGTGGTGGAAGTCGAAGTAGCCCTCGAGCAGAGCCCGCGGCTCCACCTCGTCCAGCGCCTCCTGCTGCGAGACGAACGCCTCGCCGTCGTCGATCAGCGGTTGCACGATGCTGCGCACCAGGTCCTCGCGTGAGGCGAAGTGGTAGTACAGCGCCGGTTTGGTGATGCCGAGCCGGTTCGCGATCTCCTGCAGGCTGGTCTTCTGCACGCCCTTCTCGGCGAACAGCTCCCGCGCGACCATCTGGATGCGCTGCTTGGTGTCGGACGGCTTGGGCACGGATCTCACACTAGCTGACTTAACGATAGGTAAGCTACGATGCGGCTCCTTACCTATCGTTAAGTAAGGAGTCTCATGCGCATCCTCGTGTCCGGCGCCAGCATCACCGGGCCGGTGCTGGCCTACTGGCTGACCAGGTACGGCTTCACCGTCACGGTGGTCGAGCGCGCGCCCCGCCTGCGCAAGGCGGGCGGCCACGCCGTCGACCTGTTCAGACCCGCCATGGACATCTCCGAGAAGATGGGCGTGATATCCCGCATCGAGGAGATGAAGACCGGCACGGACCGGATGACCGTCCACCGGCCGGGCGCCCGGCGGCCGGTGACCGTGGACCTCACCAAGGTGTTCCAGGCCACCTCCGACCGGCACGTCGAGATCATGCGGGACGACCTGAGCGAGATCTACTACGACGCCACCCGCGACGACGCCGAGTACGTCTTCGGCGACTCCATCACCTCCATCTCGGACGACGGCGAGGTGACCTTCGAGAACGGCGCGCCGCGGCGCTTCGACCTGGTGATCGGCGCGGACGGGCTCCACTCCAACGTGCGGCGCCTGGTCTTCGGCGAGGAGTCCCGGTTCAGCAGGTTCATCGGTGCCTACCTGGCCGTGATGTCGGCGCCCAACGACCGGGATCTCGACGGGGAGTCGATCGGGCACATCGACGTCGGCCGGATGGCCGGCATGTACGGCGCGCGGCAGCTGGACGACGCGCGGGTGAGCTTCCTGTTCCGGAGCGCCCGCGAACTGGACTACCACCATCACGACGCACGGCGGCAGAAGGAGATCCTGCGCGAGGCGTTCGCCGGGATGCACGCCGACGTGGACGGCTGGCTCGCCCTGCTCGACGACACACCGGCGTTCTACTTCGACTCGATCACCCAGCTCCGCATGGACACCTGGTCGCGGGGGCGGGTGACGCTCGCGGGCGACGCCGGCTACTGCCCCGGGCCCGCCGTCGGTGGCAGCACGAGCCTGGCCGTCCTCGGCGCGTACGTGCTCGCGGGCGAACTGGCCGAGGCGCGAGGCGACCACGAACGCGCCTTCCCCGCGTACGAGCACGCGATCATGGATCTCGTCCAGGGCAGCCGCAGGTTCGCCCTGACCGCGGCCAAGAGCCTCATCCCGGGCTCCCGCGCCGGCCTCTGGGCCCTGACGCAGGGCGTACGGCTGGTATCCGCCCTGCCCGCCGGAGTCAGCCGCGCGGCGGCGCACCTCAACTCCAAGGGTGTGCGCCTGCACGACTCGATGACCGTCAAGGACTACACGGCCACGAGAGGCAGCTGACCCCGGTCATCCGGGGTCGGTGGAGGCGCGGATGATCAGTTCTGGGGTGAGGCGTTCGGAGTGGGCGGGTTGGCCGTT